>JAXGTK010000069.1:0-12337 GCA_040774965.1 Propionicimonas sp. | reverse complement strand
GGCGGACGTCGACTTCGGCTCGGTGGGCCTGAAGCGGCTCTCGCTCAAGCACGCACCGATGGAGAAGCTGTAGCTACAGCGCGGCCGGCCGTTCGCGCTGCCGCTTGAGTTCGCCGCGCCGCCGCTTGTTGGTGAGCCGGCGATCGATCGAGGCGCGGGTCGGGCGGGTCGCACGCCGCGGCGGCGGCGGGGCGACCCCCTGCCGGACCAGCGCGGCGAGGCGCTCCCTGGCGGCGGCACGATTCCGCCGCTGGGACCGGGACTCCGCAGCCACCACCGTGAGCACGGTGCCCACCAGGCGGGGCTGCAGCCGGCGCAGGAGGCGTTCGCGCTGCACGTCGTCCAGCGCGGTGGAGGTGGCCAGATCGAAGGACAGCTGGACCCTGGAGTCAGCAGTGTTGACACCCTGTCCGCCCGGCCCGGAGGCGTGCGAGTAGCGCTCGAGGAGTTCGTGTTCCGGAATGACCAGTCCCGCCGGCATCCCCGGCCCCGGCCCGATCTGCAACGCCATCATGCGGGTCCCCGTCCCCACCGGAGGAGCTCCGGCGACGCCCGGCTCAGTTGTGGGTGGGCGCGCCCTTGGCCTCGGGGTTCCAGCCGATGTACTCCATCGGGTCGGACTCGACGCCGTTCTTCTTGATCGAGAAGTGCAGGTGGCAGGCGGTGGACAGGCCCGTGCTGCCGACGTAGCCGATCACGTCGCCCTTGTCGACCTTCTGGCCGACCTTCACGACGTAGCGCAGCATGTGCAGGTAGCCGGACTGGACGTTGACGCCGTTGATGTCGCCGTGGTTGATCCAGACGTTGTTGCCGGAGCCACCGTTGTAGCCCATCTCCGTGCTCACGACCACACCGGACTGGGCGGCCCAGATCGGCTCGCCGCAGGTGCCGCCGATGTCGTCGCCGTCGTGCATCCGGTAGTAGTGCAGGATCGGGTGCATCCGCATGCCGAAGACCGAACCCACCTTGCCGTCGGCCGGCCACATGAACTTGGCGAGGTTCTTCAGTCGGTCGATCTCGGTGTTGATCGCGTCGGCGTCGCCGCCCAGCTGGCTGGCGCGGGCCTCCGCGGCCGCGCTCTCCTGGGTGGTGACGATCGCGTCGTTGTCGGTGGCGAGCTGCGCGGCGCGGGCGGCGGCGAGGTCGCCGACGGAGGCGCTCTGCGGCGCGCTGGCCACCTGGACGGCGGGGATGCTCGAGATCGCGAGGCCCTGGTCGGCGAAGGCCGTACCGGTCGCGTTGGTCGAGGAGGCGGTGAACGCCGAGAAACCGGCCACTGCGATTCCTGAGACGACGATCGCGGTCACGCCCCGCTGGATGACGTTGCGGACGTTCGCCCGGGTGAATGCACGACCGCGGCGGACCGAGCCGTCCTGCTCTGACGGGAGCGCGCGACGCGGCTTGTCAGCGCGCACTCGACGTACGTTCACTTGACTCCCGTCGCACTTCCCCGATGCCCTGATCCCGCCCGGCCGAGCCGGACAGGGATCACCTTAGCATTTCTTAGGGTCTTTCTCAGAATCGTTCAGAAACCTGTGGACCCGTCCCGGGCGTCCGCAACGGGGGACGCCGTGGTGCGCGGTCCGGGGAGCGCGGGCTAGGCTCGGCACCGCATTCAGCGAGCAACGTGAGTGGACGGAGTCGGAGTGGATCTGTTCGAGTACCAGGCGCGAGACCTGTTCGAGGCGCACGGCGTCCCGGTCCTGCGGGGCATCACGGCCCGAACACCGGACGAGGCCCGCGCGGCCGCCGAGGAACTCGGCACCGACGTGGTCGTCGTCAAGGCGCAGGTGAAGACCGGCGGACGCGGAAAGGCCGGCGGCGTGAAGCTGGCCCGTTCGCCCGAGGAGGCCGCGGAGCGGGCCGCCGAGATCCTCGGGCTCGACATCAAGGGCCATGTGGTCGAGACGGTGATGATCGCCGAGGGTGCCCAGATCGACGAGGAGTACTACTTCTCACTGCTGCTCGACCGCTCCACCCGCAGCTACCTCGCGATGTGCTCGGTCGAGGGCGGGATGGACATCGAGACCCTCGCGAAGGAACGCCCCGACGCACTGGCCAGGATCGAGGTCGACCCGCTGGTGGGGGTGGACGAGGCGAAGGCCGACGAGATCGTCGCCGCGGCGGGCTTCACCGAGGCCGACCGGGCCGAGCTCGCCCGCGTCCTCGTGCTCCTCGGAGAGGCCTACCGCGAGAACGACGCCACGCTCGTCGAGGTGAACCCGCTGGTCAGGACCGGCGACGGACGGATCGTCGCGCTCGACGCGAAGGTCACCCTCGACGCCAACTCGGCGTTCCGTCACCCCGACTGGGCCGCCTACGCCGACGAGTCGTCGGACGACCCGCTGGAGGTGCGGGCGCGGGCCAAGAACCTCAACTACGTGAAGCTGGACGGCTCGGTGGGCATCATCGGCAACGGTGCGGGCCTCGTGATGAGCACGCTCGACGTGGTCGCCGGGGCGGGCGAGGACCTGCCCGGGCAGCCCCGCCCGGCGAACTTCCTCGACATCGGCGGGGGCGCGTCCGCCCAGGTGATGGCGAACGGGCTCGACATCATCCTCTCCGACCCGCAGGTGAAGGTGGTGTTCGTGAACGTCTTCGGTGGGATCACCGCCTGCTCGGAGGTCGCCAAGGGCATCATCGACGCCCTCGGCATCCTGGGGGAGCGGGCCACACGCCCGATCGTGGTCCGGCTGGACGGCAACGCGGTCGAGGTCGGGCGGCACATGCTGGCCGAGGCCGCCCACCCGCTGGTCGAGGTCCGCGAGACCATGGACGATGCGGCCCGCCGGGCCGCCGAGCTGGCCGCCGCGGCCGAATAAGGAGAGCAACAGATGTCGATCTGGTTGGACCAGAATTCCGTCGTCCTCGTCCAGGGCATGACCGGCTCTGAGGGCCGCAAGCACACCCAGCGCATGATCGGGGCCGGCACCCGGGTCGTCGCCGGGGTCACCCCCGGCAAGGGTGGCCAGTCGGTCACCTTCGAGGAGGAGCCGGTCCCCGTCTACGACACCGTCGCGGAGGCGAAGGAGGCCACCGGCGCCAACACCTCGGTGGTGTTCGTGCCCGCGCCGTACACCCGGCAGGCCGTGATCGACGCGGTCGACGCCGGCCTCGACCTCACCGTGGTGATCACCGAGGGCGTCCCGGTGAAGGACACCGCCGAGTTCGTCGACTACGCCCGCCAGTCCGGCACCACCCGCCTGATCGGCCCCAACTGTCCCGGCCTGATCACGCCCGGCAGGTCCAACGTCGGGATCATCCCGCCGACGATCTCGGGCCCGGGACGGATCGGACTGGTCTCGAAGTCCGGCACGCTGACCTACCAGATGATGTTCGAGCTGCGCGACATCGGCTTCTCGACGGCCGTCGGGATCGGCGGCGACCCGGTCAACGGGAGCACCCACATCGACGCGCTGGCCGCGTTCGAGGCCGACCCCGACACCGACGCGATCGTGATGATCGGCGAGATCGGTGGGGACGCGGAGGAACGTGCGGCCGCCTACATCATCGAGAACGTGACCAAGCCCGTCGTCGGCTACGTGGCCGGCTTCACCGCTCCCGTCGGCAAGACCATGGGCCACGCGGGTGCGATCGTGACCGGCTCGGTCGGCACGGCCAAGGCCAAGAAGGCCGCGCTCGAGGCCGCCGGCGTCCGGGTGGGGCGCACTCCCAGCGAGACCGCGTCCCTGATGCGCGAGGTCATCGCCTCACTGGGCTGAGCCCGGGGCAGTGCTCCGGCCCGGCGCCGACCGCCGGGCCGGCCTGCCCGGGGCGTCCGTGGTCCTAGGCCTGCGTGACGCGCTGGCCGGCGCGGACGGCCACCGCCTTCCACTGGCTGTCGGTGAAGTCGAAGTCCGCGGTGGGGTTGGCCAGCAGGTACACCACCTTGGTGTCGACGGTGAGCACCGCGATCCGGTAGATCAGGGTCTTCGAGCCGGTGTCCTGGGTGACCTCGTAGGTGTCGCCGGTGAACTTCAGGTCGGCCTCGCCGGTGCCGTTCGCCGCCGGACCGTCCTTGACCTTGGCCGTCGGTGCCCGGTCGGGGCACCCGGCGATGTTCGTCGACAGCTTCTTGCCGAGTTTCGCCGCATCCTTCGCGCTGGCGAAGGTGTAGGTGACCATGTCGATGCCGAAGCCGTTGGGGGCGGCGGTGTCGTCGGCCAGCAGCAGGGTCCGCTGGCCCGCCGAGGTCGTGCCGGCCACCGACTGGAGGTCCATCGCCTCGCACTGGCTGCCGATCACGTCGAGCGTGGTCTTGGGGTCGGTGGTTCCCCAGCGGCCCTCGCCCGGAGTGACCCGGGGCACGTCGCCCTCCACGAGCCAGCCCGCCGGGTCGCCCGCGGGCGGTGGCACGGTGGCCACCTCGATGCTGGCCGGGCAGGTGCCCTGGTCGCCGCCGCACTGGCGGCTCAGCGCCTGGCCGACGACCTCGGCGAGGTCGAGGGCGTTCACCGCGCTCCTGGTCGTGGTGATGTCGACCAGGCTCACGGACCGGCCGGTGCGGCTGATCAGGAGCGTGTGGAACGTGTCGGCGGTTTCTCCCTCGACCACGAGGTGCTCCGAGATCGCTGCATCGGCGAGCCCCGAGACCGAGTTGGCTCCGGTGATCCAGGCGACGTCGCTGGAACACGTGCCGGCCTGGACGGTCCGCGCGGTGTAGGCCTGGGTGGCCGCCGCCTCGTCGGCGTAGGTGTCGATCGCCTGCACGAAGGAGGTCGTCTCGTCGTCCCCGGCGGTCGTCCTGCGGGACACGGCGCGCTGGGCGTTGGGCACACCGTCGCCGGTGGCCGGGAGGCAGAGCGGACGCTCCGGGTCGGAGGTCGCGGTCGACTCGGTCCAGGTGACGCCGGCGAGCGAGCCGAGGTCGGCCGCGGTGACCAGCGGGTCGAGGGCGGAGGAGGTGTTCGGGTTGGTGGAACTGCCGCTCGGTGCGACGGAGCGCAGCGTGAGCAGCCAGACCCCGGCGGCGACGAGGAGGGCGACCACGGCGACGGCCGAGATCACGATCAGGGCCGGACGGGCGCTGCGCCGTCCCTTGGGCTTGCTCGCCGGTCCGGGCCCGGCCTCCGCCGCCGGGGTTTCGGGATCGACGGGGGTCGGGGCGGGCTCGGGCTCGGCCGGGGCGGTCACGGTGGCCTTCGGCCTGCGACCGAACAGGCCGCGCCGCTTCGTCGTGGCGCCCTCGGCCACAGCGGCGTCGGGGGTCGCGGCGTCGGGGGCCGCGGGGCTCGGGGTGGAGTCCGCCGGGAACCCGGGTGTGGTCGGGACGGCGGGCGAAACGGCGGCAGTTCCAGGGGCGGTCGGTACTGGGGCGGTCGGGACGGCGGCCGCCGCCCCGGAGTTCGCGGCCGCGGCTCCCGAGAGAGAGGCGGCGGCGGGGCTGGGCGCGTACGGCGACGGCGTGAAGGTCGCGGCGGCCGACATGGTCACCGGCGGGGGGGTGGTCGGACGCCGGGGCGGCGACAGCAGGGACCCGGTCGACGGCGGTGTCGCGGGGCTCACGGCGGAACGGCGCGGTGCGACGAAGGCGCCGTCGAAGGGCTCGTCGGTGGCGGAGAACCGGCGACCTGCCGCGGGCGGAAGGAAGGACTCCGGCTTGGGCAGGACGGGCATGGGCGGGGGGACCGGCGTGCCCGCGTCCGCGGCTGGCGGGCTGGCGGGGCTCGACGGGCTGACGGCGAGCCGACGGAGCCGTCCGGTACTGGTCAGTGGCGAGGGGTCATCAGGGGCGAAGCCGCGTCCATAGCCGGCACCCGGCGTTTCCGCCGGCTGGTCGGGGAGCGGGCCGAGAGCCCTGCGGGGGGTGGGCGAACCCTCTTCAGACACTGCGTTCCCTTGCCGGTCGATAACTGTATGACCGAGCCAGTGTAGCGACGGCGGGCGTGTCCCCACGAGGAGGCGCGGCCGCCTGCGCCAGCATGGATCCACCATGCCCATGCCCAGATTCCGGGATCCCGATCGGCTCAAGCTCACCGTTTCCACGGCTCGAACCGTCCGGTTGCCCCGCCCGCCGGACGGTCCGCCGCTGCTCCCGTGGCCGGTCGCGGCGGTCGGTGGCGGCGTGCTGGCCGGGTTCACCGGAGCGCTGCTGGTCGCCGGCGTGATGCTGGTCGCGTGGCTGAGCGCGATCGCGATCGCGCTCCCCACCGTGCTCACGTTCGCGGCCCAGGTGTGGCTGCTCGCCCACGGTGATCCGCTGGTGATCGGACAGGACGCGGTCACGCTGGTTCCGCTGGGGCTCACCCTCGGCTTCGGCGCGCTCTGCACCTCCGCCGGGCGTTTCGCGTACCGGCAGGGACGCCAGGCCCTGGCGGGCGACCTCGCCGACGCCGACCGGCGCCGGCTCCTGTGGGGTTCCATCGGGCAGGTCGCCGCCGGCTACACCGGGTTCGCGGTCCTGCTCGCCTGGGCGGTCGACGGTCCCGCCGCGCTCTGGCGTCCCGCCCTGGGTGCCCTCGTGGTCAGCGCCGCGGGCGGCGCCATCGGTGCCTCGCGCGCAGCCGGCCACAGGCTCGACGCGATCGGTCCGGACTGGTGGCGGCGCGGCGTGCGGGGAGCCGCCGGGGGAGCCCTCGGCCTGGTCGTGGTCGGCGCGGTCGCACTGGCCACTGCCGTCGTGCTCGGCGAGGCGCGGATCGGGACGCTGGAGGACGCGCTGCAGTTCGACGGTGCGGGCGCGTTCGTCTGGTCCGTGGTGGTGCTCGCGTACCTGCCCAACCTGCTCGGCTGGGCACTGGCCTGGCTGCTCGGCGCCGGCCTCACCGTCGGCACCGGCTCGGTGGTGTCGCTCACCGGGACCGAACTGGGCATGCTGCCCGCGATTCCCGTGTTCGGCGCCCTGCCCGCCGTGGGCGCCGCCGACCCGTGGCTGCAGGCCTGGCTCGCCGGCGGAGTGGTCGTGGGGGCGCTCGCCGGGGTGACCGCCGTGCGCCACGGGCATCCGGGGGCACTGGGGGCCCTGGCGGGCAGTGCGGCGGCCGGGCTGCTGGTCGGGCTGACCTACCTGGCCTGGGCGGCGGCGAGCCGGGGCGGCCTGGGCAGCCTGCGGCTGGTCGACCTCGGGCCGCGGCTGCTGGAGTCGCTGCTGATCGGGGTCCCGTTGCTGCTGCTCAGCGCGCTGCTGGCCGGGCTGGTGACGTGGTTCGTCCGCCGTCGCCGCACCGCGTCCTGAGCCCGGGGGGGTTCGGTAGGGTCGGGGCCATGCCGATCCGCCTGGTGGTCCTGGTCTCGGGCTCTGGCACCCTGCTGCAGGCGTTGCTGGACGCGCAGGCGTCCGGTGAACTCGACGCCCGTGTCGTCGCGGTCGGCTCCGACCGCCCGGACGCCCGGGGCCTCGCCCGGGCCGGGCAGGCCGGGGTGCCCACCTTCGTGCATCCGCTGGACCGGGGCGCCGACCGCGCGGCCTGGGACGCCGGACTCACCGAACTGGTCGCCGCGTACGAGCCCGACCTGGTCGTCAGCGCCGGCTACATGAAGCTCGTCGGGCCGGCCTTCCTGGCCCGGTTCGGCGGCCGCATGATCAACAGCCACCCGGCGCTGCTGCCGTCCTTCCCCGGCATGCACGCCGTCCGCGACGCGCTCGCCCACGGCGTGACCGTGACCGGCGCCACCATCTTCGCCGTGGACGCCGGGGTGGACTCCGGCCGGATCATCGCGCAGGAGCCGGTGCGCGTCCTGCCGGGCGACGACGTCGAGACCCTGCACGAACGCATCAAGGTCGTCGAGCGGCAACTGCTCGTCGACACCGTCAACGAACTCAGTCGAGGGAACCCATGAACGACCTGTTGCCCATCCGCCGTGCCCTGGTTTCCACCTATGACAAGACCGGGCTGGTCGAGCTCGGCCGGGCCCTGGTCGGGGCCGGGGTGGAGATCGTCTCCACCGGTTCGACCGCCTCGACGCTGGCCGCGTCCGGCCTGCCCGTGACGCCGGTCGAACAGGTGACCGGCTTCCCCGAGTGCCTGGACGGCCGGGTGAAGACCCTGCACCCGCACATCCACGCGGGCATCCTCGCCGACCGGCGCCTGGAGACCCACCGGAACCAGCTGGCCGAACTCGGGGTGGAGCCGTTCGACCTGGTCGTGTCGAACCTGTACCCGTTCACCCAGACCGTCGCCTCCGGGGCGGACGCGGACGAGTGCGTCGAGCAGATCGACATCGGCGGACCCTCGATGGTGCGGGCGGCGGCCAAGAACCACCCGTCCGTGGCGATCGTGACCTCCCCGGACCAGTACCCGGCCCTGGTCGAGGCGCTCGCCGCCGGCGGTTTCACCCTCGCCCAGCGCAAGGCGCTCGCGGCGGCGGCGTTCGTGCACACCGCCACCTACGACGTGGCGGTCGCGTCCTGGATGGGCTCGGTGCTGACCGACTCCTCCTCCGGGGACGGCTTCCCGGCCTGGGTCGGCGCCACCTGGGACAAGCTGGGCACGCTGCGCTACGGCGAGAACTCCCACCAGCGGGCGGCGCTGTACCGCAACGGCCATCTCCCCGGCGGCCTGGCGACCGCGCGGCAGCTGCACGGCAAGGAGATGAGCTACAACAACTACACCGACGGTGACGCCGCCTATCGCGCGGCGTACGACTTCACCGAGCCGGCGGTCGCGGTGATCAAGCACGCCAACCCGTGCGGCATCGCGGTGGGCGCGGACGTGGCCGAGGCCCACCGCAGGGCCCACGCCTGCGACCCGGTGTCCGCCTACGGCGGCGTGATCGCCGCGAACCGCCCGATCAGCGTCGAGGCGGCGAAGCAGATCGCGGAGATCTTCACCGAGGTCGTGATCGCACCCGGTTACGAGGACGGCGCGCTGGAGGTGCTGCAGGCGAAGAAGAACGTGCGGCTGCTCGTCGCCGAGCCCTACCCGGCCGGCCGGGTGGAACTGAAGCCGATCAGCGGGGGCGTGCTGCTGCAGGCGGCCGACCGGATCGACGCGGACGGCGACGACCCCGCGAACTGGCAGCTGGTCTCCGGCGAGGCCGCGGACGCCGGCACGCTGGCCGACCTCGAGTTCGCCTGGCGGGCGTGCCGGGCGGTGAAGAGCAACGCGATCCTGCTGGCGTCCGGCGGTGCGTCCGTGGGCGTCGGGATGGGCCAGGTGAACCGGGTCGACTCCTGCCGGCTGGCCGTTGAGCGGGCGGGTGAGCGTGCTGCGGGCTCGGTCGCCGCGTCGGACGCGTTCTTCCCGTTCAACGACGGCCCCACGATCCTGATCGAGGCCGGGGTGAAGGCGATCGTGCAGCCGGGCGGTTCGGTGCGCGACGCCGACACGATTGCCGCGGCACAGGCCGCCGGTGTCACCATGTACTTCACGGGCACCCGCCACTTCTTCCACTGACCACAGGAGTCCGATGACTGCACAGATCCTGGACGGCCGGGCTGTCGCCGACGCGATCAAGGGCGAGCTCGCCGTCCGCGTGCAGGCTCTCGCCGCGCGCGGCGTGCGTCCGGGGCTGGGCACCGTGCTGGTCGGTGATGACCCCGGCAGCCGCAGCTACGTGCGGATGAAGCACCGCGACTGTGCGGAGGTGGGCATCACCTCGATCCGGGTGGACCTGCCCGCCGACGCGTCCGCCGGGACGGTGGCGGACGCGATCGCGGAGCTGAACGCCGATCCCGCCTGCACCGGCTACATCGTGCAGCTGCCGCTGCCGCGCCACCTGGACGAGAACGCGATGCTCGCGCTGATCGACCCGGACAAGGACGCGGACGGCCTGCACCCGACGAACCTCGGCAAGCTCGTCCTGAACGAGCCCGGGCCGCTGCCGTGCACCCCGCGGGGCATCGTCGAGCTGCTGCGTCGCCACGACGTGCCGCTGGCCGGTGCCGAGGTGTGCGTGGTGGGCCGGGGGATCACGGTTGGGCGTCCGCTGGGCCTCATCCTGACCCGGCGCAGCGAGAACTGCACGGTCACGCTCTGCCACACCGGTACGCGGGACCTCGCCGCGCACACGCGGGCCGCGGACATCGTGGTGGCCGCCGCCGGCGTGCCGCACCTGATCACCGCGGACCTGGTCGCCGACGGGGCCGTGGTGCTCGACGTGGGCGTGAGCAGGGTGGACGGCCGGCTGACCGGCGACGTCGCCCCGGACGTGTCCGGCAAGGCGTCGTGGGTGGCGCCGAACCCGGGCGGGGTCGGGCCGATGACCCGCGCGATGCTGCTGTCGAACGTGGTCGACCGGGCGGAGGCGCTCGCGCGATGACCACCCCGTCCGGTGAGCGGCCCCCGAAGACCTTCGTGCAGCAGGTCCTCGGCCAGTGGCCGCTGGCGTCGGTGCTCCTCGGGGTGGCGGCCGGTCTCGCGATCGTGTTCACCGGCCACTGGCGCACCGGCAGCACCCTGATCGGCGCCTCGATCACCCTGGGCGGGCTGCTGCGGCTGATGCCCCAGCAGCGGGTCGGCCTGCTCGCCGTCCGCAACCGTGCGCTCGACTCGATCGTGCTGCTCACCATCGGCATCGGGATCACGATCCTGGCGTGGTGGGTTCCGCCGGGCCGCTGAACGCGGGTCTGGTCAGTCTGGGAGACGGCGCCCGGAAGCGTTAGGCTCTGGGTGACCCGCGTCGCCAGGCCGGTCGCGGTTGCGTTCATCGACATCCGGTGCCAGGCCGACCGGTTGCAGGAGAACCATGTCAGTCCAAACCTCCACCAAGCCGATCGACCGCGCCCGGATCGCCGAGCTCACCGAGCGTGAGCAGCAGCGTCTGGACGCCCGCACCGCCGCCTCCCGGGAACTCTACGCAGAGGCGACCAGGTACCTCTCCGGCGGCGTCGCCTCCTCCTACCAGGTGCGCGACCCGTGGCCGATCTACATCGACCACGGCGAGGGCCCGAAGATCTGGGACGTCGACGGCACCGAGTACTACGACTTCCACAACGGCTTCGGCTCGATGGTCCAGGGCCATGCCCACCCGCTGATCGGCGAGGCGATCACCGCCCGCTACCCGCTGGGCACCCACTTCGGCTGCGCCACCCCCGACAGCGTCGCGGTGGCCGCCGAGCTCTCCCGCCGCTGGGGCCTGCCGCAGTGGCGGTTCACCAACTCCGGGTCGGAGTCCACCATGGACGCGATCCGGATCGCCCGCGCCTACACCGGCCGGGACACCGTGATGAAGATCTTCGGCTCCTACCACGGCCACCACGACACCGTGATGGTCTCGATCGGCGTTCCCTACGGCGAGATCGGCGACCGCGACAACCTGGCCTCGCTGCCCTACGGCGCGGGCATCCCGCAGGCGGTGGTCGACATGACCATCCCGGTGCCGTTCAACGACGCCCCGGCGATGGAGCGCCGCATCCAGCGCCTGCAGTCCGAGGGACGCCTGCCCGCCTGCGTGATCATGGAGGCGGCCATGATGAACCTCGGCGTGGTCCTGCCCGACGAGGGCTACCTCGAGGCCGTCCGCGAGATCACCCGGCGCTACGGCATCGTGCTGATCTTCGACGAGGTCAAGACCGGCCTGTGCATCGCCGCCGGTGGCGCGACCGAGCGCTTCGGAGTCACTCCCGACCTGGTCACCATGGCCAAGGCGCTGGGCGCGGGCCTGCCGTCCGGCGCGATCGGCGGCACCGAGGAGGTCATGTCGGTGGTCGAGATCGGCAAGGTCTACCAGGTCGGCACCTTCAACGGGAACCCGTTGTCGATGGCGGCGGCGCGGGCCTCCCTGGAGCAGGTGCTCACCCCGGACGCCTACGCGCACCTCTCCCACCTCAACGACCGCATCCTGGCCGGCACCAGGGACGTCATCGCCCGCTACGACCTGACCGGCTACGCGGTCGGCGTCGGCTCGAAGGGCTGTGTCACCTTCTCCGACGTGCCGGTGCGCGACTACGAGACGTTCAAGGCGAACCAGGACGTCGAGCTGACCAACCTCACCTGGCTGTGGAACATGAACCGCGGCATCTTCGCGACCCCCGGCCGCGAGGAGGAGTGGACGCTGTCGGTGACGCACACCGACGCGGCGATCGACCACTACGTGGCCGTGTTCGACGAACTGGCGGCCGCGCTGCGCGCCTGAGTCATCACGGCGGCGCCGGAGGGGAACCTCCGGCGCCGTGGTGCGTCCGGGTCCCCGCGCCGGGGTGATTCTGCTGAGGGCGGGCAGCCGTTCCAGGGTGCATGCTGCTGCCACTCCGGATGGAGAGGTGGTGGCACGTGCGGGGAGTCGGCGCATTCCTCATCGGCCTGCGGCCCTGGCTGGTCGCACTGGTGGCCTGGGTCGCCGCGATCGTCGTCGTGAGTGAGCGACTCGGGGTCGAGTCCCTGCCGGCGCCGCTCGAGTTGGGACTGGACTTCACAGTCCTGATCGGGGGCGTGGGTTTCACGAGGGTCCTGTGGCC
>JAXGTK010000068.1:0-12361 GCA_040774965.1 Propionicimonas sp. | reverse complement strand
CGCCAGGCCCCCGCGATCCTCACCGACGTACTGTCGCGGCTGTCCGCGGCCAACCAGCAGCAACTGCTCGACGTGAGCCGCCTCGACCCGCGCGCGGGCGGGGCGTTCCCCGGCCTCGGTGGGGTACCGTTCCCGACGCCCGCGCTGGACCCGGGGGTTCCGGGCGCGACCCCTCCCGCCGCCGGGGTGAGCCCCGCGACCGGTGAGCCCGCCCAGCCCGCCGCAGCAGCGCCCGCCGCGGCGGAGCCCGAGGAGCCCGAGGAGCCGGAGAAGACCGTCGAGGAGTGGCTGGCCGAGCTGGACGAGCTGATCGGCCTCGCCCGGGTGAAGACCGAGATCCGCCGCCAGACCGCGATCCTGCGCGTCGACGCGATGCGCACGAAGGCCGGCCTGAAGAGCCCGACGATCACCCGGCACCTGGTCTTCGTCGGCAACCCCGGCACCGGCAAGACCACGGTGGCCCGGCTCGTCGCCGGCATCTACAAGGCGATCGGCCTGCTCAGCAAGGGCCAGCTGGTCGAGGTCGACCGGTCCGAGCTGGTGGCGGGCTACCTCGGCCAGACCGCGATCAAGACCGCCGAGGTGGCGGCGAAGGCGTACGGCGGCGTGCTGTTCATCGACGAGGCCTACTCCCTCAACGGCGACCAGTACGGCGAGGAGGCGATCAACACCCTGGTCAAGGAGATGGAGGACCACCGCGACGACCTCGTCGTGATCGTCGCCGGCTACCCGGTGCCGATGGCGGAGTTCATCCAGAACAACCCCGGCCTGGCCAGCCGGTTCCGGACCACGATCAACTTCGAGGACTACACCGACGACGAGCTGCGCTCGATCTTCGGCCACATGGCTGCGAAGTCCGACTACGACCTGGGTGAGGGCGTGGTCGAGGAGTTCAACCGCCAGCTGGCCGAGCAGGTCCGCGACGAGAACTTCGGCAACGGACGCTACGCGCGCAACCTTCTGGAGGCCGCGGTCGGGCGCCACGCCTGGCGGCTGCGCGAGGTGGCCGAACCCACCCTGGAACAGCTTCGGACACTCCTTCCCGAGGACCTCGTGGACGACAGCCCGCCGGCCCCCGGACCGGTCGCCGACGACGACCCGACCCACCTCACCCCGCCCGAGTCCGCCGGCCCCATCCCGCCGGTGGAGTTCCCCGCACCGCCGGCGGGGCAGTCATGAGCCAGGCCCCCCTACGACCGGCCCGCGGGACGCCGGCGCCCACGCCACCGGCCCCGTCCCGCGGCGTCGTCACGCGTCCCGCCGCCGGCCCGCCCCCCGACCTCGCCACCCCCGCCCCGAGCCGGACACCGCAGCTCCTGCAGCGACTGCAGGTCGTGGTCGCCCTCGCCGTGCTGGTGGCGGGCGCGATGGGCGTGTGGGTGATCGCCGACCTGCACGGCGACCTCGCCGGTGCCCCGGACCTCGCCCAGCAGTACGCCCGGCTCGGCCAGGTGCAGCACGACCTCAGCACCGCGGCCCGGCTGGCCGACGAGAGCGTGATCCTCAAGGAGTCGGCCGGCAGCGCCCGCGCGAACGACGCCACGACCGCCGTCGTGGACGCCTCCGGACTGCTCGTCCAGGCCGCGAGGGAGCGCCCGCAGGACGCCGACGCGCTGCAGGCGATCGGCGGCGACGTGCTCCGCTTCTCCCTGACCCTCTCCTCCGCCTTCGGCCAGTCCCCGGGGAAGGCCGCGCCGATCCTGGCCGACGCCCAGCAGCAGCTCGAGGCGCTGCTCACGGAGATCGGCAACCTCCAGGCCCAGCTCGCCACCGAGGCCGCGGCCCGGCCCTGGAGCGAGACCACCCCCGCGGTCGTGCTGGCCGGCCTCGCCATGCTGGCCGTCCTCGCGTGGGCCTCCTGGGCCGTCGCGCACCGCAGCCATCGCGTGCTCAACCTCGGCCTGCTCGGCGCCGCGCTCAGCCTGCTGGTCGTGATCGGCATCACCGCGGCCGCCCAGGGCACCGCGGGCTCGGCCTCCGACTCCAGCCGGACGACCCAGTTCGCCCACGTCGTGAACTCCGCGGAGGCCGTCCGCCACCTGGACGCCGCGCAGCAGGTGCTGACCACCGCCGTCCTCACGCAGACCTGGAACACGGCCGCCGAGACCTCCTACACCACGGAGTTCACGGCGGCCTCCACGGCGGCGAAGTCCGAGGACCTGCCCGGGCTGACCGGCTTCAGCGACGCCGCGGACGCCCTCGCCACCCAGATGGCGAAGGGCGACTGGTCGGGCGCCGCGGCGTCGCTCCTGTCCGGGAAGTCCGGCGCGCTGGCGAGCCAGGCCGACACCTTCCGCAGCGCGGGCGGCACGGCGTCGGAGAACGCCGTCAGCGTCGCCGCGACCGCGCCGGGCACCGCCCGCACGACCCTGGTCGTCCAGCTCGTCCTCGTCATCCTGATCGCCCTCGCCGGCGCCTCGCTGGGCGTCCTCGGCCTCCACCAGCGCCTGCGGGAGTACCGATGAGCACCGTCTCCCCCGCAGCCCCCGGCCGGCTCGGCGTGGCCGCCCGCGCGAACGACCTGCTCGACTACCTCGGCAGGCTGGACGCCTGGCTCGGCGAGCGCCGCAGCGAACTCGACGCACTCGACGAGCAGATCGTCCGCTCGGGGCGCCAGGCGGAGCTCACCGGCGACATGGGCCTGGCCCTCGCCCTGTGGCAGGCGGCGAAGACCCGGCAGAACCTGCTCCTGGCCACCTGGGACTCCGGACGGGTCGGGCAGCAGGAGCTCGAGCGGCTCTCCGCCCTGATCTGGGGACGGCTCGACACCGCCGGCAGCGAGGTCGCCCAACTGCAGTCGATGGCGGTGTCGCTGCCCGAGGCGGGACGCCTCTGCGACGCCCTGGTCGCCCAGTTGCGCACCCGTCTCGACACCGATCCGAACGCCGAGCAGCAGCAGATCCGGCTGCGCGACCTGCGCGCCCAGCTGGAGCGGATCCGCGACCAGGTGAAGCTGGAGCCTCCCGCGTTCGCACCCGCAGCCCAGGCGAAACTCGCCACCCTGGCGGCCCGCACCCAGGACCTCTCCGACAAGCGGCAGCGCGGCGGCGACGTCGGCGGCCTGCTGGGCAGCCTCGAGATCGACGCGGCCCGGCTCGAGCGAGACCTGATCGTCGGTGCCGCGCAGCGCCGCGAGGCGCGCGACCTGCTCACCCGGGCCCGGGAGGACCTGGCCGAGGCCTCCGCGCGCGAACAGGCCGTCCGGACGCTCGCCGCCCAGGTGGCTGCGGCGGTGTGGCCCGCGCCCACGGCCATGGTGCCGAGCGTCCGCGGGCTCGGTCCGGTGCCCAACACGCGCGCCGCGCTCGGCGGGTACGTGGACGCCCTGGCCCGGGTGGACAGCCAGCTGGCCGAGATCCACACCGCGCTCACGAAGGCGCTCGCCGACCGGGACGCGGCGGCCGCCCTGCTCTCCGCCCTGCAGGCCAGGGCGGCCGCACTCGGGCACGCCGGTGACCCCCAGCTGACGGCACTGGGCCGGGTGGTCTCCTCGAGCCTGGCCGCCACGCCGGTCGTGCTGCCGGTCGTCCAGCAGCTGCTCGCCGCGTTCTCCACCCAGCTCGACTACCTGTCCGGGGACGCGCGATGAAGTGTCGCCAGCCCGGCTGCACCGGCACCATCGTCGACGGCTACTGCGACGTGTGCGGCATGCCCGGGGTGACCATGCCCGTGGGGCACGCCGTGCCGGGGGCCCGTCCGTCCACCCGGCCCACGGGCGCCTGCCGGCAGCCCGGCTGCCCGGGCCACATCGTCGACGGCTACTGCGACGTGTGCGGTTCCCCGGACGCCGAGCCGGTGCCGGTCGCGCCCGCCACGTCCTCGCCCGGCACCACCGCGACCAGGACGTCGATCCACCTCGGCTCGACCGCCCTCGGCTCGGCCCGGGCGACCTCCTTCGGCGGCCGGCCGACCCGGCACACCAGCGCCGACCGGCTGACCAGCGGACGGATCGGCGCGGGACTCACCCGGGTTCCGCCCGCGCCGGCCATCGACCCGGCGAAGGCGGTCCTGGCGAACCCCGAGGTGCCGCTCGACGCCCGGGTGTGCCCGCGGTGCGGCACCAGGGTCGGGCAGGGCGGAGACCACGTCGAGTCGCGCTCGGAGGGCTTCTGCCCGTCCTGTGGCGCGCCGTACTCCTTCACCGTGAAGCTGCACCCCGGCGACGTGGTCGCCAACCAGTACGAGGTGATCGGCGCGCTCGCCCACGGCGGCATGGGCTGGATCTACCTGGCGCAGGACCGCAACGTGTCCGGGCGCTGGGTGGTGCTGAAGGGCCTGCTCAACGCCGGCGACCCGGACGCGGTGGCCGCCACGATCGGCGAACAGCGGTTCCTCGCCCGGGTGGAGCACCCGCTGATCGTGGAGATCTACAACTTCGTCACCCACGACGACGCCGGCTACATCGTCATGGAGTACGTCGGCGGGCGCTCGCTGAAGCAGCTGCTCAAGCAGCGGATGACGACCAACAACGGCGAGCTGAACCCGCTGCCGGTCGACCAGGCGCTGGCGTTCCTGATCGAGATCCTGCCCGCGTTCGGCTACCTGCACGAACTCGGCCTGCTCTACTGCGACTTCAAGCCCGACAACGTCATCCAGGTCGGCGACTCGCTGAAGCTGATCGACCTCGGCGGCGTCCGCCACATCGGCGACGAGGACTCCGCCATCTACGGCACGGTCGGCTACCAGGCGCCCGAGGTGGCCACGCTCGGGCCGTCCATCGCGTCCGACATCTTCACGGTGGGCCGGACGCTGATGGTGCTCACCTCGGACGTCCCCGGTTACCAGACCACCTACGAGTTCCGGATCCCGCCGGCGGAGGAGCTGCCGGCGTTCGCCGCGCACGACTCGCTCTACCGCCTGCTGCTCAAGACCTGCGCCGCCGACCCGAACGACCGGTTCACCTCCGCGGAGGAACTCCGGCTGCAGATGCTCGGGGTGCTGCGCGAGGTGGTCGCGGACGCCACGCCCGGCGTGGGCACCACCACGTCCACCTCGATGCTCTTCGAGGGGCCGACGGTGGCCAGCGAGCAGTACGGCCAGCGGCAGCTGCCGCAGCTGCGTCCCGACCCGTCCGACCCGCAGGCGGCGTGGCTGTCCCGGATCAGCGCCGAGGACCCCGTGCAGCGGCTGGCCGCGCTGTCGGCTCCCCCGGCGGTCTCGCCCGGGGTCCTGCTGGCCCGCGGGCAGGCGGCGCTCGAGGCGAACAACGCGCAGCTCGTCGACGAGTGCGTCCGGCGCCTGCTCGGCAACGACCCGTGGGAGTGGCGGGCCGTCTGGCTCGCCGGGCTGGGTGCACTGCAGGCCCGCGACTACCGCACCGCGCAGAGCTCGTTCAACGCCGTGTACGGGCAGGTGCCCGGCGAGCTCGCCCCGAAGCTGGCGCTCGCCGTGGCCTGCGAGCTCGGCGGCGAACTCGACATCGCCGAGACCCTCTACCGCACCTGCGCGAGCACGGACGCGGCCTACGTGACCCCCGCGGCGTTCGGCCTCGCGCGGGTGCGCGCGGCCCGCGACGACCTGCCCGGCTCGCTCGCCGCGCTGGAGCTGGTACCGAGCACGTCCCGCGGCTACCCCGAGTCGCAGCGGCTCAAGGCCCGGCACCTGGTCGCGCTGGCCCGGGACGCCGCCGGCCTCGACGAGGCCTTCCGGGCGCTCGCGCAGGCGAAGCTCGACCCGAGGGCGGACGCCGAGTACCGGGCGCTGCTGTACCGGAGGGCCCTGGGCCTGGCCGGCACCAACTCGCTCAAGCTGGGCAGCCAGACCCACACCCCGGGCATGATCCGCGACCAGCTCGCGGCCAGCTACCGCGAGCTGGGCAGGCTCGCCGACGTCCCGGCGGTCCGCGCCGGCTACATCGACGTCGCCAACTCCCTGCGTCCCTGGAGCCTGCTGTGACCCCACCCGAGTGGCCCGTCATGGACGAGGGCCTGCCCCGCGAGCCGGACCACGCCGGGCCGCCCCCCGTGGAACCGGCGGCAGCCGTCCCCGCGGGACGCACCTGCCCCACCTGCGGCCAGCCGGTGAACCCGTCCGCCTGGTACTGCGAGGCCTGCGGCGGCCCGCTGCTGCCGACGTCGCCCCCCGTTCCGGCAGCTCCTCCGTCCGGCGACACCTCGACGCAGACCCGCCGGCTGGGTGCCCGGGCGAGCCAGGTCGTGGCCTGCCCGGTGTGCGGCGGCGTCGTCGGCGCGGACGGCTACTGCCAGACCTGTGGCGCGAAGGCGCCCAGCCTGCGCGACCACTTCACCGCGGCCCCGGCCCCGTGGGTGGGTGGTGTCTGCGACCGCGGCGTGCAGCACCACCGCAACGAGGACGCGATGGCGCTGTGGTCGGAGGGTGGGCGGGCCGTGCTCGTGGTCTGCGACGGGGTGTCCACCAGCGTGGACTCCGACGTCGCGGCGATGGCGGCGGCCGGGCGCGCGTGCGACGTGCTCTCCGCCCGGAGTTCGTCCGGCGTCGGCGGCGACGCGGACGACGCGATGGCCCGGGCGCTCGTCGAGGCCACCACCGAGGCCAACCGGGCCGTGATCGACACCACCGCCCCGGACAGCACCAACGCCGCGTCCGCCACGTTCGCCGCGGCCGTCGTGGTCGGCGACCGGGTCCACTTCGCGAACGTGGGCGACTCCCGGGTGTACTTCCTCGGCGCCACCGGGCACCAGCTGCTCAGCCTCGACGACTCGATGGCCCAGGCGTTCATCGCCGAGGGCATGCCACGCGAGGAGGCGGAGGCACTGCCCCGCGGGCACGCGATCACGAAGTGGCTCGGCCGTGACTCCGTCGACGCCACCCCGCGCACGGGCGTTCTGGAGGTCACCGAGCCCGGCTGGCTCGTGGTCTGCTCCGACGGCCTGTGGAACTACGCCTCGACCCCGGACGAGCTCGCCGCCCAGCTGCCCCCGGACGGCGACCCGCTCGCGGTGGCGCAGCGCCTGGTCACGTGGGCCAACGGGCGCGGAGGGCACGACAACGTGACCGTCGCACTCGCCCGCGTCCCGGCACCGGTGGCCGCTGCGGCGCCCGGTAGTCTGGGGGCGGCCCCCACCGACCAAGAGAAGGAGCTGCCGGAGCATGGCTGAGTTCACCTCCGCCGTCTACCAGAACGAGTTCCTGCCCGATGGCGGCACGGACGTCAACGCGATCGTGACGATCCGCTGCACCGGCGCGGGATCGGCCGGACGGACGGGCAGCGGGGACGCCGGCGAGATCGTGGTGGTGGACACGTCCGGCTCCATGGGCGTCGCCAACATGAACGCCGCGAAGCAGGCGGCCATGATCGCTCTCGACAACATCCTCGACGGCACCTACTTCGCCGTCGTCGCCGGCAACCACAAGGCCTACCTCGCCTACCCGATGGTGCAGACCGGCGCCGGCATGGTGCGGATGGACGCCCGGACGAGGGCCGAGGCCCGCAAGGCGATCAGCTTCTTCCGCGCCGAGGGCGGCACCGCGATGGGTACCTGGCTCAACCTGTGCAAGGCTCTCTTCGCGTCCATCGGCAACATCGCCCAGCGGCACGTCATCCTGCTCACCGACGGCGAGAACCACAACGAGACCGCCACCCAGCTGGACGCGGCGATCGCGAACTGCTCGGGCGACTTCCAGGTGGACGCCCGCGGCGTCGGCGTGGACTGGAAGGTGGCCGAGATCCGCAAGATCGCCCAGGCGATGCTGGGCACCGTCGACATCATCGGCGACCCCGGCCAGATGAGCGCCGTGTTCGCGGACCTGATGCGCCAGTCGATGGCCCGCGGCGTCGCCAACGCCGACCTGAGGGTGTGGATCCCGCAGGGCGCGCAGGTGCTGTTCATCCGCCAGGTCTCCCCCACCGTCGAGGACCTGACCCACCGCGGCACCCCGGTGAACCAGCTCACGATGAGCTACCCGACCGGGGCCTGGGCGGACGAGGAGCGCGACTACCACGTCGCGGTGCGGCTGGCTGCGAAGACGGTGGGCCAGGAACAGCTCGCGGCGCGCGTCCAGCTGGCCGTCGGGCCGGACCTGCTCACCCAGGGCCTGGTCAAGGCGAAGTGGTCGGCGGACACCAACCTCACCGCCCAGATCAACCCGGAGGTCGCGCACTACACCGGGCAGGCCGAGCTCGCGCAGGTGATCCAGGAGGGGCTCGCGGCGAAGGCCGTGGGCGACGAGGCCACCGCCACCACGAAGCTCGGCCGCGCGGTCCAGCTGGCCACGGAGAGCGGCAACACCGAGGCCACGTCGAAGCTGCGGAAAGTCGTCGATATCACCGACGCCCGTACAGGTACCGTGAGGTTGAAGAAGGCCGTGGAGAAGGCGGACGAGATGGCGCTGGACACGGCTTCGACCAAGACGACGAGGATCAGGGGCTGACATGCCGATCTGTCCGGCCGGGCACGAGACGAGCCAGACCGACTTCTGCGACACCTGCGGGCTTCCGGTGGCCGCGGGCCAGGAGGCCGCACCACCGGCCCCCGCTGCCGTCCCGGCGGCCCCGGTGGTCTGCCCGCGCTGCCAGACCCCGAACGTGGCGGACGCGCTGTTCTGCGAGGCCTGCGGCTTCGACTTCACCACCGGCACCATGCCGGCCGCTGCCGGGGCCCCGGCCGCGGCCTGGCCGGGCGTGCCCACGGCCGGGGCCGTGCCCGCCGTCCCCGACGCACCGGTTGCACCCGCCGTCCCCGACCCGGCGCCCGTGGTGGCGGCGCCGGAGGCAGCGGCCCCGCACCCGCACGACGCCGCGGTGACCCACGACGTCGTCACCGAGGGCGACCCCGAGTCGGACTTCGAGGCCGAGTCGCCCGCACCGCACGTCGAGGCGGGCGAAGCCGCGCCGGCCCCCGCTGTCCCGGCACGTCCCGCGGTCGAGTGGGTCGCCGAACTGTGGATCGACCCGGACTGGTACACCGCGCAGGGTTCGACCGACCCGCTGCCGTCCCCGGGCCTGCCGGACATCGTGCCGCTGGTGAAGGAGAGCAACCTGATCGGGCGTGTCTCGCACAGCCGGGGCATCTTCCCCGACGTCGACTGCGAGCTCGACACCGGGTGCAGCCGCCGCCACGCCATGCTCACCACCGACGGCACCCGCTGGTGGATCGAGGACCTCGATTCCGCGAACGGCACCTTCGTCGGCGGTGCCGCCGGCCCCCTGCCCGCCATGCCGATCCCGCAGGGACGCGTGGAACTCGGCCCGGGCCAGCGCATCTACGTCGGTGCCTGGACCCGGATCGTCGTCCGGCGCGCCACCGACGACGAGAAGGAAGCGCTCGCCGGCTGAGGCTCCGGCCGGTCGAGCCCGCGGCTGGTCGGGCGGGTCGAGCCCCGTCCGCTCTCGGCGTACGGGCGTCCGTCCGCCCGATCCGCGCTGGTAGCTTGGCGGACGCACCAACGAGGTGGAACCGGTGGATATCAAGATCGGAATTCAGAACGTGGCCCGTGAACTCACGGGGGAGACCGAGGCGACCGGCGCCGAGGGCGAGGCCGACCTGCGCAAGGCGCTCGCCGACGGCACCCTGCTCAGCCTCACCGACGAGAAGGGGCGCCGTGTACTCGTGCCCGCCGACAAGCTCGCCTACATCGACCTCGGCCAGGAGAAGACCCGCCCGGTCGGCTTCGGCACGGTGTGATCGCCGGACCCACCGCACCCGCTGCAGGCCCGGAGGTCCGGGCACGCTAGACTGTCCCCGCAGCACATCAGTTGTGCGTGCCTGCCTTGAGCGGCCGAACGCGCGCCGCCGGCGGTCCGATATGTCTGCGCCGTAGCCGGCTGCAGCAACAGATAAGGCATGACCCTGACCGACACAACCACCCAGACCGTGCCCGCGGTCGACTCCGAGCAGACGTTCGGCGACCTGGGCGTCATCCCCGAGATCACCGAGGCCCTCGCCAGGCTGGGCATCGTGCACCCCTTCCCGATCCAGTCGCTGGCGATCCCGATCGCGGTCGCCGGCACCGACATGATCGGCCAGGCGCGCACCGGCACCGGCAAGACGCTGGCCTTCGGAGTGAGCCTGCTGCAGCGCATCGCCGTCCCGACCGACCCCGAGTACGCCGACCTGCTCGTGCCGGGCGCACCGCAGGCGCTCGTGATGTGCCCCACCCGTGAGCTCGCCCTGCAGGTCGCCCGCGACCTCGCGGACGCGTCCACCGTGCGCGAGGCGCGGGTCCTCACCGTGTACGGCGGGGTCGGCTACGAGCCCCAGCTGGACGCGCTCGCGTCCGGCGTCGACGTCGTCGTCGGCACCCCGGGACGCCTGCTCGACCTGGCGAACCGCCGCTCCCTCGACCTGTCCCACGTGCAGGTGCTGGTGCTGGACGAGGCCGACGAGATGCTCGACCTCGGCTTCCTGCCCGACGTGGAGCGCCTGATCTCCAAGACCCCGAGGTCGCGCCAGACGCTGCTGTTCAGCGCCACCATGCCGGCAGCGGTCGTCGCCCTGGCGAGGATGCACCTGAACCAGCCGGTGAACGTGCGCGCCGAGAGCCACGACGCGCAGCTGACCGTCCCGGACACCACCCAGTTCGTGTACCAGGCGCACGACCTCGACAAGCCGGAGATCGTCGGACGCATCCTGCAGTCGCCGGAGTGCACCCGGACGATGATCTTCACCCGCACCAAGCGTGCGGCGCAGCGGCTGGCCGACGAGCTGGAGGACCGCGGCTTCAAGGCCACCTCGATCCACGGCGACCTGAACCAGATCGCGCGGGAGAAGGCGCTGAAGAAGTTCCGCGAGG
The DNA here is from genome assembly GCA_040774965.1 of Propionicimonas sp. Lineage (GTDB taxonomy): Bacteria > Actinomycetota > Actinomycetes > Propionibacteriales > Propionibacteriaceae > Propionicimonas. Next base: position 1,648 of record JAXGTK010000068.1, on the reverse strand, counting down.
GCAAGGTCTCCGTCCTGGTGGCCACCGACGTCGCCGCGCGCGGCATCGACATCACCGACGTGAGCCACGTGATCAACTACGAGTGCCCCGACTCAGAGATGACCTACGTGCACCGGATCGGCCGCACCGGCCGCGCCGGCGCGAAGGGCACCGCGGTGACGCTGGTCGACTGGGCGGACGTCACCCGCTGGAAGGTGATCAACCGCGCCCTCGAGCTGGACTTCCCCGAGATCGCCGAGACCTACTCCACCTCTCCGCACCTGTTCAGCGACCTCGGCATCCCCGAGGGCACGCGGGGCCGGCTCGTCGATGCCCCGCCTCGGGAGCGCCGTGACGACCGCCCCAGGGGTGGGCACCACAAGGACGGCCACCACCACAAGGACTCCGACCGCAAGGACCGGCCCCAGCGTGAACGCACCAGGCGTCGGCTGCGCAACGGCGAGATCGTGGCGGACGGGGCGGACGCCGCCGCCGACTCGCCGAAGGAACCCGTGACTGCAGGCGTCGACGAGGCCGGGGCGGTCGGCTCCGGCGCGTCCCGGAACCGCCGGCGTCGCCGTCGTCGTTCCGGCGGGGGGCCGGAGCTCAGCGCCCCGGCCGACGCTTCCTGACCCGATACGGCGAACGCCTCTGTTCCGGTCGAACGCCCCTGCCCAGGCGGCGGCGTTCGACGGGAACAGAGGCGTTCGGCGTCAGTAGACCATGTTCATGGCCGCACGCACCTCGGCCAGGGTGGCGTCGCCCACCTCGTTGGCGTGGGCGTTGCCCCTGCGCAGCACGTCGATCAGGTAGCCCGGGTCGGCCACCAGCTCGGCGCGGCGGGCCCGGATCGGGGCGAAGAACTCGTTCACGGACTCGGTGACCAGCTTCTTCAGGCCGCCGCCGCCGCCGTCCCCGATCTCCGCGGCGATCTCCACCGGGTCGCGTCCGGTGCACAGCGAGGCCAGCATCAGCAGGTTCGAGACCTCGGGACGGTTCTGGGGGTCGTAGGTGATGCGGCGGTCGGAATCCGTGACGGCCTTCCTGATCAGCTTCGCGGTCGTGTCGGCGTCCATGCCGAGCTCGATCACGTTGCCCTTCGTCTTGCTCATCTTCGTGCCGTCCAACCCCAACACAGTGGACGCCTTGGACAGCAACGCCTCGGCCTGCGGGAACACCGGACGAGCCGGATCCACCCGCCCGTAGCGCTCGTCGAAGCGGCGGGCCACCACCCGGGTCTGCTCCAGGTGCGGGAGCTGGTCCTTGCCGACCGGGACCAGGTTGGCCTTGCAGAACAGGATGTCGGCGGCCTGGTGCACCGGGTAGGTGAGCAGCAGCCCGGACATCGGCCGGTCCCCGGTCGCCTCCAGCTCGGCCTTCACGGTCGGGTTGCGGCGCAGTTCGGCGTCCGTGACCAGGGAGAGGAAGGGCAGCAGCAGCTGGTTGAGCGCCGGCACCGCGGAGTGGGCGTAAATCGTGGTGCGGTCGGGGTCGAGGCCGATCGCCAGGTAGTCGGCCATCATTCCCATCACGCGCTCGTGGATGGGGCCGGTGCCGTCGCGGTCGGTGATCACCTGGTAGTCGGCGATCAGGATGATTGTCTCGACCCCGGCGTCCTGCAGCCGGACGCGGTTGGCGAGGGAGCCGAAGTAGTGGCCGATGTGCAGGG
>JAXGTK010000067.1:0-12386 GCA_040774965.1 Propionicimonas sp. | reverse complement strand
GGAACCGTCCCCAATCCGGTCCACGGACCACATTGGGGACGGTTCCTGATCCGGTCCACTCAGGGGGCGATCGACAGGAACAGGAACGCCGCCAGCAGGACGAGGTGCACCCAGCCCTGCAGCGTCCGGGCGCGCCCGGGTGTGACGGTGAGGATTGCGATCACGGCCGACAGGAACAGCAGCACCATGTGTACGGGCTCGAGCCCGAGCGCGAGCGGCCCGGGGATCCAGATCGAGGCCACGGCGATGGTGGGGATGGTCAGCCCGATGGACGCCATCGCCGAGCCGTAGGCCAGATTGAGGCTGGTCTGCACCCGGTTGCGCGCGGCAGCCTTCACGGCGGCGATCGACTCCGGCAGGAGCACCAGCAGGGCGATCACGACGCCGACGAACGACTGCGGAAAGCCGAGCGCCTCCACGCCGGCCTCGATGGCGGGGGATTCCAGCTTGGTCAGCCCGACCACAGCGACCAGCGACGCGAGCAGCATGCCGAGGCTGGTCAGGGCGGTGGCGTTGTCGGGCGGTTCGGCGTGGTCGTCGGAGTCCAGGACGCCGCCGTCGGGTCTGGTGGGCAGGAAGAAGTCGCGGTGCCGCACGGTCTGGGTGAAGACGAACAGGCCGTACAGCGCCAGCGAGGCGACCGCGGCGAAGGCGAGCTGGGCGGGGCTGAACACCGGTCCGGGCTCGGTGGTGGTGAACCGGGGCAGCACGAGGGTGAGGCCGGCGAGCGTGATCACGGTGGCCAGTGCGGAGCCCGTGCCCTCCGCGTTGAAGACCACCTGGTGGTGGCGTCGCGCGCCGACCAGCAGGGCGAGGCCGACGATGCCGTTCATGGTGAGCATCACAGCGGAGAACACGGTGTCGCGGGCGAGGCTGGACATGTCGCCCTTGCCGGTGAGCATCAGCGTGACGATCAGGGCGACCTCGATCACCGTGACCGCGACCGCAAGCACCAGCGATCCGAACGGCTCGCCCACGCGATGCGCGACGACCTCGGCGTGGTGGACGGCCGCGAGCACCGAGCCGACGAGGAACACGCCCTCGATCACGAGGATCACCGGGCCGGGGTTGCCTCCCCAGGTGAGCGCGAGGAGCACCAAGGCGATCGCGGGAATGCTCAGCGTCCAGTGGAGCCAGCGGCGCAGGCGGGCGGGGAGCATGGGCGACCTCCGTGACGGGGGTTGGCCCACTTTACCGGGCGGCGGTTGCCGGCGCAGGACGCGTGGGGGAAAGGCGAAGGCCGGACCAAGTATGAGTTGGTCCGGCCTTCAGGTTGTCCGGAGCGGGACGCTCACCGAACCCGCGCAGCGCGCCTGCCCCGCCCCCCGTCCCGGGGACGTCCTGCGGATCGCTCCGCCGGATGAAGAACCGCGTTTGCTGTACGGCCGCCGACCCGGTTTCCGTTCCCTTTCGGGTCCGGCTCCGCGATCTGCGTAGGGACAGTTCTACGCCTGGGGACGGGGGTGCACAAGCGGTTTCAGGGAACTTCTGGGAGGAATTTCGCGGGCGCTGTCACAGCTGTTTCCAGCTGTCCCACACGCCACTTCTGGCGCAGCCTCGCGAACGTGAAAGCCGGACCATCTCATACCTGGTCCGGCCTTGCCCCATGTCTATCCGGTGCTGCGGCCACCTCTGTGTAGCGACACGCGGGAGCGCCGGAAAAGGTGGTCGAAGTTGGCTTGGTGAACCCCCTGCCATCGTCGGTGATCCTGAGTAGGGTGGCGGTACCGGCCCACCGAGGGGACGGTTCGAACCACTGAGTGGAACGAGGTAACTCATGACCGAACAGAGCCCGGGCGACACGCTCGTGAACCCTGTGGACACCACCGTCACTGTCAGCCGGTCGGTGTCCAAACCCGTCAAGGAGATCTGGAAGTTGCTGGCGACCCGTGAGGGCGCCGAGGCCCTGCTGGGGGCCGGCGGCGAACTCGGCGACAAGGGCGACAGCTGGCACGCATCGGACGGCACGTACGGGGTCGTCCGGTCCTTCCACCCGCTGGAACAGCTCCGGTTCAGCTGGCATGCGGCCGAGGACGCGCCGAAGACCATCGTCGAGCTCGACATCGCCGCAGCCGGTGACGGCACCCGGCTCGAGATCCGGCACGAGCACATCCCCAACTACTTCGACGCCGCCGCCCTCACCCGCAAGTGGGAGCAGGCGTTGGACAAGCTCGCGGCTGCCGCAGAGTGAGGACGTCGGGTTTCCGGACCGCAGCGTCGCGGACGGGAACCCGGCCCAGTCCGGCCCGGCTGCCATCCGGTTGAGCGCCATCGGGCCGGCGCGGGGATCTTCGCGGTCTCCCGCCGGCCCGGTGGCGCTCGTGTCTTCCCGGCGCTGGCCCGGGACCGACGGACGTTTCAGGCGCTGACCGGGTAGCGGGACGCGGCCCGCGCCCGCGCCCTGGCCGCCTCCTGCTCGCGGTTCTTCGGCGGCGCGGACGTGGTCAGGTGCTCCAGCAGGTGCGCGGTGGCGTGCGCGATCGCGTCCACGGCCTCGTCGAACGCGTCCTGGTTGGCCCGCGAGGGACGGGTGGTGCCGGCGATCTTGCGCACGTACTGCAGCGCGGCGGCGTGCACCTCGTCGCTGGTGGCCGGTGGGTCGAAGTTGTGCAGGGTGTGGATGTTGCGGCACATGCCTGCCGAGGCTACGGCCCGGCGTGCGGCCGGCCAAGGTGGAGCTTCTGCCCCGTCACTCGCCCGGCGGCGGGTTGGTCGAGGACCGGTGGATGATCGTGCAGGGCTCGTAGGTGCGCGACGGCAGGGTGCCGACCGTCCGGTCGAGCGTGTGCTGCGCGGCGATCCTTCCCATCTCGTAGAAGGGGATCCGCACCGTGGTGAGCGCGGGGGAGAGGTCCGCGGCGAGCGGCTCGTCGTCGTAGCCGACCACCGACACGTCGTCGGGGATCCGCAGGCCCATCCGGGCCAGCGCGATGTAGGCCCCGGCGGCCATCTGGTCGTTGCCCATCAGGAGGGCCGTGGGCCGGTGCTTGCCGCGCATCACCTTCAGGGTGATCTCGTAGCCGCTGTCGATGCGGTAGTTGCCGAGGTGGATCGGGCACCTCGAGGGATCGAGGCCGGCCGCCTCCAGCCCCTCGCGGAAGCCGGTGATCCGCATCCTGGTCGCCCAGGCGGCCTCGCGTCCGGCGATGAAGGCGATCCGGCGGTGGCCCAGGGCCAGCACGTGCTCGACCGCGGCCCGTCCGCCGGCGATCTCGTCGGGCAGGATGGCGGGCAGCGCCCCGTCCGCGGTGAAGGCGTTCACCAGCAGCGTCGGCGTGGTCGGAGGGACGTCCGGGAACTCCACCTGCCGGGTGCCCATCGCGGCGAAGACCAGGGCGTCCACCCGCCGGTCGAGGAGGTCCTCGACGGCGGCGCGCAGCCGACTGGGGTTGCGGGTGGTGTTGACCATCAGCAGCAGCGAGCGCTGCTCCCAGGCGAGGTCGTGGATGCCGGCGATCATCGGGCCGGAGAACGGCTCGATCGCGATCTCGTCGGTGAGGAAGCCGATGGTGCTCGTGGTGCCCAGCCGCAGCCCCTGCGCGGTGCGGTTGGGGCGGTAGTCGAGTTCGGCGACGGCGGCGAGGACACGCTCCCTGGTGGCGTCGCTGATCTTGGTGTCCCGGCCGTTCAGGACGAGGGAGACCGTGGTGGGGGAGACGCCGGCCGCACGGCCGACGTCGGCCATCGTGGGCCGCGTCGGATCGGGCTGGTCCGTCATTGCTCCTCACCGCCTGCGGGCTCGCAGCCAGTAAACCGGTGCGGCCCGCGGCGGGTCAATCGGGGACGCGCCCCGGCGCAGGTCAGCCGCACGCCACGCCGGTGGCGTGGACGGGGCAGTAGCCGTTCGGGTTCTTGTCGAGGTACTGCTGGTGGTAGCGCTCGGCGTAGTAGAAGGGTCCGGCCGGGACCACCTCGGTGGTGATCGGGCCGTAGCCGGCACCGCTCAGCTTCGGCTGGTAGTCGGCGATCGCGGCGCGGGCGGCCGCGTCCTGCTCCGGGCCGCTGGTGTAGATCGCCGAGCGGTACTGGGTGCCGTGGTCGTTGCCCTGCCGCATGCCCTGGGTCGGGTCGTGGTTCTCCAGGAACACCCTCAACAGGGCGTCGTAGCTGGTCTGTGTGGGGTCGTACACCACCTTCACCGCCTCGGCCTGGCCCGTGCGTCCGGAGCAGACCTCCTCATAGGTCGGGTTCGGGGTGAACCCGCCCTGGTAGCCCACCGCGGTCGTGACCACGCCGTCCTGCTGCCAGAACAGCTTCTCCGCGCCCCAGAAGCAGCCCAGCGCGAAGTAGGCCACCTCCGCACCCTCGGGCACCTCGTCGATCCGGGTGCCGAGCACCTCGTGGAAGCTGGTGCCGGGGGTGAGCACGGGGCGCTCGCGTCCGGGCAGGGCGCCCTCGGGGGTGATCATCGTGGACCTGGTGAAGAACATGCCCGCTCAACGCTTCCGGCGGGTGCGGCATTCCGTCCGGGCGGCCGGTCAGCCGGCCTCGAGGTGCCAGTCCACGGCGGTGCCGCCCTGGGCGAGCAGGGCGGCGTTGGCGCGGCTGAACGGGCGCGAGCCGAAGAAGCCCGAGTGGGCCGACATCGGGGACGGGTGGGCGGACGCGATCTGCGGGATGCCGGCCAGGCGGGTGGCCAGCGACTGCGCGTCCCTGCCCCAGAGGATGGCGACCAGCGGCCCGCCCCGGGCGGCGAGCGCCTCGATCGCGCGCTCGGTGACCTCCTCCCAGCCCTTGCCGCGGTGCGATCCGGGGGAGCCGGGACGCACGGTGAGCACCCGGTTCAGCAGCAGCACCCCCTGCTCGAACCAGGGCGTCAGGTCCCCGGACGCCGCCGGCGGGATGCCGAGGTCGGCCTCCAGTTCGGCGTAGATGTTCACCAGGCTCCGCGGCAGCGGACGGACGTCAGGCGCCACCGAGAACGACAGGCCGACGGGGTGGCCGCGGGTGGGGTAGGGGTCCTGGCCGACGACCAGCACCTTCACGTCCGCCAGGGGACGCGAGAACGCCCGCAGCACGTTGCGGCCCGCCGGCAGGTAGTCGCGTCCGGCGGCCAGTTCGGCACGCAGGAAGTCGCCCATCGCGGTGATCCGGTCGGCGACCGGCGCCAGTGCCTCGGCCCAGTCGGGTGCGATCAGTTCCGGCAGCGGCGTCCTCACGGCCGCCACCCTACTGCCGTCCGCCCGTCCGTCCCGGGCGCTGCGTCCCCGTCCACCCCGCGACGCTACGTTCCGGGCGAGGACGCTACGCGGCGCCGCGTAGCGTCGCGGCCCTGGCGTAGCGCCGCGCGGGGTTCGGCGGCCCTGGCGTAGCGCCGGGGGACGGTGGAACCGGGGACGGGCCCGGGGAACCCCGGGCCTGCTCGCCCGGCCCGGCTGGATAGGGTTCGGGCATGCTCACACCGCGTCCCCGCCGGCGGCCCGACTCCGGGTCCCGCGTGCCCCGGGGGCTGGCCACGGCGGCCGACTGGTCCTGGCGCGTCCTCGTCGTCGCCGGCGTCGTGGCGCTCCTGTGGTGGCTGCTCACCTACTTCTCCGCCGTCTCCGTGCCCCTCGCGGTCGCCGTGCTGCTCACCGCGCTGCTCACCCCGCTGAACCGGCTGCTCCGCGGCTGGAAGTGGCACCCGGCCCTGGCCGCGGCCGCCTGCCTGCTGGCGATGGCCCTGGTCGTGCTCGGCGTGCTCGCCGCGATCGGAGCCCAGGTCGCCAGGGAGTGGCCGCAGCTCTGGGACAAGGCGCTGGCCGGCTTCGGCACCCTGCTCAACTGGCTGGCCACGGGCCCCCTGCACATCGACCAGGCCCAGCTCGACACCTACTTCGCGCAGTTCACCGACTGGGTGAACGCCTCCCGCGCCGACCTCGCGGCCGCGGTCGCCCACGCCGGGGTGGGGGTCGGCCACTTCTTCGCCGGGCTCGCGATCGCCCTGATCGCCACGTTCTTCTTCCTCGCCTCCGGGCACCCGATCTGGACCTCGATCACCCGGCTCGTGCCGCGCCACTACGTGGTGGCCACCCGGCGGGCCGCCGACCGCGGCTGGGCCTCCCTCGTCTCCTACATGCGGGCGCAGGTGCTGGTCGCCCTCGTGGACGCCCTCGGCATCCTGATCGGCGCGCTCGCGCTCGGCCTGCCGATGGCGTGGGCGCTGTTCGCCCTCACGTTCGTGGCGGCCTTCGTCCCGGTCGTGGGGGCGGTGCTCGCCGGGACGGTGGCCTGCGCGCTGGCCCTGGTCACCTACGGTCCCGTGAGCGCCCTGATCATGCTGGCCATCACGGTCTTCGTGATGGAGACCGAAGGGCACTTCCTGCAGCCGATCCTGCTCGGCCGGGCGGTGTCGCTGCACCCGCTCGCCGTGCTGCTCGGACTGGCCGTCGGCGCCACCATCGCCGGCATCGTGGGTGCCCTGCTGGTGATCCCGGTGCTCGCCTTCTCCGTGGCGTTCATCCGCGGCCTCGACCCGGAACGCTTCGACCAGCCGCAACCCGATTTGCCAGAATAGAAAAACCGGCTTTCGTTTCTGGAAAGCTAGACCTACCATCGAGGTATGAGTACACCTGATCTGGGCCCCATCCTCGAAGACCTCGCCGCGGGCCGCATCGACGCGTCCGAGGCCGCGCGCCGCATCGACGCGCTGAAGGCGGACGCCCCGCCCGAGCCCAGGCCGGCGGAGCCGACGAACGAGGAGCTCGGCGAGGAGCCGTCCCGCCGCCAGTACTCGCCGTACGCCCGCGAGGTGTTCGGGCAGCCGGACGCCGACGAGCCGGCGCCCGCGTCCGGGCGCCGTCGCCCGACCGGCAGCAAGGGTGTGGACCGGATCTCCGTCCGCGCCGTCGGCCGGCGGGTGCGGATCGTGGGCGACCCGTCCGTCGCCACGGCGTCCGCGGAGGGCCCGCACGTGCTGCGCCGCAACGGGTCGGTGCTCGAGGTGACCAGCGACGGCGAGATCGGGCCGAGCCTGGACGGGTTCAGCATCCTGCGTCCGCCCCGCAACCTCGACGACATCCGCGCGATGGGCCTGGGCAAGGAGCTCTACCTGCGGATCAACCCCGCGATCATCGTGGACGTCGAGGTCACCGCCGGCCACCTCACCTGCGAGGGCGTGCCCTACTTCGGCAAGGTGCGGGTCACCGCCGGCGGCGCCGAACTGGGCGGCATCGCCGAGGTGAACGACGTACTGGTGCAGGCCGGGTCGGCCTCCGTGAAGGGCAGCATCACCACCGGGCGGTCCCGCGTCCGGGTCGAGTCCGGGCAGCTCACCGTCGAACTCGGCGACGACTCGAACGTCACCGTGCGCGGCGAGGCCCAGCTGGGCAAGGTCAGCTGGAGCGGCGCCCACAGCGGCCAGGTGGACGAGGTGGTGCTGGGCAACGGCTCCGCCCGCCTCGACGTCGGCGTCGTGATGGGCTGGGCGAACATCAAGGCCGGGAGCGCCGAATGAGCTACCGCGCGCCGAGCGAGTGCCCGGTCTGTGGCGGGGAGCTCGTGACCACCCGGCTGGGCTGCCGCAACTGCGGCTCCGAACTGGCCGGCGAGTTCGGCCACTGCGACTTCTGTGCGCTCGACGAGCGCGAGACCGAGCTGCTGAGGGTGTTCCTGGCGTCCCGCGGCAACCTGCGCGAGGTCGAGAAGCACCTCGGGGTGTCGTACCCGACGGCCCGGGCCCGGTTCACCGCGCTGCTGGTGAAGCTCGGCCTGGCCGGCGACACCGACGCCCCGTCCGCGATGACCCGCGACCAGGTGCTCAGCGAGGTGGCCTCCGGCGCCCTCTCGCCCGCCGAGGCGGCGGAACTGCTCGCCGGGCTGGAGTAGTCCCGGTCGAACCGGTCGCAAGCTGGACCGGGGTCGCCGACCACGGCGATTCGGTCCACTTCACGTGCGAGGTCAGCTGGTGAAGGGCTCGACCTCGAGGATCGTCACCTCGATCGGCTTGCCGGTGGGGGCGATGTAGCTCACCGTCTCGCCCACCTTGTGGCCCAGGATCGCCGCGCCGAGCGGTGACTGCGGGCTGAACACCTCGACGTCCACCGAGTCGTCCAGGCCGACGAGTTCCCGGGAGCCCAGCAGGAACGTGTCGGTGTCGTCGGGGTCGTCGTCGTAGTAGATGGTCACCGAGACGCCGGGGACGACCTCGTCCGATTCCGCGGCGGGGGCCTCGCCCACCTGGGCGTTCTCGAGCATCGCGGTGAGCTGGCGGATCCGTGCCTCCTGGTGGCCCTGCTCCTCGCGGGCGGCGTGGTAGCCGCCGTTCTCGCTGAGGTCGCCCTCCTCGCGGGCCTGGGCGATCTTGGCCGAGACCGTCCGGCGTCCGTCCGTCTTGAGGTATGCGAGTTCCTCGGACAGGCGGTCGAAGGCCTCCTGGGTCAGCCATGTGGTCGGATCAGTCATGCGGTGCAGGCTAGTCCAATCCGGGCACGGCACAACTCAGGTCACATGGCAGGAGTCGACCACCGCGGTGGTGGCGCGCTTGAAGGTGCGCAGTTCGATGTGCTGCTGGGTGAGGCGCTCCCCGCCGGGCGGCACGGTGACGGTGAGTTCACCGACCCGGTCGTAGCTGACGGCCTGGGCGTAGAGCTGGCACTGGGCGCCCCGGGACGGGTCGGGCCGGTCGATGGTCAGGGTCACGTCGATCTGCGAGTCGGACTGGACGGTGAACGCGTCCACGCGCGCCGTGACGTCGGCGGCGCCGTACCCGCCGGCCCAGACGAGCCACGCCACACCGGCCATCGCGAGCAGGATCGCCACCGGGATCCACCAGCGGCGCCGGGGCGGCGGGGGATAGCGGCGGGCGAGGCGGGCTGCGGCGTCCGGAGCGGTCACGACGTCCATTCTGTCCTGTGCGGCTTGGGTCCGGGGCACAGGGTTCCGCAGAATGGGGCCATGAGCCTGCGGCTGCTGCACGTCCACGCGCACCCCGACGACGAGTCGAGCAAGGGTGCCGCGACCACCGCCTACTACGTCGCGCAGGGAGTCCGGGTGCGGGTGGCCACCTGTACCGGGGGCGAGCGCGGCTCGATCCTGAACCCGAAGATGGAGACGCCGGAGAACGAGGCGAACCTGCCCGCCCTGCGCAGGGCCGAGATGGCCGAGGCCGCACGGATTCTCGGCATCGAGCAGGTCTGGCTCGGCTACGTGGACTCCGGGATGCCCGGCGAGGGCGAGGAACTGCCGCCGGACGCGTTCGCGCGGTTCGACCCGGCGGAGGCGGCCGGGCCGCTGGTGAAGGTGATCCGGGACTTCCGCCCGCAGGTGCTGACCACCTACGACGAGAGCGGCGGCTACCCGCACCCGGACCACATCCAGTGCCACCGGGTGTCGATGGCCGCCGTGGACGCCGCGGCCGACCCGTCCGCCTGGCCCGGGCACGGCGAGCCGTGGGTGGTGCCGAAGGTCTACTACGACATGACCCTGCACCGGGGCCGCTACGCCGCCCTCGACGCGGCCATGCACGCCGCGGGACTGGAGCGTCCCTACGCGGAGTGGCTGGCGCAGTGGGGTGAGGACCCCGAGCGGCTCTCCCGGCTGACCACGTTCGTGCCGTGCGCGGACTTCTTCGAGGTGCGCAACCGGGCGCTGCTCGCACACGCCACCCAGATCGACCCGGACGGGCGCTGGTTCGCGGTGCCGCTGGAGATCCAGAAGGCGGGCTGGCCCACCGAGGACTACCAGCTCGTGCGCTCGACCGTTCCCGTGAGCCTGCCGGAGTCGGACCTGTTCGCCGGCCTGCGGGACGGTGCGTCCGGCGACACCTGGAGCTACTCGATCTGAGCCCGGTCGCGTGACGAGGCCTCGCCGGCTGGTCGAACGTCCCCGCTGGTCGAGCGCTGCCGCCGCTGGTGGAACCCTCTCTCCCCACTGGTCGAGCCCGTCGGGACCGCGGCCGGATCGGCGGGCTCGAACAGCCGATCGGCACACGCTAGCCTTGGCCGCATGGTGCAACTGACGCTGGCGACGCCGTCCTGGCTGCCACTGGCCATGGCGGTCGGACTGCTCGCCCTGCTTGGCTTCCTCTACTGGAGCATGCGCCGCAACATCAAACGGATCGACTTCGAAGAGAAGCCGTCATCCCCCGCGTCCGCGGGCTCCCCGGCGTCCGCCGGCTCTCCGGTCTCCCCGCTCGAGGGCTCCACGACCCACTGAGTGGACCGGATCGGGGACGGTTCCTGATTCGGTCCAGACGGCACGGTCCCGTGTCGGCGCGGCATCGCCGGATCAGGCCGGTGTGCGCCCACGCCCGCACCGGCTGAGTGGGCGGGCGCTGCCCTCACCTATGCTTGCTCGACGTGAACCACCTGGCCGAAGCCACTTCGCCGTACCTGCGGATGCACGCCGACAACCCCATCGACTGGCGGGAGTGGGGTCCGGAGGCGCTCGCGGAGGCGGCGGCGTCCGACCGTCCGATCCTGCTCTCGATCGGCTACGCGGCCTGCCACTGGTGCCACGTGATGGCCCACGAGTCGTTCTCGGACGCGGGCATCGCCGCGTTGGTCAACCCGAACTTCGTGGCGATCAAGGTGGACCGTGAGGAGCGTCCCGACCTCGACGCGCTGTACATGAAGGCGACCCAGGCCCTGACCGGCTCCGGGGGCTGGCCGATGACCGTCTTCCTCACCCCGGACGGGCGCCCGTTCTTCGCCGGCACGTACTACCCGCCCGAGCCCACCGGGGGCATGCCGTCCTTCAGTGAAGTACTTCAGGCGATCGACACCGCCTGGAAGCAGCGCCGCGACGAGGCGGATGCGAGCGCCGAGGCGATCACGCTCCACCTCGCCGAGACCTTTGCGCCGCTCCCCGCCGAGGCCTCGAAGCGGGACGTGTGGGCGATCCTCGACGAGGTCAGCCGGGAGTTCGACCCGCTGCACGGCGGGTTCGGCACGGCCCCCAAGTTCCCCGCTCCGCTCCTGGTGGACGCCCTGCTCGTGAAGGGCGAGCCCGGATCCCTCGACGTGGCCCAGCGCACCCTGGACGCGATGGCCCGCGGCGGCATCCACGACCAGGTCGGTGGCGGCTTCGCCCGGTACTCGGTGGACGCCGGCTGGGTCGTGCCGCACTTCGAGAAGATGCTCTACGACAACGCCCTGCTGCTCGGCGCCTACACCCGCGGCTGGCGGCGCGTCCCCGACCACGACCCGCTGCTGCGCGCCCAATTCGAACGGGCCGCGCGCGGCATCGTCGGCTGGCTCGAGCGGGAGCTGCGGCTGGAATCGGGCGGGTTCGCTTCCTCGCTGGACGCCGACAGCCTCGACGCCCACGGCATGCAGCACGAGGGCATCTACTACTGCTGGACGCCCGAACTGCTCGTCGACGCACTCGGGGAGGAGGACGGCGCCTGGGCGGCGGAGGTGTTCCACGTGACCACGTCCGGCACGTTCGAGCACGGCCTGTCCACGCTGCAGTTGCGCGGCAACCCCGACCCGGAGCGCCTGGCGTCCGTGTGTTCCCGGTTGCTGGCCGAGCGGCGGCAGAGGTTCGCGCCGGCCCGTGACGACAAGGTGGTGGCGGCCTGGAACGGCTGGACGATCGACTCCCTGGTCTGGGCGGCCGAGGTGTTCGACGAGCCCGGCTGGCTGGACCTGGCGCGCGCCGCGGCGGAATGCCTGTGGTGCGACCACTGGGACGGCCGGCTGCACCGCTCCTCGCTCGGGGGGGTGGCGTCCCCGGTGACCGGGTTCGCCGACGACTACGGCGCGGTGGCACTGGGTTTCGCCAGGCTGGCCGGTGCGCTCGGCGACGCGGAGTGGCTTCGTCGTGCCGAACGGGTGCTCGACCAGGCCCTGGAGCTGTTCGGGGCCGCGGACGGCGGGTTCCACGACGCCGCGTCCGACGCCGAGCAGCTGTGGGCCCGGGCCCGCGATGTCAGCGACAACCCGACGCCGTCGGGTACGAGTGCGCTCGTGGCGGCCCTGCGGCTGGGCGCGCTGCTCGCCGACCGCCCCGAGCTGGAGGCCAGGGCCGACGCCGCTGCGGCCACGCTGGCCGGCATCCTCGAGCAGGCTCCGCGGTTCGCCGGCTCGGCGCTCGTGGACGCGCTGGTCTCGGACGAGGCCCGCACGGGGCTGCGTCCGGCGGTCGCGGTGGTGGTGGACGCCGAGCCGCTCGGGGAGCTGGCCCGTGCCACCTGGCGGATGGCGCCGATCGGCACCGCGGTGCTCACCGGACCGGCCGGCACGTCCGGTTTCGCCCACCACTTCGACGAACGCCCCGGCCCCGGGGTCTACGTGTGCCGCGGCACCACGTGCTTCGCGCCGACCTCCGACCTCGCCGAGCTGCGTACCGCCCTGTGGAGCCGCGTGAACTGAGCGCCGAACGCCTCCGTGCCGGTCGAACGCCCCTGCCCGGGCAGAGGCACTCGACCGGAACGGAGGCGTTCGGCGTCAGGGGCGCTCAGTCGG
>JAXGTK010000066.1:0-12504 GCA_040774965.1 Propionicimonas sp. | reverse complement strand
GGTTCCTGTGAGGGGGTGCGGGGGAGCGTGATCCGGACCTCGCCCGGTTCCCCGGGCGCCGAGGTGGTCAGGCTGCCGTGGGCGTGCTCGACCAGCCGACGGGCGATCTGCAGTCCTAGTCCCGAGGTGCCGGGCCGGGGCTCCGACCGCCGGGCGGGGAAGCCGGGCCCGTCGTCGCGGACGACCAGCGACACCACGTCGCCGTCGCCGGTCAGTTTCACGCCGAGCCCGGTGCCCTCCGGGGTGTGCGCGAACACGTTGTCGATGCAGATGTCCACGACGTCACCCAGCTCGAGCGCGCTCAACCCCACCCGCAGGTCCGAAGCGGGCAGGCCCACGTCGAAGACGCGGTTCTGGTCCTCGGCGAGCGGACGCCACCAGTCGGCGCGGGCGGCCACCACGCCGACGGCGTCACAACCGGCCGGCAGGTCCTCGCGCAGCGGGCGACGCGCCTCCCGCACCACGTCGTCGATGGCCTCCTGCAACTGGCCCACCAGCTCGGCGAGGTCGGCCCTGGTCTCGGGATCCCCGACCTGCTCCGCCTCCAGCCTCAGGGCGGTGACCGGGGTGCGCAGCCGGTGCGCGAGGCCGCGGACGTTGTCCCGCTCGGCGGCCAGCAATTGCTCGATGCGATCGGCGAGGCCGTTCAGGGCCGAGCCCACCTCGACGGTCTCGGGCGTCCCGGCCAGCGGAGCGCGGGCGGCCAGGTCGCCCTCGCGGAGCCGGTGCGCGGTCTCCGCCACCGCGAGCAGTGGTCGGCTCACGCCGCGTCCGGCCTGCGCGGCGACGAACACGGCCACGCCGCTCAGCACCAGGCCGAGCGCGATGATGCTCACCCAGGCCAGGGGTACGCCGTCGGCCAGTTGCTCGCCGGTCATGGTGGAACGGACGACCGCGACCCCGCCGTCCACCAGCACGGGCACGTAGACCCGCCCGCCGTCCGCGTCCCGCACCGAGAACGCCTCGCCCTGCTCGGCCCGCTGGTAGGCGGGGTCAGCGGCCGCGTCCGGCCACGGGGTGCCGAGGACGTCACCGTCGGCGAGCACCACGCTGGTCGCCGCGGGCGAGTCGGTCAGGCTGGGCGCGAGCAGGTCGGGCAGGCGCGGGTCCGGGCTCAGGCTGGAGACGAGCACGGCCACGGTGTTCGCCTGCTCGCTCGCGACCGCCATGCCGCGGTCCTCCGCGAGCGTCTGCACCAGCAGCATCAGCGGAATCACGAACGAGGCGACGATCGCGGTGCTGATCACCGCCATGAGCAGGCTGACCTGGCGACGCATCAGGACGCTTCACCGGGAGGGGCGAGTCGCACCCCCACGCCGCGGACGGTGTAGAGGTAGCGCGGCTCGGCCGCGGTCTCGCCGAGCTTGCGGCGCAGCCAGCTCAGGTGCACGTCCACGGTGCGGTCGCCGCCGCCGAACGGCAGGCCCCACACCTCGGCGAGCATGTCGCGCTTCGTGATCACCTCTCCCGGCCGGCTCGCGAGCAGCCAGAGCAGGTCGAACTCCTTGCGGGAGAGTTCGACCGGTTCGCCGTCGACCTGCACGCGTCGGGCCGCCGGGTCGATCTCGAGCTCGCCGATGCGCACCGTCGCGTCCGTCGCGGTGGGGCCGGAGCGCCGCAGCACCGCACGGATCCGGGCCGCGAGCTGCTCGCTGCCGAACGGCTTCACGAGGTAGTCATCGGCCCCGGCGTCGAGGGCCTGCACCACGGTGCGGTCGTCGTCCTGGGCGGTGACCACGATCACCGGCACCTGGCTCACGGCCCGGAGCATCTTCAGCACCTCGCGTCCGTCGAGGTCTGGCAGGCCGAGGTCGAGCAGCACCACGTCCGGCTTGTCGCGCATCGCGATGGTGAGCCCGGACGCGCCGTCGGACGCCACGTCGACCGCGTCGCCCCGGTCGGTGAGGCTGCGCCGCAGCAGGCGGGCGATCGCAGGGTCGTCCTCCACCACCAACACGCGGGTCATGGCCGTAACGTACTCCGGCGTCCCGCCGGACGCAGTGCAATCATGGGTCGGTGACCGGACGCCGCATCCTGCTGATCGCCCTGCTGTGGGGGGCGACGGTCGCGGGCGCGTCCGCGCTCGCCTGGGGGGTGATCTCCTCGGCGGGGGAGGGTGTCGGGCAGCCGTCCCGGATCACGGTGACCGCAACCGGGTCGCCGAGCGACGCCCCCGCGGTGAACTCCCGGACGTGGTCGGGAACGGGCGGCCGGGTGACCGCGATCTGCACGGGGAACGCCGTCTCCCTGGGCTCCGCGTTCCCCGACGTCGGGTACACGGTGAAGCAGTACGAGAACGGGCCCGACCAGTTGCGGATCGACTTCGAGTCGAAGGACGTCGATGACTACGGCGAGGTGAGGGTGTTCGCCGCCTGCGTGGACGGCCGGCCCGAGTTCCGCCACGAGTGACCGCCCCGGCCGCGGGTTTGCCGAGGCTTGGCGCCCGCTTGAGGTTGGCTTGAGGTAGTCCCCGGTACCTTCGATGGCATGCTGACGCCCCTTGAGTCCGGCCTCTTCGATTCGATCGCCGGTCTGCCCATGCACCCGCTCGTGGTGCACTTCGCCGTCGTCCTGCTGCCGTTGGCGGCGCTCGGACTCATCCTCCTCGTCATCGTGCCCCGCTGGGCCGACCGGTACGGGCTGCTCACCCTGCTGGTGCTCGTCGCCGGTACTGGCGCGGCGTTCGTGGCGAAGGAGTCGGGGCAGGCGCTCGCGGCGAAGATGGGTACCCCGGCGATGCACGCCGCGTGGGGGGACCAGCTGCCGCTGCTCGCGGCGGGGCTCGTGGTGCTGGCCGTCGCGTGGTACGTGCTGCACCGCAGGAACAGTTCCGGCGGGCGTCCGCGTTCGGCCGCGACCACGATCCTCGGCGTCCTCGCCTCGCTGATGGCGCTCGTGGTGACCGGCGTCACCGTCCTCGTGGGGCACAGCGGGGCCGAGGCCGCCTGGGCGGGACGGGTCAGCGAGAGCCAGCCGACCGCTGCCGCACCGGCGGTGCCGGACAGCTCGCCGGCCGCGAGCGCGAGCGCATCGGCCTCGAAGAGTTCGAGCGCCGGCACCTACACGATGGCCGAGGTGGCCAAGCACGCGGACGCGTCCTCGTGCTGGACGGCGATCAACGGCAACGTGTACGACCTGACGAAGTGGATCAACCAGCATCCCGGAGGGCCGCAGGTCATCCTCGGGCTGTGCGGCACGGACGGCACCGCCGCCTTCACCGCCCAGCACGGCGGCCAGCCCGAGCCCGAGCAGGTGCTGAAGAGCTTCCTCCTCGGTCCGCTCGGCTGACCGGGGGCCCGGATCGCCCGGCATTCCCGGCGTTGTCCTCGTCCCCCGAACCCTCGCCTCCCGCAGGCCGCATTCGGATCTTCCGCTCGCGCGGCGCCTCCCGCCGCTAGGCTCGGCAGCGTCACCGAGAGGAACCCGCATGCCGACCACGGAGCCGCTCGCCGGCGACG
The DNA here is from genome assembly GCA_040774965.1 of Propionicimonas sp. Lineage (GTDB taxonomy): Bacteria > Actinomycetota > Actinomycetes > Propionibacteriales > Propionibacteriaceae > Propionicimonas. The sequence continues at coordinate 9,046 of JAXGTK010000066.1, read as the reverse complement.
ACCCCGTCGCCTACCAGGCCGCCGAGGCCGCAGACGGATCCCACCATGCACGACTGAACAGCCTGCGGGCCGCTGTGCTGGGTGCGAACGACGGCATCGTCTCGACCGCGGGCATCGTGATCGGTGTGGCCGGCGCCACCATGGATCCGTTCCCGATCCTCACCGCTGGCATCGCGGGCCTGACCGCCGGCGCCCTGTCGATGGCGGTGGGCGAGTACGTCTCGGTCAGCGCCCAGCGGGACACGGAGAGGGCCCTGCTGGAGAAGGAGCGCCGCGAACTCGAGGAGATGCCGGACGAGGAGCTCGCCGAGCTGGCTGGACTGTACGAGCAGAAGGGGCTCGACCCGGAGCTCGCCCGCAGGGTCGCCGAGCAGTTGCACGACCACGACGCCCTGGCGGCCCACGCCGAGACCGAACTGGGGATCGACCCGGACAACCTGACCAGCCCGTGGGTGGCCGCCGTCTCGTCGGCGGTCTCGTTCACGGTGGGCTCGGTCCTGCCGCTGCTCGCGATCGTGCTCTCTCCGTCCGCGATCAAGATCCCGGTCACGGTCGCGGCGGTCACCGCGGCCCTGGTGCTCACCGGCTACCTCAGTGCCCGCGCGGGCGGGTCGCCGGTCCTGCGGGCCGTCCTGCGCAACGTCGTGGGAGGCCTGCTCGCGATGGGCGTCACCTACTGGATCGGACGCCTGGTCGGCCACGCGATCGGCTGAGGCGGCGACCTCACGCGGCCCGTCGCATCTGCTTCGCCACCGGACGGCCGGCGCTGCGGCGCAGGCAGCGCGGGTGTCCGGACTCGCTGCCGGACACCCGCACCGTGCTAGACCTCACGCAGGCTCACCCGGCGGTTGTCCGCGTCGAGTTGGACAGCGCGGACCATGACGCGATCTCCGACGACGTGCCCGCGCTTCGCCTGGGCCGTCAGGAGCAGCCCGTCGACACCCTCATCGAACCGGATGAAGGCGCCGAAGGGCGTGTTCGCACTCACGATGCCGGTCAGGTCCTCGTCGCTGTGGGCGACGAACGCCTGCCATGCCTCCGTTGTTGGTGGTTGGTGCGTACGGTTCATCTTCACCTCCTTTCCCACGCACTCGTCCCGGATGGAACACCGTGCGCGGGAGGCGGGCCCCTGGCCCGCGGGGAGGTCAACGCAGAGCCGGGGAACTCTCTGTGCAGCGGCGTGTGGCCGACCCGGCAGTCATGGGTGCAAGGCTAACTCCGTCGGCGGGCCGCCGCAACGAGGCAGCGTCCCGTGGTGCGATCGCCTGCGTCCGGCCCGCGCCGCGCCGGATGACGTCACCAGGAGCCTCACCGGTCACTCCCGGACGCCCTCACACAAGCTTCACATTCGGCCCACGGTGCCTTCATCAGCGCTCCGTACCGTGACTGATGTACCGAGCCGAACAAGGAGCACACACCATGAACGGGACCTGGATCACCCGGACCACCGCCGCGGCGGTCGTCGCCCTCGGACTGGGCATCGGCATCACCGCCGTCGCCACGGCCGCATCGCCCACGCCGACCCCCACCCCGACGCCCGTCGTGTCCGCCACCGTGGACGCCGCCCTGGCCAAGGAACTCACCTACATGCGTGAGGAGGAGCGGCTGGCCCGCGACCTGTACCAGGCCATCGCGAAGCTGTACCCGGACAACGCGACCGCGTTCACCCGGATCGCGAACAGCGAGCAGCGGCACTTCGAGAGCGTCGGCCTGCTGCTCACCCGGTACGGCATCGACGATCCCGCCGCGAATTCGACTGCCGGCACCTACGCCGACGACGGCCTCACCAAGCTGTACGCCGACCTGCTCGCCAAGGCGAAGGAGTCCCTCGCCGATGCCTACGCCGTGGGCGTGACGGTGGAGAAGACCGACATCGCCGACCTCGAGGAGATCCTGGAGTCCAGCACCCTGCCGAGCGACGTCAAGCAGGTGATGTCGAACCTGCTCGCCGGCTCGGAGAACCACCTGGCCACGTTCACCGCGCTCGCCGACGGCAAGACGGTCGGCAACGCTGACGGCACCGGAGCGGGCAACGGCCGCCGCTGGAGCGACGACAGCACGACCACCGGCAACGGCAACGGAGCGAACGCGAAGGGCTCCGGTGCGGGTGCCGGGAACGGCCAGGGCTACGGCCGGACCGGTGAGCGTCCGGCGGACTGCACGCTGCGGTGACCTCACCGGGGTGGGACCCCCCGGCCCACCCCGACGCCGAAGGAGAACGCCGGTTCGCCGGGCGCGGAAACGCTCCCCGGACCGGCGTTCCCCTAGGCTCGGTTCGAACGCCACCCTTCGTGTCCGAGGGCCAGCACCAGGGGCTGGTTCCCGCACGGAGGGGTGGCTCTCGGTACGACGGTGGTGGAACACCGGGCAACAATGATCAGCAAGGAGGAGTGCCATGGCGCGACGGATCCTCGTCGTCGACGACGAGCCCGCCATTCGCACGGTCCTGGCCGCGTACCTGGAGGCCGACGGGTTCACCGTGGTGCACGCCGACACCGGTGCCGAGGCGCTGCGACGCACGTTCGACACCGCCGATCCGGTCGACCTGGTGCTCCTCGACGTCGGCCTGCCCGACCTGAACGGACTCGAGGTGCTCACCACGATCAGGGCCCGGTCGGAGGTCTCCGTGATCCTGGTCACCGCCCGCTCCGAGGAGGTCGACAAGCTCGTCGGCCTCAACGTCGGGGCGGACGACTACGTGACCAAGCCGTTCAGCCCGCGGGAGGTGGTCGCCCGGGTCAACACCGTGCTCCGCCGCACCCATCGTGAGCCGGCCGAGGTCACGCCGCCTGATCCCGTGCTCCGATTCGCCGGGCTGAGCATCGACCCCGACCGCCGCGAGGTGCAGGTCGGCGGCGCCGACGTGGAGCTGTCCGCGCTCGACTTCGACCTCCTGCTGGCCCTGGCCGAGGCCCCCGGACGCGTCTACTCCCGTGCGCAACTGCTCGAGAAGGTGTGGGGCTACGACTTCTACGGCGACGATCGCGTCGTCGACGTCCACATCCGGACGCTGCGCAGCGCGTTGGGCGACGACGCCAACCGCCCGGCCATCGTCGGCACCGTCCGCGGCGTCGGGTACAAGTTCCTGCCCAGGCCGGGGGAGGTCACGACATGAGGCTCACCGTGCGGCTGGTGCTCAGCCACATCCTGGTCGCGCTGGTGGGCGGCGTGGCAACCTTCGCGGTCGTGCGCTGGCTCGCCCCCGCGCTCTTCGACCAGGGCATCCAGCACACCGGCTGGGTCGGAGGTCGCGGGCAGACCCAGGGCCAGGCGCTCAGGGACCAGTTCGCGGCAGCCGTCGACCAGTCGCTGTTGATCGGTGCCGCCGTGGGCGTGGCCGCCGCGGCCGCGTTCGGCGTGTTCGCGGCGTACCGGGTGATCAAGCCGCTGGGTGCGGTGCGCACGGCGACCCGGGAACTCGCCCGCGGCCGCTACGACGTTCCCGTGCCGGTACCGCGGGAGCCGGAACTGGGCGACCTCGCCCGCGACGTGAACACGCTCGCCGAGGGCCTCGCCCAGACCGAGACCCGCCGGGTCCGGCTGCTAGGCGAGGTCGCCCACGAGTTGCGCACCCCGCTGACCGTGATCGACGGCTACGTCGAGGGCATGATCGACGGCGTCCTGCCGACCTCCACCGACAACCTCGACCAGATCAGTGAGGAGACCAGGCGGTTGCGGCGGCTCAGCGAGGACCTGTCCGCGCTGAGCCGGGCCGAGGAGGGTCGGCTCGGTCTCGAGCAGCGGCCCTGCGACCTCGGCGAGATCGCCCGTGCCGCCGCCGAGCGGCTGCGTCCCCAGGCCGAGGACGCCGGCATCGTGCTCGACGTGGCCCCGGCCGAGGGCCCGCTGCCGGTGGACGCCGACCCCGACCGGATCGCCCAGGTGATCACGAACCTCGTCGGCAACGCCCTTCGGGCGACGCCCGGAGGTGGACGGATCACCGTGGCGACCCACCACGCCCACGGGTTCACGCTGGTGAGCGTCACCGACACCGGGATCGGGCTGGCGCCGGACGACCTCGAGCGCGTCTTCGAGCGCTTCTACCGGGTCGGCAGCAGGGCTGGGGAGTCGGGCTCGGGGATCGGCCTGACGATTTCCCGCGGCATCGCTCGCGCCCACGGCGGCGATGTGACCGCGACGTCCGCCGGCCCCGGCCAGGGCGCGCGGTTCACCCTCAGCCTGCCGACGCTCGACGGGCGGTAGCAGGGCTGAGCGGCGGGCCCGGCGGCACGACGCACCGGGCCGCGTGCGAGGCGGCGGGCGCCCCTCAGCCGGGGGCCGGTGCGGGTCTTCCGGGAACTCGGGTCCGGACAGCAATCGACCCCGCAGCGGGGGGCTGCTGCGGGGTCGATGCGGGGAAATCAGCTCAACGGAGCCTGAACTGCGCGCTCAGGGTCGAGGTGTCGTCCATCGTGGCGGTGACCAGGTAGCAGACCGGCACCGACACCTTCTTGCCCTTGACCTTGACCTTGGCGGGCTTGGGCAGCTTGGACGTCTTCCAGTTCTGGTGGAACGCGCCGTCGTTGAACCTCAGCTGGGTGCCCTTGCCGTTCTTGGTCACCGGGACCGGATCGCCGACCGGGGTCATCTCGGGGTCGTCGCAGACGTACTGCTGGGCCATGATGCTGGTCACGGCGGCGGGGGACTTCACCTTGTCGTCGCCCTCCCAGAGCTTGAACTTCAGCGGGATGGTCCGGCCGGCCTTGTAGGTCTTGCCCGACTTCGCCGGCGGGAGGAAGCCCTGGCCGTAGCGGTACCTGCTGGCAACGGTGTAGGTGATCGTCAACTGCGTGACCAGCTCCGGGTTCGTCGCGGAGACGGCGGTGGCGACCAGTTCGTGTGCACCCAGCTCGGCGTCGTAGCCGGTGACGGTGCAGTCGACGGCCACGTCCTCCTCGGTCGCGCTGCAGACCTGCTCGGCCTCGGCCGGGACCTCGCCGTAGGTGTAGACGGCGCCGTCGGTGATCGTGCCCTCCCAGGTGATCACCGGGAGTGCTTCGGCGTGGGCCGGTGCGAGGGTGAAGGTGCTGAGCATCACGGTGAGCGCGGTGCCCAGCAGCGTCCGGCCAAGCTTCTTGTGGGTCATGCTTTACCTCTTTCGACGTGAGCATTCGGTACATCGGGCCTCGGGGGGATGGCCTCTTCATCCGGGTAACCGCCGGAGCCGCGCGTTTCGTTACGCGCGTCCGGGAAGTTCCCGGAAATCGGACGGAAGCGCGGCGGGACGTAACATCCGCGGCGCGTGCAGCGGTTTCCCCGGTGGAGGACGAATTGAGAACCGACGAACCTGATCTCTCCCGGCTCCTGGCCGGTGAGCAGCCCGACGACCCGAACCTGGGGGACGTCGCGGCCTTCCTCGGCGCGCTCCGGACGGCCTACCCGCCGGCACCGGTGGACGCGGTCCGGGAGCAACACCTCGCCGCGGTCTCCCGTGAGGTCCGGCTCGTGGCCGCCGCACCCCCGCCGCGTCCGACGCGAGGCCGGCGCACCCGCCGCGCCGTCGTGACCTCGATCGCTGCCGCGGTCGGCCTGTTGACCGTCGGCGCGGGCGTCGCCACGGCCATGGGCGGCAACCCGCTGATGATCCTTCCCGGGTTGCGGGTGGGCCCGCCGGAGGCTCCCCGCTCGAGCGTGCCGACTGCCGTCGTCCCTGGCACGACACCCGCCACGACCGCGTCGGGTACGGGCCGTCCCAGCGCTGTTCCGACGGGGGTGCCGTCGCAGACCGGCGCGCCGGGGAAGTCCGGCGAGGACCACGGCAAGCCCACGGTGAAGCCGAGCAACAACGGCAAGGCGTCGGAGGCCCAGGCGAGCCACAAGCCGACCGCGCTGCCGACCCAGGCCAGCGGGAAGGCGACCCCGCCGGCGAAGGGCAGGCAGAGCATGCCGCCGGGGCTCGCGTCCACCGGAAGCGAGGATCAGGGCGACGGGTGAGCCCGTCCAGCGCCCCGGGAGGTGACGTCCGGTCGACGTGATCTCCGAAACGGCAAGTCTCCGGGCGGGGCTGGAGGCCACTCCGCCCGGCGTGATCGCGCCGGGCGGAGTGGTTGCGTCCGCGCGGGATCGCGGGAGAACCGGCCGCGGGCGGTCCTGAGATGGCGCTGGGCGAGCGGTTCCCGCAGGTGCTCCGGGCCGCGGTCGACGGGGCCGACCGCGCGTGGGCCGAGCTGTATGAGGAGTTCGCGCCGAGCCTCCTGCGCTTCATCGCCAGCCAGGGCGCCGTCGACCCGGAGGACTGCCTGGGGGAGTGCTTCGTCCAGCTCGTGCGCAACCTGCCGTCCTTCTCCGGCGACGAGGCGGCCTTCCGTGCCTGGCTGTTCCGGATCGCCCGCAACCGCGTGGTGGACGCCAGGCGCGCTGCCCGCCGGCGCCCCGTGGTGCTCGCCGGCGACGTCACCGAGGTGCTCGACAGCCGGCAGCAGCACGAGCCCGCGGACGCGGAACTGACCGCCCGCTACTCGGTCGTGGACGTGCTCGCCTCTCTCGGCGAGGACCAGCGCACGGTCATCGTGCTCCGGGTGCTCGACCAGTTCAGCGTGGAGGAGACCGCCGTGATCCTCGACCGGTCGCCCGGCGCGGTCCGGGTGCTGCAGCATCGTGCGCTGAAGAGCCTGCGGGAGACCCTGGCGGCGAGCCGGGTGCCGTTCGGCACCGGGGGAGGAGGCGGCACCTGACGCAGGTCGGGGACCGCCCGGCATGTCAACCAGTTGACAGACGTTGTGTCAACTGGTTGACTTATCCCCATGATGACGATCACCGCGAGCCTCCACGAGCTCGTGTACGCCATGGATGCCTATGCCGACCGGGAGCTGGGGCGGCGCTTCGGAGTGGACCGCAACCTGTTCGCTTTCCTGGCCCCCCTCGCCGGGGGGCCGATGGACGAGACCCGGCTCGCCGAGAGCCTCAACCTGACCCGGGCCGCGGTGAGCAAGCGCGCGCCACGGCTGGAACGGGACGGCTGGCTGTCCGCCTCGGTGGACCCCGGTCACGGGCGGAGGGTGGTGCTCTCGCTCACGCCGCGCGGGCGGCAACTCATCCGCGCGGCCGGCGGGGAACTCGATGGGCAGTTCGCGCGGCTGCTGGAGGATGCCGTGATCGATCCGGACGGCTTCCACGCCCAGCTGCGGGCGCTCGTGGACGCGGTGCGTGCGCTCGACGCCGCCCGTGCCCTTGAGGAGGTCGGGCGATGACCGCGGTGCCGGCGGCCCGGCTCGCTCTCGTTCCCGCGGTGCTCAGCGGTCTCGCCGCCGCGGTCGCGGTCGGGACCAGCCTGCTCGGGTTGAACACGTCCTGGCCCTACGCCGCCGAGACGGCGAGCTGGCGGCTGCAGGCACAGGGCCAGGACCTCGGCAACCTGCTCGCCGTGGTCGTGCTGGTCGCCGGGCTCGTGTCCGCCCGGAGGAATTCGGTGCGCGGGCTCCAGGTCTGGGCCGGTGCGCTGGCGTACCTGGTGTACGCCTTCGTGATCTATGCGATGACCGTCCACTTCACCGCGCTCTTCCTGGCCTACGTGGCCGTCCTCGGCCTGTCGGTCTACAGCCTGCTGCTCGCCCTGCCCGGCTGTCCGCCCGCGCCGCTCCCCGTGGATCTGCGCCGCCTCGGCGCCGGGGTGGTGGGCACGATCGCGGTCGCGTTCGCCCTGCTCTGGCTCTCGTCGATCCTCGGAGCGCTGGCCCGCGGCGGGGTGCCTGCAGAGCTCGCCGAGACCGGGTTGCCGGCCAACCCAGTCCACGTGCTCGACCTCGCGATCGTCCTTCCGGGCATGCTCCTCACCGCGGTCCGCTCCCGGCGTGGCGGTCTCGCGGTCGTGCTGCTTGCGCCGGTGCTGGTGTTCAGCGCGCTGATGGGGGCGAGCATCGTGGTGACGCTGCTCCTGGGCGGTGCGCCTGCGACCGCGGTGGCGACGCTGGGCGTGGTCACCACGGGCAGTGCAGTGGTCGCGGCGCTCCTGCTGCGCGGGGTGCCGGGCGCTTCCGTGCCGGACGGCGCGGAGTTCGCCGAGGGCCTCGCGTTGAAGGCCAGTTGAACGCTCGCCCTGCCCGTCGGCGATCCAGTGGGTGAACGCGATGTGGAAGACGCCCGGAGTGACCTCCTCAGCAAAGGACGGGCCGCTCCCTTCGTTCTCAGGGTCGCCCGTTTCGTTCCCTGAACCCGCCCCCCTTCGTTCCCCGAGCCTGTCGAGGGGATCTTGTCGGCGGTCGGTGGGAGCATGGGCGGTGCCATGAACAGACCGTCCCGCTCCCGCGCCGCCTGGCTGGCGGTCGTGGTGGTCGCGGTCGTGGTGGCGGCCGTCCTCGCGTGGGCCTGGCTGCCCGGGCGCGGCGGGGCCGACACCGCCGGGCCGGGCAACACCCTGATGACCAGCACGACCGCAGAGATCGCGAACGCCCGGACGCAGCTCGACCAGCTGACGGTCGGCGCCCGTCCGCGCTCGTCCGGCTACCGGCGCAGCGCGTTCGGCGATGCCTGGACCGACACCGACGGCAACGGCTGCAACCAGCGCGACGACGTGCTGCTGCGCGACGTGGTGAAGTCGCAGCCGTACCGGGTCGGCCGGCAGGGCGGCTGCGACCACGACATGCTCGCCGGCACCTGGATCGATCCGTACACGGGGGAGTCGATCACCCTGACCGACGCCAAGGAGACCTCTCAGGCCGAGCAGGTGCAGATCGACCACATCGTGCCGCTGAGCGTCGCGTGGCGCTACGGCGCGGACACCTGGACGGACGCGGAGCGCCTCGCGTTCGCGAACGACCTGATCGAACTGGTCGCGGCCGGTGGTTCGTCCAACCAGTCCAAGGGCGGCTCGGACGCGTCCCAGTGGCAGCCCGTGCGTGGCGCCCAGTGCGGCTACGCAGTCCGCTACATCGCCGTGAAGTCGGCCTACGCCCTGCCCACCGACACCACGGAGAAGCGCGCGCTGCAGGACATGCTCGCCACCTGCCCCTGACCCACTGCCCGGTCCCTGGCGAGCGGGCGTGCCTCCTGCCGGTCCCCGAGGAGCGAGCGCCAGCGAGCGTCACGAAAGGCCGGTGCCATGTTCTTG
>JAXGTK010000065.1:0-12514 GCA_040774965.1 Propionicimonas sp. | reverse complement strand
TCCGGGGACAACCTCGCGCAGGGCGGCGATCGCCGCGGCGGTGGCCGCGGCCGGACGCAGCGGCGCGCGCAACTCGATGCCGCGGGCCGCGGTGAGCACCTCGATGGCGAGCACGCGCGCCAGCCCGTCCACGGCGGTGCGCAGCTTGCGGGCGGCCGCCCAGCCCATCGAGACGTGGTCCTCCTGCAGCGCGCTGGACGGGATCGAGTCCACGCTGGCCGGAGCGGCGAGCCGCTTCAGGGTGGAGACGATGCCGGCCTGCGTGTACTGGGCGATCATCAGCCCGGAGTCGATGCCGGGGTCGTCGGCCAGGAACGGCGGCAGGCCGCGGTTGCGGGCCACGTCGAGGAACCGGTCGGTACGGCGCTCGCTGATCCCGGCCACGTCGGCCACGCCGATCGCCAGGAAATCCAGCACGTGCGCGACCGGGGCGCCGTGGAAGTTGCCGTGCGACTCGACCCGTCCGTCGTCGAGCACCGACGGGTTGTCGATCGCGGACGCCAGTTCGCGGTCGGCGATCAGCCCCGCGTACTCCACGGCGTCCCGCAGCGACCCGTGCACCTGCGGGGTGCAGCGCAACGAGTACGCGTCCTGCACCACGCCGTCCCCGTGGCGGTGGCTGGCGACGATCGGCGACCCGGCCAGGAACCGGCGCAGGTTGGCCGCGCTCGCGGCCTGCCCGACCTGCGGACGCAGTGCCATCAGGTCCTCGGCGAAGGTGCGGTTGGTGCCGAGTTGCCCCTCGACGCTCATCGCGGCGGCCAGGTCGGCCACGTCCAGCAGCTGTTCGAGGTCGGCCAGCGCGAGCACGAGCATGCCGAGCATGCCGTCGGTGCCGTTGATCAGCGCCAGGCCCTCCTTCTCGGCCAGTACGACCGGGGTGAGCCCGTGGTCGGCCAGCGCCTCGGCGGCGGGACGGACGGTGCCGCCGTCACTCACCTCGCCTTCGCCGATCAGCGCGAGCGCGCAGTGGGCGAGCGGTGCGAGGTCGCCGGAGCAACCCAGGCTGCCGTACTCGTGCACCACCTGGACGAGCCCCGAGTTGAGCAGGGCCGCGTAGGCCTCCGCGGTCGACAGCCGGACGCCGGAGTGCCCGCTGGCCAGGGTTTTCAGCCGCAGCAGCAGCATCGCCCGGACCACCTCGTCCTCGACGGCCGGGCCGTTGCCGGCCGCATGGGAGCGGATCAGGCTGCGCTGCAGCCGGGCCCGCTCGGACGCGGGGATGCTCCGCGTGGCCAGGGCTCCGAACCCGGTCGACACCCCGTAGACGCCGTCACCGGCGGCGGCGAGGGCGTCGATGTGGCGGCGGGAGGCCTCGATGGCGGCCTCGGCCCCTGTGCTCAGGCGGACTCGGGCGCCCTGCCGGGCGACGGCCACCACATCGGCGCGGCTCGGCGCGCTTGTTCCCACCACGATCTCGACCATGTTCCCAGTCAAGCCAGCCCGGGGCCCGGGCGGCACCCGCTGGACGGGGTACCTGTCTCGAATGCGAGACTTGCGCCATGAGTCGTCCCGTCCCCGCGGCCACCGCCGCGCTGAGGGTGCTGCGCTTCCTCTCCCAGCGCACCACACCGGTGCCCGCGGCCCGGATCGCCCAGGAGCTCGGGCTGCCGCGTTCGACCACCTACCACCTGCTGCACGCGATGGCAGCCGAGTCGTTCGTGGTGCACTACCCCGACGAACAGCTCTGGGGGGTCGGCGTGGCCGCCTGGGAGGTCGGTCAGGGCTACACCCGGCAGGCGCCGCTGACCCGGCTGGCGCGGCTGCCGATCGCCCACCTGGTCAACGGCCTGGGCCTGTCCGCGCAGCTGGCTGTCCTGCTCGGTTCCGACGTGGTCTACCTGGTGGAGGAGCGGGCCGCGGGCAAGGCGCGACTGGTCAGCGACGTCGGCGTCCGGCTGCCCGCCCACCTGACCGCGACCGGGCGGGCCATCCTCGCCGAGCTGCCGAAGGCGCAGGTGAGGGCGCTCTACCCGTCCCGGCTGGGCCTGGTGCGGCGGACGGACGCCGGTCCGCAGTCACTGGCCGACCTGCGCACGCTGCTCGCCGCCACCCGGCGCCGGGGCTGGGCAGAGGAGGACTCCGAGGTCACCGGGGGGTTCGCGTCGGTCGCGGTGCCGCTGCGCTCGCCGTCCAACCTCGCCGCGGTGGCGGTCACGTGGCAGTCGCCGCTCCCGGTGCCGCTGGAGGAGGTGCTCGACCGGCTGCGCGCCACCGCCGCGACCATCGAGGCTAGGCTGCGCTGAGTGAAGACCTTCGTCCTGCCCGGCACCGGGATCACCGTCCCCGCCGTCGTCGCCGGCGTGATGCGCATCCAGGAGAAGACGGACGCGCAGGTGCGTGCCCTCTTCGACGCGTCGCTGGCCGCCGGCATCAACTTCTTCGATCACGCCGACATCTACGGCTCGGGCGTGCACGGCTGTGAGACCCGGTTCGCGGAGGCTCTGCAGCTCACCCCGTCGGCGCGGGCCGAGATCACGCTGCAGTCCAAGGCGGGCATCGTCACCGACGGGCCGTACTTCGACTTCTCCTACGAGCACATCATCGAGGCCGTGAACGGCTCGCTGGCCGCCCTGCGTACCGACTACCTCGACATCCTGCTGCTGCACCGCCCGGACGCCCTGGTCGAACCCGACGAGGTGGCGAAGGCGTTCGACGAGCTCGCGGCCGCGGGCAAGGTGCGGGCGTTCGGGGTCTCGAACCACACCCCGGCCCAGATCGAGCTGCTGATGCGGTCCGTCCGCCAGCCGCTGGTGGCGAACCAGTTGCAGCTGTCCATCACCCACGCGCCGATCGTGGCGCAGGGCGTGGCGATGAACATGGACGCGCTCGACCAGTCGATCAGCCGTGACCTCGGCGTGCTGGACTACTGCCGGCTGCACGACATCACCGTGCAGGCGTGGTCGCCGTTCCAGGCGGGGTTCTTCACCGGCGTCTTCCTCGGCAATCCGGACTACCCCGAGCTGAACGCCGTGGTCGACCGGCTCGCCGCCGTCCACGGCGTCGAACCGGAGGCGATCGCCACCGCGTGGATCACCCGGCACCCGGCGCAGATGCAGGTGGTCCTCGGCACCACGACCCCCGAACGGGTCGCCGCGGCCGCGAAGGGTGCGGACGTCGAGCTGACCCGGCCCCAGTGGTACGAGCTGTACCGCGCCGCCGGCCACCTGGTGCCCTGATCGCCGTGCAGGTCGAAGCGTCGGAACCGCAGCCCGGGGGCCGGGAGCCGGTCGGTGTCCTCGTGCTGAGGACGCTCGCGATGCCCAGGGACACCAACCCGTGGGGCGACATCTTCGGTGGCTGGATCCTCTCCCAGATGGACGTCGCGGCCGGGCTGATGGCCGGTGAGGTGGCGCAGGGACGGGCGGCCACGGTGACGGTGAGCGACGTGGTGTTCCACCGCCCGGTGACCGTGGGCGACACGGTCTGCGCCTACGCCGAGCTGGCGCGGGTGGGTCGCACGTCGCTGGACGTCCGGATCGAGGTCTGGGCCCGCGACCTGGTGCACCGGTGGGAGCCCGACCACGACTTCGTAGCCGAGGGCGTCTTCCGCTACGTGGCCATCGACGCCGAGGGCCGTCCGCGTCCGGTTCCGGACAACCCGGAGTTCTTCACGCGGTAGCCGCCCGCCCGGCCGTGCACCGGACGGTCGGGCTTGTCGAGGTGCGCCCGTCCGGCCGGTGGTCGCCGGCTCGTCGCCGAGTCCGGAGGGCAACTGGTCGTTCTCCGCCCTGACTCCGTCGCAGTCGAGGCTCGCTCTGAGCGTTGCGAGTCGTTCGGGTGGCGGAACGATTCCCCGTCGACGGGGGTAGCCTGCTGGCAGTCGAGCACTGTGAATCGGGGAGCCATGCGCAAGCTCGTGGTTACAGGGATCGTCGGCTTGATGTTCGCTGCGGGTTCTCTGGTCGGCCCGCAGCCGGCGATGGCCGCCACGCCGACCGATCCCGCCTTCACCGGGCTGCAGCCCAGCCTGGTTCAGAAGGCGGCCAGGTACAAGTTCAAGAACTGCACCGCGCTGAACAAGGTCTACAAGCACGGCGTGGGCAGGAACAACGCCCGGGACAAGACCAGCGGGACGCCGGTCACGAACTTCAAGCATTCGACGAAGCTCTACAAGAAGATCATCGGCTACAGCTCGGGTCTGGACCGCGACAAGGACGGCATCGCCTGCGAGAAGCACTAGCCCGTTCGGCGACCCCGGGTCGCCTCTCCCGGTAGTGCCTGACCGCGACGCCGGCTGTCCTGCTCCCGGCAGGTCGGCCGGGTCCGATTCGCGAGTGCGGGCGATGTGCAGGTGAGGAGAAGTGGGCCATGGGCTTCTACGTACGCAAGAGTGTGAAGGCGGGGCCGTTCCGGTTCAATCTGAGTGGTTCGGGCGTCGGGGTGAGCACCGGTGTGCCCGGGTTCCGCGTCGGTACCGGGCCGCGTGGCAACTATGTGAGCATCGGCCGGAACGGGGTCTACTACCGGTCCGCGATCGGCTCCGCGGCGGGCGCCGCCAGCCCCGGGTCGGGGTTGGCCCCGGTCTCCGCTCCGATGAGTCCGGTGATCATGCAGGACGTCACCGGCGCCACGGCCTACACCCTCGAGCCCACCGGGCCGGGGGACGTGGTCGAGCAACTCAACGCCGCCGCCCAGGCCCGCGGCGTGGGTTGGCCGGTGCTGATCGTGGCCGCGCTGATCGGTCTCTTCACGCTGCCGTACGGCATGTTCGTGTGGCTGCTCGCAGCCCCGCTGTGTTGGTGGCTGTTCCAGCGCGATGCCGCCCGCCGAACCGTCGTGCTGTTCTACGACGTGAACGATGCCCACGCCGACTGGTTCACCGGGCTGGTCGACGGCTGGCAGTGGCTCTCCGGTGCCCAGGGCCTGTGGCGGGAGACCCGGTCGGGCGACGTCCAGACGGTCTACCAGCACAAGACCAACGCCGGCGCCAGTTCGCTGGTGAGCCGCGCAAAAGCCAGTGCCAGCCTCACCGGCCCAAGGCACCTGGCGACCAATGTGGCCGTCCCGTCCCTGGTCGCCGGCGGAGCCAGCCTGCACTTCCTGCCCGATCGACTGCTGGTCCGCGACGGCAAGCACTACACCGACATCGACTACCGCAACCTGCACGCCAACGGCTACCTGCAGCGCTTCATCGAGTCCCCGACCGGCTACCCCACCGACGCCAGACAGGTCGACCAGACCTGGCAATACGTGAACGTGAAGGGTGGGCCCGACCGCCGCTACAACAACAACCCGGTCCTGCCGATCATGCTCTATGGAGGACTCGACCTCACCAGTCCACAAGGGCTCAACTGGATCATCCAGGTGTCCCGGGAAGACGGCGGCCACGCCATCGCGACAATGCTCCAGAACATCCCGCAGGCACCCACCGCGGGTCCCTGAGCGGGCAGCACCGAACGCCCGGTTCCGTCGCACTCGGTGTGATCGATCAGCCGGGTTCCGGTCGGGGCTGCCGGGACGTCCGCCCGCGTACGACCGGGCGATCGCGGTGAGGTTCTGCGGGCCGGGACGCCGTCCCGCAGATCGCCGCTCGCCACGGGCCCGCGGGGGACGTCCCTGCCGACGGGCCGGAGCCGTGCCCTAGGCTGATCCCCCAAAACCGGAAGGGGACCGATGAGGACGTCACGGCTTGAGGCCTTCTCCGACGGTGTGCTGGCGATCGTGATCACGATCATGGTGCTGGAGCTGGCCATCCCCTCGGGCCATGAGTGGAGCGACCTGCTGGCACTGTGGCCGAAGGTGCTCAGCTACGTGATCAGCTTCGTCTACGTCGGGATCTACTGGAACAACCACCATCACCTGTTCCAGCTGGTCGAGCGGGTCAACGGCGCGGTGCTGTGGGCCAACCTGAACCTCCTGCTGTGGCTGTCGCTGTTCCCGTTCGTCACGGGCTGGGCGGGGGAGAGCCACTTCGCGGCGGTGCCGATGACCTGCTACGCGGCGGTGGCCCTGATGGCTGCCCTGAGCTACACGATCCTGCAGCAGGTCGCCGTGCGCGCCCACGAGAGCAACGCCCGCGCCGCCCGGGCCGCCGGCGCCGACCTGAAGGGAATGGTGTCCATCGGGGCGTACGTGGTGGCGATCATCGCCCCGTTCCTCGGCGAGGCGGGCGCCGTGGTCTCCGGCCTGTGCATCGCCGGCGTCGCGGTGCTCTGGTTCGTGCCGGACCGGCGGGTCGAACGGGTGCTCTCCGCCGACGAGTAGGTGGCGGGGAGCCCACCTCGCTCGGTGCGGGCGCTGACTAGGCTTCAGCCGTGCCCGAGGTCAGATTGGCAGCGTTCGATCCCGCGTCCGACGGCGAGGCGGTCGTCGCCTTCCTGACGGGCAACACCTTCCCCTTCCACGTCAGCCCGCGGGTGTCAGAGGAGACGGCCCTGGCGCGTGTCCGGGACGCCCACTACTGGTCGGACGAGCGCGTCGGCCACTGGGTGGTGGTCGGCGGGCAGCGGGTCGGCATCGCCGTGCTCGAGGACGTCGACGACATTGCCGGGGGAGGGGCCCCTCTGTTCGACCTGAGGCTGGCGGAGGCTCACCGTGGGAAGGGACTCGGTGAACCGGTGCTCCGCGCGCTCACCAGCCACGTCTTCCGGACCTACCCGAGCCTGCGCCGGATCGAGGGCCAGACCCGCGAGGACAACCTCGCCATGCGCAGGGTCTTCCTCCGCGCCGGCTGGGTGAAGGAGGCGCACTACCGCGAGGCCTGGCCGGTCGACGGATCCGGGCCCGTGGCGTCGATCGCCTACGGCGTCCTGCGTCGCGACTGGGAGACGGGAACCACCACGCCCGTGCCCTGGCTCGACGAGCCCGCCTGACGCGGACCGTATCGGGGACGGTTCCTGATTCGGTCCACCCGGGGGTCTCGACGGGCTCGACCGGCCGGACGGGCGATCGGACGCGGACCGGTACCGGCCTACACGAAGATGGTCTGGTAGTCGCCGATCCGGGCCAGGTGCTCGGCTGCCTCGGCCACGTCCATCCGGTCCGCCTCGGCGGCGATCGCCTTGCCGAGCAGCGTCGTCTCGCCGGCGGTCGCCAGGCCTGCGATGCCGGGGAACGTCCCGAGCACCCACGACAGGGCGGCGCGGATGTCGGCGGCCTCGGTGAACGGCTCGTACCAGGTGGCCAGCTTGTGTTCCCCGACCCACGGCTTGCGGGCGATCGCCTTGATCGTGCGCAGCGCGACGTCCCGCTCCTGGATGAGCGCGTACAGCGTGTCGAAGTTCGCCCGGAACTCGGCGTCCGCGGTGTAGAGGTGGTAGTTCACCGGCGTGAGGACGGAGTCGAAGTCGTGGCGGCGCAGCGCCTCGGCGTGCACGACCGGCGCCTGCTCGGTGTGGCCGGTGATGCCCACCCAGCTCACGATGCCCTCGTCCTTCGCCCGGACGAACGCCTCGATCTCGCCACCGGGCGCGAACACCTCGTCGAGCTCGGCGAGGCTGCACACGGCGTGCACCTGCCACAGGTCGATGTGGTCGGTGCGCAGCAGCTCCAGCGACCGGTTCAGCTCGCGCCAGGCGTCCTCGGCGCGGCGCTCGGTGGACTTCGTCGCCAAGAACACCCGGTCGCGGACCCGCTCCACTGTCGGGCCCATCACCTCCTCGGCGTGCCCGTAGGACGCCGCCGTGTCCAGGTGGTTGATCCCGGCGTCCAGCGCCTGCCGCAGGGACGCGTCCGCAACCTCCTGCGTCACCTCCCCCAGAGCCGCCGCGCCGTACACCAGCACGCTCGTCTGGTGGCCGATCCGGCCGAGTCTGCGCTGCTCCATGGCTTCCTCCTCGAGTGTCAGGCCTCCAGGCTCATCGGCCCGTAGATCAGCCGGTCGTTCTCGTACAGCGACACAGCGTGCACCCCGGCGGCGCCGAGTTCCTCGTAGCTCTCGGTGAGCCACGCCTCGGCGCGGGCCTGGTCGTCGAACCCGGTGTCCAGGCCGAGGTCGGACGCGACGTCGTCGGACGGCTCCGGCGACGCCGCCCAGTAGTAGCCCATCAGATCTTGTCGCCCGGCTTGACCCGGGCCGCGGGCATCCGCAGCCGGCGGACGTTGATCGCCCGGTTCAGCATGTAGCCGAGCAGCCCCTTGGTCGGGACGTTCGGCAGGCGCTCGGCGTGCAGGCGCTTGTACTTGGTCCACATCCTGAAGATGTCGAAGGCGATCAGCAGGAACACCGCATAGGTGACGAACGTCACGGCCAGGGCGGCGCCCGTGTTGAGCGAACTGACCAGCAGCGAGACCGCGAGCGTGATCAGCAGGATCGGCATCGACCACTGGGCGACGCCGCGGCGGGAGTCCACGAAGTCCCGGACCAGCACCTTGCCGGGCACCGACTCGGACTTGCTGAACTGCTCGTCGCGCAGCTTCGTCTTCGCGTTGCGCTCGCGGGCGCGCATCTCTTTTCTGGACAGCGACGGGTTGAGCCGCTCCCTGCGCGCCGCCTCGGCGTCCCGGCGGGACGGGGTCGGTGCATCCTTCTTGCCCGGTTTCGACGGGTCCGGGATGACCACCGGGGTCGGCTCGGGCTGGACGTCTTTGGCCTCGGGCCGCTCATAGGGGCGGAACAGTCCCACTTCGAATCCTCGATCGGTGCGAATATGACTGGGACATCCTAAGTCACTCAGGGAGGGCGACGTGGCGGACGCCGGTGAGCAGGTCGCGGCCGAACTCGCGTACCAGCGTGCGCTCGCCGCGCTGCACGAGGCCCGGTCCGACCTCGCGGACGTGGCCGCGGCCCGTCGCCGGCTCGCCTATGAGCGCGTCGGGCTCGCCCAGGCCGAGGTCGCGGCGCGCGAGCGAACCCTCGACGCCGAGTTCGCCGCCCGCACCGCCCGCGCCGACCGGCTCAGGGATGAGGCCGTCCACCTGCGCGAGATCGTCCACCGGCACCTGGCGGACGCCGCTGCCGAGCCCGACGGGATCGCGGACGAGCCGGCCTTCGAGGGCTTCGAGCAGCCGCCCTACCGCGGGCCGGAGCCGTGAGCCCGTTGCGTGTGGCCGTGGTCACCGGCCGGATCGGCGACCTCGACCCGGTGCGGGCCGGCGTCGCGCTCGGGCGCGGGTTCGCCGACCACGCCCAGGTGGCGGTGGTGCCGGTCGCCGACGGGGGTGCCGACCTTGCTGTGGCCGTCGGCGCGTTGTGGGGGGTCGAGCCCGACCTCGCCGGTGACCGCTGGACGGTCCGCGCCCCCGGGCGCGTGCTGCTCGGCCTGCGACAGCCGGCCGCGCCCGCGTGGGCGCCGGACGCCTCCACGGCCGACCTCGGGGAGTGGGTGGCGGCACAGGTCGGCCCCGACGACGCACAGGTGGTGATCGACCTCACCGGCGTCACCGCGCACGACGGTGGCTCCGGGCTGCTCGCCGCCGCGGGGGACGTTTTCGCCGGGCGTGACGTGACCGGGATCGTCCCCGGCGACGAACTCGAGCTTCCCGCGACCGGCATCGGCGGCGGCCTGGCCCGGCGCGCGTACGCGGCCCGGCTCGACATCGCCGAGGTGCTCGCGGCGGACGCGGCCCTCGCCGCACGGGCCCGCGCCCTGGGTGAGGGCCTGGACGTGGTCCCGGGCGGCGGCGCCGCGGGCGGTGCCGGGCTGGCGGTGCTCGCGTCCGGTGGGCGGTTGGTCGAGGGTACGCAGTTTTGCCACTCGGAATCGGGCCTCGAACGGACGCTCCGGGCGGCCGACCTGGTGGTCACCGGCTGCACCGAATTGTCCGCCCTCGACCGGGGCGGGCCGGCGGTCAGGGCGGTCACGCAGTGGGCGGAGGCGGCGCAGCGACCCTGCGTCCTGGTCACCGGCGGGGCCGGGCTCGCGCGCCGCGAGTTGCGCACTCTCGGCATCGAGGCGGCCCATCTGGTGCCCGGAGGCAGACCGTCCGAAGCGGATCTGGCAGCCGTCTCGGGGCGGATCGCGGCGGGCTGGGTATCTGGCACGGCGCGGGCTCGCGTAAGCTGACTGAATCGGCGGAATGCCGCATCCACTGGGCTGGTTAGGCTTGCGTCCAGTAATCCCGGAAGGAAGTCAGCGAGATATGACGGTTGATACTCAGATCACCACCGATGGCATCACCCTCACCGAGGTCGCCGCGGCGAAGGTCAAGGACCTGATCAGCAACGAGGACGTCGCGAGCCTGTCGCTGCGCATCTCCGTGGCTCCCGGCGGCTGCTCCGGCCTGCGCTACCAGCTGCAGCTCGACGACCGCCAGCTCGACGGCGACGTCGTGAAGGACTGGTACGGCGTTCCGGTCGTCACCGACCGGATGAGCGCCCCCTACCTGATGGGCGCCACGATCGACTTCGTCGACACGATCGAGCAGCAGGGATTCACGATCGACAACCCCAACGCGACCGGTTCCTGCGCCTGTGGGGACTCCTTCCACTGAGCAGGGGCGCCAGCTAGGGTTTCGCGCATTCACATGTAGGTCATCGGACGGGAGAGACGCCACGTGGGTCGACAGCTACGCCCGAGGAAGTTGCTGCTGGCCGCGGCGGCCGGCGTGGGGGCGCTCGCGCTCTCCGGTTGCAGCGCCGACACCCTCTCCCAGTGGAGCCGCTTCGGGCTGCCCCAGGCGGCGAGTGACCGGGCGCCACTGATCGGCAACCTCTGGGTGGGCGCCTGGATCGCGGCGCTCGCGGTGGGTGTCTTCGTCTGGGGCCTGATCATCTGGGTGATGATCCGGTTCCGGAAGAAGAGCCCGGACCAGCAGCCGGAGCAGAAGCAGTACAACCTGCCGCTGGAGCTCCTCTACACGCTGGTGCCGTTCCTGATCATCGGCGTCCTGTTCTTCTACACCGTCCAGACCCAGAACGGCGTGCTGGCGAAGGCGTCGCCCCAGGTGCAGTCCGAACTGCACACGGTGAACGTGATCGGCCAGAAGTGGTCGTGGACGTTCAACTACATGGAGGCCGACAACCCGCAGGTCGGTGCGGTCGTGCACCGGATCGGCACGATCACCGACATCCCGGAGCTGTACCTGCCGGTCGACAAGCCGGTGCGGTTCAACCTGACCTCGGCCGACGTGATCCACTCGTTCTACATCCCCGCGTTCTACTACAAGCTGGACGTGATCCCGGGACGGACGAACTCCTTCGACGTGACCCCGGACCGGATCGGCACCTACTCCGGCAAGTGCGCGGAGCTGTGCGGCACCTACCACGCCGCGATGCTGTTCACCGTCCACGTGGTCAGCGAAGAGGACTACCTCGCCTACCTCAACAAGCTGAAGGCCGACGGCCAGACCGGTGAGATCACGGCGCCGGCGTACCCGAACACGGTGCCGAGCGTGCCGCCGACCGAGGGGGAGCAGAAATGACCGCCACTGCCGCCAGGGTCGGACTGGACGAACTCGAGGCCCGCCCGCTGGTCGAGCGCAAGCGCTGGGGCGCCCTGGCGATGCAGCTCCTCACCACCACCGATCACAAGGTGATCGGCAACATGTACTTCATCACGTCGCTGTTCTACTTCGCGTTCGCGGGCCTGCTGGCGCTGGCGATCCGGGCCGAGCTGGCCTACCCGGGCCTGCAGTTCATGACGTACGAGACGTTCAACCAGTTCTTCACCATGCACGGCACGCTGATGCTGCTGATGTTCGCCACGCCCATGTTCGTGGCGTTCGCGAACGCGATCATGCCGCTGCAGATCGGCGCCCCCGACGTGGCGTTCCCGCGGCTGAACTCGTTCAGCTACTGGCTCTACCTGTTCGGGTCGCTCGCGGCGGTGTCCGGCTTCCTGACCCCCGGCGGCGCGGCGTCCTTCGGCTGGTTCGCCTACGTGCCGCTCTCGGATGCGATCAACTCCCCGGGTGTCGGCGGTGACCTGTGGATCATGGGCCTGTACGTGATGGGCCTGTCCACCATCCTCGGCGCGGTGAACTTCGCGACCACGATCGTCACCCAGCGCGCGCCGGGAATGACGATGTTCCGCATGCCCATCTTCGCCTGGAACATCCTGGTCACCTCGATCATGATCCTGATCTCGTTCCCGGTGCTGGCCGCGGGCCTGCTGGTGCTGGAGTCGGACCGGCGTTTGGGCACGCACATCCTCGACCCGGCCACGAACGGCGCGATCCTGTGGCAGCACCTGTTCTGGTTCTTCGGGCATCCCGAGGTGTACATCATC
This sequence comes from Propionicimonas sp., assembly GCA_040774965.1. GTDB lineage: Bacteria > Actinomycetota > Actinomycetes > Propionibacteriales > Propionibacteriaceae > Propionicimonas. Next base: position 404 of record JAXGTK010000065.1, on the reverse strand, counting down.
GCGCTGCCGTTCTTCGGGATCATCACCGAGATCCTGCCGGTGTTCAGCCGCAAGCCGGTCTTCGGCTACATCGGGCTGGTGGCCGCGACGCTCTCGATCGGCGCCCTGTCGGTGTCGGTGTGGGCGCACCACATGTTCGTCACCGGCGCGGTGAACCTGCCGTTCTTCTCGTTCATGACGTTCATGATCGCCGTGCCCACCGGGGTGAAGTTCTTCAACTGGATCGGGACGATGTGGGGTGGTGCGATCAGCTTCGACACACCCATGGTCTGGGCGATCGGCTTCCTCACCACGTTCCTGTTCGGCGGCCTGACCGGCATCATCCTGGCCTCACCGCCGCTGGACTTCCCGGTGTCCGACACCTACTTCGTGGTCGCGCACTTCCACTACGTGCTGTTCGGCAC
>JAXGTK010000064.1:0-12573 GCA_040774965.1 Propionicimonas sp. | reverse complement strand
TGTTCCTGCGGGTGGGGAGTCCCGCTCCTCAGGGAACGGTGGGTGGGCGCGTGTTCCTGCGGGTGGGGAGTCCCGCTGCTCGGGGAGCGGTGGGTGGGCAGGCTCGGAGTCCCGCTCCTCGGGGAGCGGTGGGTGGGTGGACTCGGGCTCCTCCGGGGTCCCTGCGACCTCCAACCGCTCCAGCCAGAGCTCGTTCAGGCGCGCGGTGAGCCGCTCGGCGAGGCGGCGGGAGTTGACGAACACCAGGGTGGAGGAGTGCGCGGCGACCACGTCGACGATGCGCTCCTCCACGTGCGGCCAGATCGACGTGCGCTCCGGGTCGCCGGCCGCCGGCCCGGACAGGTCGCCGGTGGGCTGCCCGATCTGGGCGAGGTCGGGGACCGGGACGACCACCTCGAGGTTCCACTTCTTCTCGCTCGGCGGTGCGACGACGGCCACGTCCCGTCCGCCCGCGAGGAAGTGGGCCACGTCCTCGACCGGACGCACGGTGGCGGACAGCCCGACGCGCTGCGCGGGCCGCTCGAGCAGGGCGTCGAGCCGTTCGAGGCTGAGTGCCAGGTGGGCGCCGCGCTTGGTGCCGGCGACCGCGTGAACCTCGTCGACGATCACCGTCCCGATGCCGCGCAGCGCCTCCCGGGCGGCCGAGGTCAGCAGCAGGAAGAGCGACTCCGGGGTGGTGATCAGGATGTCGGCCGGTGCCCTGGCGAAGGCCCGGCGTTCGTCGGACGGGGTGTCGCCGGAGCGGATCGCCACCCGGACGTCCGGCTTCGGCAGTCCGAGTCGGGTGGCGGCGTGCCCGATGCCGACCAGCGGGGAGCGGAGGTTGCGCTCCACGTCGACCGCGAGGGCCTTCAGCGGCGAGATGTACAGCACGCGGCAGCGTTTCGCCTTCTCCGGGGGTGGTTCGGTGGCCAGTCGGTCGAGTGCCCACAGGAACGCGGACAGCGTCTTGCCGGATCCGGTCGGCGCGACCACCAGCGTGTGCCGCCCGGACGAGATCGACTCCCATGCGCCGGCCTGCGCGGGCGTGGGCGCGGCGAAGTTGCTCCGGAACCACTCCTGGGTGGCCACGGAGAACCGGCCCAGCACGTCCTGAGTCATCGTGCGACACACTCTGCCACGACCCTGTGACGGTCATCCGGCCCGGGACCGCCGGGAGCGGGGCCCGTGACCATCCCCCCGCCGGCCCTCGGTAGGATGCGGCCGTGCGCGGACGCGTGAGCGAGGTCGATGCCGTCGTCTCCCGGCTCGATCACGACGGCGGGGCGGGCTGGCCGCTGGTGATGCGGGCCCGGCGACTCGTCCATCAGCGGTTCAGGTTCTACAGCTGCCTGTCCTGGTGGGAGTCACCGGCGACGGCGCTGGCCCGGGGGCGCGGGTACTGCGCCCAGTACAACGGAGCGCTGTACGAGGTGTTGCGGCGGTCGGGAGTCGAGTGCCGGCTGGTCCACGCGTTCCGGGTGCGGCTCCGCGACGACCCGTCGTGGCGGATTGGACACGTCTGGGTCCGGGTGCGCGTCGACGGCGAGTCCCGCGATGCCTGCGCCGGGTCGGCCGGCGACCCGATCCGGTTCGAACCAGTGACCAGGGTGCGTCCGTTCGGAACGGGCATGAGGCTCCTGACCGTCGTCGGCATGGCGCCGATCGTCGCGGTGGCCGTCACGCGTTCGGCCCTGACCCGGCAGCCCCGCCCGACGTGGCTCCACCACCCGCTGGACTGACGCCTCTTTGGCCCGGGTTCCCGGGGGCCCTGACGCGGGACCGGCAACCCGCTCATTGACGATGTATCGCGATCTGTAGTAATCCGCACCTCGTTGAAAGGCATGCTCCACCCCGGAATCTCTGCAGTGGGCCCGAGCCGCCGTCCACCGGCTGCCGTCCGCGACCCGCGGCACGGACCGGGCACGGCCGCCGGGATCACGCGCCGTCCGCTGCCCCCGCTGCCGCGGCGGCCTTCCCCGCGGCCTGCCGGTCGGCCTTCCTCTGCGCCCGCTGCTCCCGCCAGGTCTCCAGCAGGTCGTAGAGCACCGGCACCAGCACCAGCGTCAGCAGTGTCGAGGAGACGAGGCCGCCGATCACCACGATCGCCAGCGGCCTGGAGACGAACACGCCGCCACCGGTCAGCCCGAGGCTCATCGGCACCAGCGCGAACACCGTGGCCAGCGCCGTCATGATGATCGGACGGACGCGCAGCCGGGCGCCCGCCTGGATGGACGCGTCCACCCCGAGCCCGGCCTTCCGCTTCTGGTTGATCAGGTCGATCAGCACGATCGCGTTGGTGACCACGATCCCGATCAGCATCAGCAGGCCGATCATGCTCGGCACGCCGAGCGCGGTGTCCGTGATCAGCGACAGCGCGAGCGCGCCGGTCGCCGCGAACGGGATCGACACGAGCAGGAGCAGGGGCTGCAGCAGCGAGCCGAACGTCGCCACCATGATCAGGTAGACGATGGCGATCGCAATCAGCATCGCCAACCCGAGCTGCTGGAACGACTCGGTCTGCTGCTGGGAGACGCCGCCGATCCGGACGGTGATCCCGTCCGGCAGGTCGAGCTTCGCGATGCCGGCCTGCAGTTGCGCCGTGGTCGTGCCGAGGTCTGAGCTCTCCGAGCTCGCCGTCAGGGTCGCTGCGCGCGTCCCGTCCACCCGTGTCACCATGGCCGGCGCCTTCACCAGTTCGACCGTCGCCACCGTGCTCAGCGGGATCGCGTCCGCCGTCGCCTTCGCGGCGTCCTTGGACGCGTCCGTGATCGCCTGCTGCTTGTCCTGCGCCTCGAGCGTCTTCTCCCGGGTGGTCGCCAGGGCGTCGAGCTGCTTGTCGATCGAGGTGATGCCTGCCTTCGACTGGGCGAGAGCGCTGCTCAGCTGCGCCACCTGCATGGCCACCCCGGAGATCTCCTGGCTGAGCGTGAAGATGCCGGACGCCACCGGCAGGCAGTCCGGGTCGGTCGGGTTCGCCTGGCACTTCGCCGGGATCGCGGCGAGCTCCGCCTGCAGCGCGGCCAGCTCCTTCTTCGCCTTCTTCACCTGCGTGGTGAGCGACTTCACCGCCTTCTGCGCGGACGCCCTGCTCTTCTCCAGCGCCTTCACCTGGGAGTTGTAGGCGTCCGTGGCCTGCTGCCGGGAGTCGTCCTGCAGCTTCTCCGACCGTTTGGAGACCTTGTCCGCGGCGTCGGACTTCGCGTTCGCGTTCATCAGCTGGGTCACCGGCAGCGTGATCCGGCGCAGCTCGTCGATGCTCTTCACCGGGGTCTGCGAGCGCATGTACACGTTCAGGGTGGTGTCGCCCTGCGCCATGGTGCCGATCAGCTGCCCGCGCACCGCGCGCGCGACCGCCTGCCCGATCGAGGTCTGGGTCATGCCGCGCTTCGCGGCGGCCTTCGACTTGATCGACACGCTGAGCATGTCCCGGGCCGTGGTCAGGTCGCTGTCGACGTTGGTGAGCCCCGGGACGGTTCTCATCATCGCCAGCACCTGGTCGTTCGCGGTGGCGAGCGCGGACGGGTCGGAGCCCTCCACATAGATGACCACCCCGGTCGAACTGGACGACGAACCGACCGACACCTCGACCTGGCCGACGCTGCTGCCGAGGTCGGCGATGCCCTGCCGGAGCCGGATCGCGGTGGCCTCCCCGTCCGCCCCCGACTTCAGGGGCACGCTGAACGTCGCCTGGTTGGTGTCGGCCTGGGAACCCATGAACACCCCGGTCGAGCCGCCGATGCTGGTCGAGTACGCCTGCACCGAGGGGTCGGACGCGAGCAGCGCCTCGATCTTCCTCGCGGCCGTGTCCGTCTCGGCCAGGCCGGTGCCGACCGGCAGCGTCTGCTGGATCGTCAGCGACTCGGTGCCGGTGTTGCCGATGAAGTCGGTCTTCAGCTGCGGGGCCAAGGCGAGGGTCCCGATGAAGATCGCCAGCGCGATGCCGAGGGTGATCCAGCGGCGGTGCAGGGCCCAGTTGAGCACCGGCAGGTAGCCCTTCTGCAGCCAGGTGTCCTTCTCCCCGGACTCGCCGCGGGCCGCGATCGCCGCGGCCTGCTTCGCGGTGGGACGCATGAACCAGGACGCGAGTACCGGCACCACCGTCATCGCGACGAATAGGGACGCCAGCAGCGCGACCGTCACCGCCACCGCGAACGGACGGAAGATCTCGCCCGCCTGTCCGCCGACCAGCCCGATCGGCGCGAACACCGCCACGGTGGTCAGGGTCGAACTGGTCACCGCCCCGGCCACCTCCTTCACGGCGTTGACCACCGACTGGTGGCCGAACTCGCCGTAGCCCTGGTGGCGCTTGATGTTCTCGATCACCACGATCGAATCGTCGACCACGCGTCCGACGGCGACGGTGAGCGCGGCGAGGGTGAGGATGTTCAGGGTGTATCCACCCACCCACAGCGCGATCAGGGCGATCAGCAGCGACAACGGGATGGAGATGGCGGTGATCAGCGTCGGCCGGATCGAGCCGAGGAACACCATGATCACCAGCACCGCCATCGCCAGGCCGATGCCGCCCTCGACGCTCAGGTCGCGGATCGAGTCGGTGATGTAGGGCGCCTGGTCGAACACCGTGGCGAACTCGGCGCCGTTGCCCAGTTGCTGCTCGAGCCCTGGCAGCGCGGCCGCGACCTCCTCGGCGACGCTGACGGTGTTCGCGTCCGGGTCCTTCGTGACCATGAGGGTGAGCGCGGTCTTGCCGTTCACCCGGGAGATACTCGTGGTCTCGACCGGCTGTTCGGCCACGGTCGCGACCTCGCTGAGCGCGACCGGCCCGTCCGTGCCCTGCAGCATCAACGCGCTGATCTGCTCGGGGCTGGACAGCGTGGAGCCGGTCTGGACGTCGTAGTTGACGGTGTCGGTGCGCATCGTGCCGGACGGGTACGCGGTCGAGCCGGCGGCGAAGTACTGCGCGATCGTGGTCGGGTCGACGCCGTACTTCTCGACCTTGCCCTGTGAGTAGGTGATCACGATCTCGTGCTTCTCCTGGCCCGAGACCGAGACCTCGCGGACGCCGTCCAGCGCGCGCAGGTCGGGCGCCACGGTGTCGGTGACCTTCGTGGAGAGGTCGGTGAGGGTGTCGTTCGAGGAGAGCGCCAGGATCACGACCGGGATGTCGTCGGTGCCTCCGGTGACCACGGACGGGTCGACGTTGCTCGGCAGGGTGGCCGAGATGGAGTCGATGGCGCTGCGCAGCTTGTTCGCCATGTCGTCCGCGCTCAGGCCGTAGTCCCACTGCACGGTGACCTGGGAGACTCCGCTGGAGCTCTTCGACGTGACGGACGTGACGCCGGTGACGGCCTTCACCGCGGTCTCGATCGGCTTCGACACCTGGGCCTCGACAACCTCGGGGGAGGCCCCCGGGTAGGCGCTGATGATGCTCCCGCGCGGTACGTCGATGGACGGGATCAGCTCCTGCTTGAGGGCTCCCGCGGCGTACACGCCCAGGCCGATGGTGAGCAGGCTGAGCAACAGGATCACTGTGCGGTGGGCCAGGCTGAGCTTGGTCAGACGAACCACGGGATTCCCTTCCATGTGCGCCGGTGGGCGAGCCGCTGTGTGGCCCCTGTGAAGGCGCATCAGTTAGCATAGCTCTAACTATTTCTGGGCAAGAAAGTGGTGCGGAGTGAAGGCGCTGCCGGACCTCGGGCTCGATGCGGAGCGCGCGGCGCTCGTAGACGAACTGTTCGCGCTGAACCTGAAGGTGCACGACCGGGCCATGGGCCTGGTCGGCCCGATGCCGACCCCGCCGGACCTGACCATGCAGCAGGTGCGGGTGCTCGGTCACGTCGCCGCGCAGCCGGGGATCTCCGGCCACGAACTGGGCGGCCTGCTCGGGGTGAGCGCACCGACTGCCAGCGGCCTGATCGAGCGGCTGGTCGAGAAGGGCCTGATCATCCGGGCCGATGACGCGGACGACCGGCGCGTCCGGCGACTCCACCCGACCGAGGCCGGCCTGGACGTGGTGCGCGACATGGACTCGATGTTCGGACGCGCCCTCGGCGTGGTGCTGAACCGGCTCACCGCCGCCGACCTCGACCTGCTCCTGCGCAGCGCCCGCGCCATGCTCGCCGCCCTTGAGCGCGCCGGCGCCGAGGAGCCGGCCTAGCCTCTCCGATTCGGTCCACGGATCCACCCGCCGGTCCCTGTGGAGTTACCGTTACCCCGCACCGGTCCCTGAGGAGTTTCCCGAGGAACGAGGGAAGCGTCACGAAGGGTGGTTGGATCGCCGGTTGGTCGTGCTTGTCGGGACCCGGGGGTGGACCGTATCAGGAACCGTCCCCGATCCGGTCCGGTCAGGCGCCGTTCGTCCGTCTGGTCACGGTTGTCACACGACACGCCGACGACACGCCGGAGCGGCATGAATTCCTCGGGAATTTCTCCGGAACCACTTGCGCCCGTGCATTCAGGGGGACTAGAAATACTCCTACCAAATCACTTCGGTGGTGCGGTGATCGGAAGCAGGAAGTCAGCTTTCCGGTGGGCTCGTCCCGCTGGGGCCCCGGTGATGCGTGGGTGTGGGTTGGCTGGTGGTTTCCGACCTGATGAGGCCATCACGCCGAGTCTGAGGGCCCCGGTGACTCATACTCCCCGGGGCCTTCACCTTTGTGAACCGGGGGGTCGCAGAGGGGTCGGGACGCGCGCTCTCGCCGCCCGTCCCGACCACGATCCCGGATGTCGCGCCCCGGCTCACGGCTGCCGCGGCGGCACCTCGTCCCCATCGATCCGGTAGCTCACCGGCGCCGACAGCTGCACCGTCCGTGACACCGTGCACAACCGGTCGCGCGACTGGCTGACAGCTCGCTCCAGGATGGCCCGCGCCCGGTCGCCCCCAGGGCCCTCCGGGAACGCGATCCGGAAGTCCAGCACCACTTCGCCGAGGTGATGCCCCTTGTCATCGTCCAGTTTCGGGGCCTCGGTGGTCACCTCGAAGGCGGTCGGTTCGGCCCGCCTGGTGGTGATCCAGTCCACGTCGATCGCGCTGCAGCCCGCCATCGCGACCAGGAGCAGTTCCACCGGGGTGAAGTCGGAGTTCTGGCCCTCGCCGAAGCTGATCCGGCCGCCACGGCGATTGACGGCCTCGTAGGTGCGGGGGCCGGTGCGGACGGTGTGGACGCTGCGCAGGTTCGAAGTCACGCCGTCCAGTATCGGGCGTCCGGGCAAAGGGCGAGGGCCCCGGGGAGTATGAGTCACCGGGGCCCTCTGGAGACTCGGCGTGATGGCCTCGTCAGGTCGGAAACCACCAGCCAACCCACCCCTCATCACCGGGGCTCCGAACGGGGCAAGCCCCGACGGAAAGCTGACTTCCTGCTTCCGATCACCGGTTCACCGAAGTGTTCCGACAAGACGTATTTCTAGTCCTTTCCAAACAACTCCGCAAGCGGTTTTCGAGAATTGCATCGAGGTATTTTCCCGGGCCCGGCGTGTCGTCGGCGTGTCGTGTGACAACCGTGACCAGACGGACCCGCGAGCCCGTGCGGTGGCTGCGCCAAGAGGGTCCCGAGCCGCCCCACGGCGGACGCCTCGGCGGCCTCCGGACGAGGATCAGCCGACCAGCCAGCGCGTGGTGGCCACGTACTCCTCGCCGGGCCGCAGCACGGTGCTCGGGAAGTCCGGGTGGTTCGGGGAGTCCGGGTAGTGCTGGGTCTCCAGGGCGATGCCGGGACGGCGGACGTACGGCTGCCCGGAGGTGCCGATCTGGGTGCCGTCGATGGTGAAGTGCTCGCCTCCGTACACCTGGAGGGCCGGCTGGTCGCTCTCCACGGTGAGGGTCAGGCCGGTGGCGCCGGTGAGCCGGCAGTGCTCGCGCAGGCCCTCGCCGTCCACCACGAAGTTGTGGTCGAAGCCCTCCCTGCGGGTGATGCCCTCGGCGTCCGCGGCCAGCCGGGCCTCGCCGAACGCGCGCCCGCCACGAAAGTCGGCCGCCGACCCGGTCACATCGCGGACCTCGCCGGTGGGGATGCCGTCGTCACGGTTGGGCGTGTAGGCCGATGCGTGCACGGTGAGCACGTGCGCGTCGGTGTCGCCGGAGGACTCCCCGTCCAGGTTGAAGTACGGGTGCGTGGTCAGGTTCACCACGGTCGGGGCGTCCGTGGTGGCCCGGTAGGTGACCTGCGCGCCCCCCGGGACCAGTTCGTAGCGGGCCGACACGGCGAGCTCGCCCGGGTAGCCCTGGTCGCCGTCGGGGCTGGTCAGCGTGAACTCCACCCAGTCCACGCCCTGGCCGGCGACATCCCAGGTGCGGGCGTGGAACCCGTCCGTCCCGCCGTGCAACTGGTTGCCGCCCTCGTTCGCGTCGACGACGTGCTCGACCCCGTCGAGGGTGAACCGGGCGCCGTCGATCCGGTTGGCGAACCGGCCCACGGTCATGCCGAGGTAGCGGCAGGTGGTCAGGTAGTCGGCCGGGTCCGCGGCACCCAGCACGATGTTGCGCCAGCTGCCGTCGGCGAGCCGGACCTCGAAGCGGCGGACGGTGGCCCCCAGGGGCATCAGCTCGAGCCGGACGGAGTCTCCGGCGAGCGTGACGAAGGTGTCCTCGTTGATCACGGTGATAACGCTATCACCCTCCCCTGGGGCGAGGATCAGAGTTCGTCGGTGGGCTCGTAGGCGGGAGCGTCCGCGGACGTCGGGGGCTCGGTGTGGGTGACGGCGAGGTGCCGGCGCCAGAGCAGCCAGGCCACCGTGGTGAGCCCCACGGCGGTGATCGCCAGGCTGGGCAGCGAGAACGCCACCAGCGGGGCGAGGACGCCCGCGATCGCCGCGTTGGCCAGCAGCGACACGAACGACTGCACCGAGGACGCGGCACCGCGGATGTGCGGGAAGAGGTCGAGCATGGCCAGGGTCAGGATCGGGAACGCGAGCGCGATGCCGAAGGAGTAGAACGGCAGCACCAGCACCGACCAGGGCAGCCGCGCGGTGGCGGGGAGCAGCGCGAGGCCGAGGTTGACGGCGCCCGCGACCAGGCTGATCGCATAGCCGAGGCTCGCGAGCCGGCGCCCGCTCATCCGGCCGGCCAGGCGTCCGCTCACCCACGAGCCGCACACCAGGCCCGAGATCAGGGGCACGAACAGGATCCAGAAGTCCTGCGCACCCTTGCCGAGCAGTCCCACCACGAACAGCTGGGCGGAGGAGATGTAGAGGAACATCCCGGCGAAGTTGAACATGCCGGCGAAGGCGAGCCGGCGGCCGTGCGGATTGCGCCAGACCTCGAGCAGGCCCCGCGCGATCGTGCGGCCGTCGAACCGGCTGCGGCGCTCGGCGGGGTGGGTCTCGGGCATCGCGAACACGACGAGGACGAGGATCGCGGCACCGAAGGCGACCAGGAACCAGAAGATGCCGCGCCAGCTGCCGATGCCGAGCAGCAGGCCGCCGACGATCGGCGCCAGCGCCGGCGCGAGCCCGAAGATCATCGCGATGTGGCTCATCGTGCGCTGGGCCTGTGCGTCGGAGAACACGTCCCGCACCATCGCGCGGCTGATGATCTGGCCCGCGCCGGCGCTGAGGCCCTGCACGGCCCGGAAGAACAGCAGGACGCCGAGGCTCGGCGCCACCGCGCAACCCACGGACGCCGCGACGTAGAGCACGCCGCCGGCGATGATCACGGGCTTGCGACCCAGTGCGTCCGACAGCGGCCCGTGCAGCAGGCTCATCGCGGCGAAGGCGAGGAGGTAGACGCTGACGACCTGCTGGAGCGCGAACTCCGGGACGCCCCACTCGGCCCCCATCTGGCCGAACGAGGGGAACATCGTGTCGATCGAGAACGGGCCGACCATGCCGAGGCTGGCCAGGACCACCAGGAAGAGCCACCGTGGCCCGATGGCGACGGACGCCGGTCCGGCGGCGGGGTCGGCTGGGGTCACCCCCGCATCCTGCCATGCAGGAGAGCGCTCTCGCTGCGGACCCCTCGAGGATGGCGGCGGCTATGCTCCCGTCCGTGCCTGACTCCCTGAAGATCTGCTTCGTGTCGATGCACACGTCGCCGGCCGCGGTACCGGGGACGGGCGATGCCGGCGGCATGAACGTCGTCGAGCGCTGCCAGGCCGACGCGCTGGCCCGCCTCGGCCACCGGGTGGAACTGGTCACGCGCCGCTCCCACCCCGACGACCCCGACGAGGTCGAGCTGATGCCCGGGGTGGTCCTGCACCACGTGGACGCCGGCCCGCGGACCCCGCTGGCGAAGAGCCTGATCGACGAGCACATGGACGAGTTCTCGGCGGGGCTCGCCGCGCACTGCGGCCCGGCCGACATCATCCACTCCCACCACTGGATGTCGGGTGTCGCGGCGCTGCCGGTGGCGCGGGATTGGGGGGTCCCGCACGTGCAGAGCTTCCACTCCGTGGCCGCGCTGCCGGGCTCGCCGCTCTCGGCCGGCGAGCCGCCGGAGTCGCCGCGGCGGGTGCCGGGCGAGGCGCTGGTGGCGAGGGAGTCGCAGGCCGTGGTGGCGATCTCGGCCGCCGAGGCCCAGACCGTGATCGACCGGTGCGGAGCGGACGCCGAGCGCGTCCGGATCGTCTCACCGGGCGTCGACCGGGAGCTGTTCCACCCCCTGTGGCCGGAGGAGCAGCGCTGGAGCTGGCCCGCGGAGAACCCCGAGGTCTGGCCGTCGGGCTACGTGCTGGTGGCGGCCCGGCTGGAGCCGTTGAAGGGGCCGGACCTGGCCATCCAGGCGCTGGCGAACCTCGACCCGGAGATCCGTCCGCACCTCGTGGTCGCCGGCGACGCGTCCGCGGCGTTCGCGTCGTACGAGCGTGAGCTGCACGCCATGGTCGCCGAGTCCGGGCTGGCCAGCCAGGTCACGTTCGTCGGCGCGCAGCCGCGTCCCGAACTCGCCCGGCTGCTGCGCGGGGCCCGCGTGGTGCTGGTGCCGTCGCACTCGGAGACGTTCGGGCTGATCGCGCTGGAGGCCGCGGCGAGCGGCACGCCGGTGATCGCCGCGTCCGCGGGCGGCCTGCGCGAGTCGGTCGCGCACGGCGTCACCGGGCAGTTGATGGACTCCCGGCGTGGCGAGGACTGGGCGCTGGCCCTGACCCGCCTGCTGATGGTGCCGGGGCTGCTGGAGAGGATGAGCAAGGTGTCGCGCGTGCACGCCCGCCGGTTCGACTGGGACTGGACGGCGCAGCGCCTGGTCGCGGTCTACCGGGGCCTGCTCGATGACTGAGTCGCCCTCCTCGGTCGTCGAGGCCCCGGGCGCCCGGCTGGTGTTCCTGCATGCCCACCCCGATGACGAGACGCTCGCGACGGGCGCGCTGCTGGCGTGGCTGGTCGACCGGGGAGGGGAGCCGGCGGTCGTCACGGCCACCCGCGGCGAGCAGGGCGAGGTCGTGCCCGGGCCGCTCTCCGCGCTCGCCGGCACGCCGCAACTGGTCGCGCACCGGGAACGGGAACTGGCCGGGGCGCTGGGCGTCCTCGGGGTGGCCGACCACGCGTTCCTCGGCACGCCGCCGGCGCGTGCGGCCGGGCGCGGGCCACGTCGCTACACCGACTCCGGCATGCGCTGGCTGGACGCCGCCGAGACCCTCGCCGGACCCGGCGGGAGCGCCGGTGCGGACAGCCTCACCGCCGCGCCGGTCGACGAGGCGGCGGCAGACCTCGCCGCGTACCTCGCGTCCCTCGGGGCGGACGCCGTGGTGGGCTACGACGTCCACGGCGGCTACGGGCATCCCGACCACGTCGCCTGCCACCACATCGCGGGCGCGGCCGCCCGGCTCGCCGGCGTCCCGCTGTTCGAGGTGGTCTCCGAACCGCTCCTGCCCGCCCCGGACGCCCGCGAGTACGCGCTGCCGGAGTACCTGCCGCGCGTCCGGGAGGCGCTGGCGAACCACGCCAGCCAACTGACCGTCGACGGTGCCGAGGTCGTCCACGTCGGCGGCCAGCGCCAGCCGATCCCCACCACCGTGTGGCTGCGCCGCGTCCCGGGCCCCTAGCCATGCACCCCGCCGACTTGCCAGAGTTAGGCGTCGCCAGAGCGACCGGAGACTCTGGCAACTCGGGAGGGGCGGGACGGATGGAGGCGCCGAGACGGGTCGCGATCGTCGGCGCGGGGCCGGCCGGACTGTTCACGGCCGCGGCGCTGCTCACGCAGGCGGGGGACGACCTCGCGATCGACATCTTCGACCGGCTGCCCACTCCTTTCGGGCTGCTGCGCTACGGCGTCGCGCCCGACCACGCCAGCATCAAGGCGGTCGCCACGATTCTGGCCCGGGTGTTCGAGGCGCCGCACGTCCGCTTCCTCGGACTGGTCGAGTGCGGACGCGACGTCAGCGCGGCCCAGCTCCACGGCGCCTACGACGCCGTGGTGTACGCGGTCGGGGCGTCCGACGACCGCCACCTCGGCATCGCGGGGGAGGACCTGCCGGGCAGCCGGTCGGCCCGGCAGTTCGTGGCGTGGTACTCGGGCCACCCGGACGCCGACCCGCAGCCGCTCGCCGGCGTCCGCAACGCGGTGGTGATCGGGGTCGGCAACGTCGCCGTCGACGTCGCGCGGATCCTGCTCAAGGACCCCGCCGAACTGAGCGCCACCGACATGCCCGACGCCGTGCTCGCCGAGTTGCGCACCGCCCGGATCGAGCACGTGTGGCTGGT
>JAXGTK010000063.1:0-12841 GCA_040774965.1 Propionicimonas sp. | reverse complement strand
TTCCGTTCGTAGCGGGGACAGGATTTGAACCTGTGACCTCTGGGTTATGAGCCCAGCGAGCTACCGAGCTGCTCCACCCCGCGTCGGCCTGTACAGCTTAGGTGAGACGGGCGGGGGACTCAAATCGGCCCCTGTGTCGGCGAACGTCTCCGGTTGCGTCGAACGCCTGTGCTCGAGCGGAGGCGTTCGACCGGAACGGAGGCGCTCGGCGGGGACGGGGACGGCGAAGGCTCCTCCGCTAGACTCTTTGCGCTCCTCGCGTCGCGGGGAACCGACCCACGTGTGGAGGGCTCATGACCTACGCCGCCTCGTCCCGGCGTCCCCGTTCCCGGCTGAACAGGACCCTGGCGGTCCTGCTCGGCCTCGCACTGGCACTGGGTCTGGCCGCGTGTACGCCGGGGACGTCGTCGCCGACCGGTAGCGGCAGCGAACCCGAGCCCGAGCACACGCTGACCATCGGCGCGACGCTGGAGCCGGCGTCCATGGACGCGTGGCACAACCCCGCCGCGTCGATTCCGCAGGTGCTGCTCTACAACGTGTACGAGACCCTCGTGAAGGTCGACTCGAGCGGCGACCTCAAGCCGCTGCTCGCCCAGGCGTGGGAGGTCAGCCCCGACCGGCTCACCTACACGTTCCACCTGAACCCGGGTGCGAAGTTCGCGTCCGGAGACCCGGTGGACGCGGCCGCGGTCGTCGCCAACATCGACCGGCTGAAGTCGGACGCCGACCTCACGCCCACGCTGAAGGCCCAGCTGGCCGTCGTGTCCGGGGCGACGGCGATCGACACCCACCAGGTGGAGATCACCCTGCTGCACCCGTCGCTGATGTGGCTCTACGACATGTCCTCCACGCTGGGCATGATGCTCGACCCGGGCTACACCGGCGACCTGAACACCACCAGCGCGGGATCCGGGCCCTACCAGGTGAAGACGCACGTCCAGGGCGACAGCGTCGTGCTCTCGGACAACACGAACTACTGGGGCAATCCGGCTCGCTTCGACGAGGTGACGTTCCGCTACTTCTCCGACCCGAACGCGATGAACGCGGCCATGCTCAGCGGCGACCTCGACATCATCTCGAACCTGCAGGCCCCGGACGCGCTGCCGCAGTTCTCCGACACGAGCCTGTACACGACGATCGAGGGCACCACCAACGGCGAGGTGGTGCTCGGCCTGAACAACGACAACAAGGCGCTGTCCAAGCTCGAGGTGCGGCAGGCGCTGACCATGGCGATCAACCGCAAGGCCCTGCTCGACACAGTCTGGGCGGGTCAGGGCACCCTGATCGGCACGATGAGCGTGCCCACCGACCCGTGGTACGAGGACCTGTCGGGGCTCTACCCGTACGACCCGGAGAAGGCCAAGGAGTTGCTCAAGGACGCGGGCTACGGCAACGGGCTGTCGCTGCGGTTGCGCGTTCCCGAGGTCCCCTACGCGGTCAAGTCGGCCCAGTTCGTGGCCAGCCAGCTGCGCGACATCGGTGTGAAGGTGACCACGGAGGAACTCGACTTCAGCCGCTGGCTCGACGAGGTGTTCACCAAGGGCGACTACGACATGACGATCGTGGCGCACGTCGAGGCCCGCGACCTCGGCAAGTTCGCCGACAAGGACTACTACTGGCACTACGGGGACGCCAAGTTCGCCTCGATGTACGAGGCCGCTGACCAGGCGACGAACGAGGACCAGGGCATCGACGAGATGAAGGCGGCGGCCCACTACCTGGCCGAGCAGTGCGCGGCGATCTGGTTGTTCGCGCTGCCCAACCTCGTGATCACCAAGGCCACCATCACCGGCATCCCCCAGAACGCGACCACCCTCAGCTTCGACCTCACCACGATCACCAGCCGGTAGGAGGATCGGGGCAGCGATGAACCTCGCCCTGCGGGTGGGCCGGCGACTGGCCGTGTTCGTCGTCAGCCTGTTCGGGGCGTCCCTGCTCATCTTCCTGGTCACCAACGCCCTGCCCGGCGACGTCGCGCAGGTGCTGCTCGGCACGGACGCCACCCCGGAGGCCCTCGCCCAGCTGCGCGCACAACTCGGGCTCGACCGTCCGCTCCCCGTCCAGTACCTCGACTGGATCGGCGGCATCCTGACCGGCGACTTCGGGCACTCCCACCTGAACGGCCAGTCGGTGCTCGCCCTGCTCGCGCCGCGGATCGCGGTCACCCTGTGGCTGGTGCTGTTCGGCCTGGTCGGCTCGCTGCTGATCGCCCTGCCGGCCGGCATGGTGGCCGCGCTGAAGCGTCGTTCGTGGCCCGGGTTCACGATCAGCGCCGGCGCGCAGGTGGGCATGGCGATCCCGGTGTTCTGGGGCGGCATCCTGCTGGTGCTGGTGTTCTCGGTCTGGCTGCGCTGGCTGCCGGCGAACGGCTACGTCCCGCTGACCCGGAACCCCGCGCAGTGGGCGTCCCACCTCGTGCTGCCCGCCTTCACCCTCGCCGCGGTACAGGCCGCGGTGCTGATCCGCTATGTCAGGTCCGCCTTCCTCGAGGTGCTGGACGAGGACTACTACCGCACTGCCCGTTCGATCGGGTGGACGCCCATGCGCGCGCTGCTGCGCCACGGCATGCGGAACGCCGCGATCGCGCTGGTCACCGTGCTGGGCCTGCAGCTGTCCAGCGTGCTGGTCGGCGCCATCGTGGTCGAGTCGGTGTTCACCCTGCCCGGGCTGGGATCGCTGCTGCTCACCTCGGTGGACCGGCGCGACCTGGTGGTGGTGCAGGGAACCGTGATGTTCCTCGTGTTCACCGTCCTGCTGATCAGCGCACTCGTGGACTTCTCCTACCTGCTGATCGACCCGCGGCAGGGCTCCCGCCGGGCGACGGCCGAGGGCGCGGGATCGAGGTGAAGCGCGCGCAACTGGTCGCCGGGCTGGTCCTGGTCGCCCTCGTCGTGGTCACGGCGGTGGTCTCGGTGTTCTGGACGCCGTTCGACCCGATCCGGGTCGTGCCCGGCCAGCGCCTGCTCGGCCCGGGCTGGCCGCACGTGCTGGGCACGGACGGGTTCGGCATCGACATCGCGAGCCGCCTGATGGTGGGCGCCCGGACGGTGCTGGCCGTCGGGATCATCTCGGTGGGGCTGGCCGCGGTGTTCGGCGTCCCGCTCGGCATGCTCGCCGGGCAGGCGGGCGGCTGGGTGGACGAGGTCGTGATGCGCACCGGCGACGTGGTGTACGCGTTTCCCGCGCTGCTGCTGGCGATCCTGCTCGCCTCCGTGTTCGGTGCCTCCACGGTGACCGCGATGGTGGCCATCGGCGTGGCCAGCATTCCCGCGTTCGCCCGGGTCGCCCGGGCCGGCACGCTGCAGGTGATGGCCAGCGACTTCGTGCTCGCCGCGCGGGCGTCCGGCACGTCCCGGTGGGGCATCGCGCGCCGCCATGTCCTGCCGAACATCGCACCGGTCGTCGGCGTGCAGGCGTCCGTCGGGTTCGCACTGGCGATCCTCGCCGAGGCGGCGCTGTCCTACCTGGGCCTGGCCACCCCGCGTCCCACGCCCACGTGGGGCAACATGCTGCGCGACGCCCAGCAGTTCCTGTTCATCGCCCCGCTGCAGGCCCTCTGGCCCGGCCTCGCCATCGCGCTGGCGGTGCTCGGGTTCAACCTGCTCGGCGACGGGCTTCGCGACTACCTCGACCCGCGACTGCGGGAGGTGCCGTGAACACCTCCACGAGCCTGCTCGAGGTGCGCGACCTGCGGGTGGACTTCGGTCGCCGGCGGGCGCAGGCCGTGCGCGGCGTCAGCTTCAGCCTGGACGCCGGGCAGCGGCTCGGCGTGATCGGCGAGTCCGGTTCGGGCAAGACCGTCACCGCGCTCGCCGTGATGGGGCTGCTGCCCGAGTACGCCCACGTGGACGGGTCCGTGCAGCTCGGTGG
This sequence comes from Propionicimonas sp., assembly GCA_040774965.1. Lineage (GTDB taxonomy): Bacteria > Actinomycetota > Actinomycetes > Propionibacteriales > Propionibacteriaceae > Propionicimonas. The sequence goes on along the minus strand of JAXGTK010000063.1, from coordinate 8,971 downwards.
CACCGAGATCATCGGGCTCGGCGAGAGGGGGCTGGCCCGGCTGCGGGGCAACACCGTCTCGATGGTGTTCCAGGAGCCGATGACCGCCCTCGACCCCACCATGCGGGTCGGCCGCCAGGTCGCCGAGGTGCTCCGGCTGCACCAGGGCGCGGAGTCGGGCCCGGCCCGGCAGCGCGTCATCGGGATGCTGGACGAGGTGGGCCTAGCCGACCCCGAACGGATCGCGGACGCGTTCCCGCACCAGCTGTCCGGCGGCCAGCGGCAGCGCGCGATCCTCGCGATGGCGCTGATCAACTCACCCGACCTGGTCATCTGCGACGAACCGACCACGGCGCTGGACGTGACCGTGCAGGCGCTCGTCCTGGCCAAGCTCGACGAGGTTCTGGACGCGAGCGGCGCGGCCTGCCTGTTCATCAGCCACGACCTCGCCGTGGTCTCGCAGGTGTGCGACCAGGTGCTCGTGATGCTCGACGGGCGGATCGTCGAGTCGGGTTCCGTCGAGCGGCTGTTCACCGCGCCCGAGCACCCGTACACCCGCGGCCTCGTCGCCACCGCGCAGCTCGACAGGGCGGAGCCCGGCCAGCGGCTGGCGACCGTCGACGACTTCTACACGGGGGCCGACCATGGCTGAACCGCGCGGCGACGAGTTGTACCGCGCCGAGGGCCTCACCCGCCGCTACCGCTACGGCGGACGGGACGTGCTCGCGCTCGACGCCGTGGACCTGAGCCTGGGCCGGGGCCAGAGGCTCGGGATCGTGGGGGAGTCGGGATCGGGCAAGTCCACCCTCGTGCGCCTGCTCGCCGCACTCGACCGCCCGAGCGCGGGTCGGGTCTGGTTCGAGGGCACGGAGATCACCGACCTGCCGGAGAAGAGGCTCGGCTTCCTGCGTGCCTCGGTGCAGATGGTCTTCCAGGACCCGCGTTCGTCGCTGAACCCGCGGATGCGGGTGGGCGACATCATCACCGAGCCGTTGCGTTCCCGGCTGGTGCGCTCCCAGTTCACCGACCGGGTCGACCACGCCCGACGGCTCGCCGAGGTGCTCGAGGCCGTCGACCTGCCGGCGGACGCCGGAAGCCGCTACCCGCACGAGTTCTCCGGGGGCCAGCGGCAGCGGATCGCGATCGCCCGGGCGCTCGCGCCGCACCCCGCGGTGCTGATCGCCGACGAGCCCGTCTCTGCGCTCGACGTGTCGGTGCGGGCACAGGTGCTGAACCTGCTCACCGACCTGGCCACCGCCCGCGGGCTGACCCTGGTCGTGGTCAGCCACGACCTGATGGTCGTGCGCCACCTGTGCGACCAGCTCGCCGTCATGCGGAGCGGCCGGATCATCGAGCGCGGAGCGACGTCGGACGTCTACACGAGCCCGCAGACCGGGTACACGAGGGCGCTGCTCGCGGCGGTACCCCGGATCCGGGCGGAGGGGCGGTGACGGAATGACCGCGACCGGAGGAACGGCACGGCGCTGGACCTGGCGCGCCGTCGTCGCCCGTGCCGGGCGGGTCCGGCGCGGCTGGCCGGCCTGGGTGCGCCTCGCTGCCGCGGTGGTGGTCGCCGGCGTGGCGGTCGGCGTCGCCGCGACCCTGCTGACCCTGCTGCTGCACGGCGTCCAGCACCTCGCGTTCGGCTACCACGAGGGCACCTTCCTGATCGGCGTCGAGCGCTCCGGGCCGCTGGTCCGGATCGTGGCGCCCACGGTCGGCGGCGTCCTGTGCGGGCTCGGCTGGATGGTGCTGCGCCGGCGCCGGATCCCGCGTGTCGAGGAGGGCGCCGCGGAGCGTCCGCGCCAGCTCCCGGTGGGCCTGCTCAGCCTGGACGCCGTGCTGCAGGTCGTCGCCGTCGGCACCGGCTCCTCGATCGGCCGGGAGGGCGCACCCCGGCAGGTGGGTGGAGCGCTGTCGTCGGCGGTGAGCACGCTGGCCGGGCTGCCCATCGACCTGCGCCGCCGGCTGGTGGTGGCGGGCACCGGCGCCGGGCTCGCCGTCGTGTACAACGTGCCGCTCAGCGGCGTGGTGTTCGCCGCCGAGGTCCTCGCGGGCGGCTTCGGCCCGCTCGCGCTCCTCGTCTCCACCGCGGTGTCCGGTATCGCGGTGGCGGTGTCGTGGCCCGTGCTGGGCACCGCGTCCACCTACGTCTACCCCGAGGCCTCGGTCGACCTGCCGACCTGGTGGTGGGCCGTGCTCGGCGCACCCCTGGCCGCGCTGCTCGGGCGCCTGTTCGACCTGATGCTGCGCGGGGCGGGACGGTTGCGTCCGCGGCCCGGGTGGCAGCTTCCGCTCTGGGCGGGGCTCGGCGGGCTCGTGGTGGGCACGCTGTCGGTGTGGTGGCCGAGCCTCCCGGGCAACGGCAAGGGCATCGTGCAGCTCGCCTTCGGCGGTGGCACCGCCCTGGTGGCCTTCGCGGTGCTGGTCCTGCTCAAGCCGCTGGCCACCAGCGTGTCGTACGGCACCGGCATCACCGGCGGCTTCCTGACGCCCGCTCTGGGGGCCGGCTCGGCGCTCGGCGCGGCGGTCGCCCTCGCCGGGGCCGCGGCCGGGCAGCACTGGTCGGTGGCCGGCTTCGCCCTCGTGGGCGCGGTCGGTGTGCTGGCCGCGCGGCAGGGCACCCCGTGGTTCGCGGCGATGTTCGGCTGGGAACTCGCCCATCCGCCGCTGCTGATGGCGGTGCCGCTGGTGATGGCCGCCTGGGGTGCGGTACTGCTCGTCCGGTTGCTCCCGGGTCGCCCGTACGAGCGTCGCCCGGGTGAGGACTGACGCGGAGGACGTCCGTACAGGTAGTCATAGAGGGTGTCCCAGGTACCGTCGGCGCTCTACCTCGACTTCGACAACGTCTTCACCGAGCTGCGCAAGCATGACCCGGAGTCGGCGTTGCGGTTCGCCGAGCAGCCGGAGGCGTGGCTGGAGGGGCTGAGCGTGCTGCCCGACGGGCGCCGGCGGCGCTGGTTCGTGCTGCGCTGCTACCTCAACCCGGCCGGCTGGCCGGAATCGGTGGACGGCGCGCCGCAGGCGTTCGGCCGCTACCGCAGTGCGTTCGTCCGGGCCGGTTTCGAGGTGATCGACTGTCCGCGCCTGGCGGGCACGAAGAACGCGGCGGACATCCGGATGGCGCTGGACGTGCTCGACTCGCTCGGCGCGGTGCCGCGTCCGCAGGAGTACGTGCTGGGCTCGGCCGACTCCGACTTCACGCCCCTGCTGATCCGGTTGCGGACCACCGGCCGGAGCACCACCCTGCTCAGTTCCCGGGACGTCGCGCCCGCGCTGGCCGCCGTCGCCGACCGCGTGCTCGGCCCGGCCGAACTGGTGGGGATGATCGGCGGCGCGCCGCTGCCGGCACGCGCCGGGGCGTTCGGGGACTTCGCCCGGCTGGTGCAGCGCCGCTACGAGACGTCGCGGACGGCGATCCCGCTGGCCGCCCTCGCCGCGGAGGCCCACCAGGCGCTCGGTCCCGAGACCAGGACCAGCAGGTGGTACGGCTACGGCAGTTTCACCAGGGCCCTCGCCGCGGTCGGTCTCGCGTACGGCCAGATCGCGGACGGCTACCTCAGTGACGAGCGGTGGACGCAGCCCGCGGCCGCGGTGGTGGCGCCGCGTCGGGCGCTCCCGCAGAGCCCGGAGAGCCCGCAGAGCGCCCCGTCGCGGGTCGACCCGGCGGCCGAAGTCGCCCGGACGAGGACTGACGCGCAGCACGCCCGGTGCGCTGGGATGGGGATGTGGACTGAACGACATCCCGTCAGCGGCGGGTGTGGAGAGAAGGTGCTGACATGACCCCCCGCGCAATGGCAGGCGCCGTGATCGAGTGCGAGGCCCGGACGATCCGTCCCGGCCGGTTGACCAGTGGACTCGTGCCGCCGTCGCGCCGGCTCACGATCGGCCGACACCGTCCGCGGCGTCGCCGCATCGGCCGTCCCGCCTGAGCCAGCCCGGACCGGATTGGGGACGGTTCCTGATTCGGTCCACGGGGTCAGTCGGCGGCGAGCCGGGCCACGATCTCGTCGTGCAGGACGCCGTTGCTGCCGATCGCGCCGGGTCCGTGGGGGCCGTCGCGTCCGTCGAGGTTGGTGAACCGGCCTCCGGCCTCGGTGACGATCACCGCCAGAGCGGCCATGTCGTGCAGCGCGAGCTCGGGTTCGGCCGCCAGGTCGACGGTGCCCTCCGCCACCAGCATGTAGCTCCAGAAGTCGCCGAACGCCCGGGTGCGCCAGCAGTCGCGCACCAGGTCGACGAACTGCTGGCCGCGACCCGACTCCACCCAGCCGTGGATCGAGGAGTACGACAGGAACGCGTCATCGACGTTCGACACCGCGGACGTCGAGATCGGTGTGCCCTGCAGCAGCGTGCGCCCGGTGAAGGCGCCACCGCCCTTGTGCGCCCACCAGCGACGGGACAGCGCGGGCGCCGACACCACGCCGGCCACCACCTCGTCGCCCACCATCAGCCCGATCAGGGTCGCCCAGACGGGCACGCCGCGCACGTAGTTCGCGGTGCCGTCGATGGGATCGATCACCCAGCGGCGCGGCCCCCAGCCGGAGTCCTCGCGCTCCTCGCCGTGCACGGCGTCCCGCGGACGGGTGCGGCCCAGCATGGCGCGGATCGCGTCCTCGACGGCGGTGTCGGCGTCGGTGACGTGGGTCATGTCCGGCTTCGTGCTCACGACGAGGTCGGTGGCCTTGAACCGGGCCATCGTGATCGCGTCGGCCTGGTCGGCGAGCACGTGGGCCAGCCTGAGGTCATCGAGGAGTGCTTGGTCGGGCATGGCCCTCAATCTAGCGGTGCGCACCCGGCCCTCCGCCGCGACTAGCCGAACGCCTTCTCCATGCGCCGGAACGACTCCAGGCGCTCGGGGGCCAGGCGCCCATCGGCGACCGCCACGTCGAGGGCGCACTCGGGTTCGCTGGAGTCGTGGCGGCACCCACGCGGGCAGTCCTCGACGATCGCGGAGAGGTCGGGGAACGCCGCGACGATCGAGCCCGGGGTGACGTGGCTGAGCCCGAACGAGCGGACGCCCGGGGTGTCGATCACCCAGCCGCCGGCGTCCGGCAGCTGCAGGGCGATCGCGCTGGTGGAGGTGTGCCGGCCGCGTCCGGTGACCTCGTTGACCTCTCCGACCTCGCGGTCGACGCCGGGGATCAGCGCGTTCACCAGCGTGGACTTGCCCACTCCCGAATGGCCGACCAGCACGCTGCGGTGCCCGGCCAGCGCCTCGCGCAGGGGGGTGAGGTCGGAGCCCGGCTCGACGGCCACCACCCGAAGCCCGAGCGGACGGTAGGTCGCCATCAGCCCGTCAGGGTCGGCGAGGTCGGCCTTGGTCAGGACCAGCAGCGGCTCCAGTCCGGCGTCGTAGGCCGCGACCAGGATCCGGTCGATCATGCCGACGCGGGGTGGCGGGTCGGCGAGCGCGGCGACGATCACGAGTTGGTCGGCGTTCGCGACGATCGGACGCTCGAACGGGTCGTCGTCGTCCGCAGTACGTCGTAGGACGGTCTCCCGCTCGGCCACCTCGACGATCCGGGCCAGTGTCCCCTCGGCACCGGAGGTGTCGCCGACCAGCCGCACCCGGTCGCCCACGATCACGCCCTTGCGGCCCAGCGTGCGCGCCTTCGTGGCGGTGACGATCGGGGCCTCGTCGGCGAGCAGGCACCGGTACCGGCCACGGTCGACCGTGACCACCACCGCCTCGATCGCGTCGGCGTAGCTCGGACGGTCCTTGGTCCGCGGACGTGACCGCCGGCTCGGACGCCCGAAGCCCTCGTGGGGATCGTCGGTGATCGCGTCCCGCTGCTGCCGGCTCACCCGGCCGTCCCGAGCAGGTGCGACCAGAGCCCGGGGAAGTCCGGGAGGGTCTTGGTGGTGCAGCCGATGTCGTCCAGTTCGACGCCCGGGGTGACCAGCCCCACCAGCGCCCCCGCGTGCGCGAGGCGGTGGTCGGCCTGCGTGCGGAAGACGCCGCCGTGACGGGGACCGGGCGTGATCGCCAGCCCGTCCTCGGTCTCCCGGACGTCCACGCCCAGCCCGCCGAGCCCGGACGCGAGGGCGGCCAGCCGGTCGGTCTCGTGGCCGCGGATGTGCGCGACCCCGCGCAGCACGCTGGGGGAGTCGGCCACCGCCGCCAGCGCGGCCGCGGCCGGGGTGAGCTCGGAGACCGCGTGCAGGTCCACGTCCGCGCCGTGCACCGAGCCGTCGCCGGCCACCCGGACCAGGCGTCCACCCGGGTCCCGGGCGTAGTCGACTCGCGCGCCGAACGCGGCGAGCACGCCGAGCAGGTCGTCCGCGGCCTGCACCGAGCCCTCCGGCCAGGCGGTGCTCAGCGAACCCCCGGTGACGAGGGCCGCCGCGAGCAGGGTCGCCGCGTTGGTGAGGTCGGGCTCGACGGTCTCGTCCAGCGCGGCGATCGGGCCGGGCGCGACCTGCCAGGCAAGGTGGGAGGGACGCTCGACCACCACGCCGCGTCGCTCGAGCAGGGTGCACGTCATCTCGATGTGCGGCAGCGACGGCGGGGTGCCGCCGGTGTGGCGCACGGTCACGCCGTCGGCGAACCGGGCGCCGGCCAGCAGCAGGGCGGAGACGAACTGGCTGCTCCCGGAGGCGTCCAGCGACACCGGCCCACCGCGGAACGACTCCCCGCCGGACACTCTGAACGGGAGCGCGTGCGGCTCGCTCACCGACGCGCCCAGCCCCGCCAGCGCGTCCAGCAGCGGGGCGACCGGACGCGCGGAGGCGGCCGCGTCCCCGTGGAACCGCGTCGGCGTCCCGGCCAGCGCTGCTAGGGGCGGCAGGAAGCGCAGCACGGTGCCAGCGAGTCCGCAGTCGACGTCACCGCCGCCGGTGACAGCGGGCGCGGGCGACACGCGCAACCGGCCGTCCGGCAGGTCCTCGAAGCGGGCGCCGAGCGTGGCCAGGCCCGCGCGCATGAGGGAGGTGTCCCGGGAGTCGAGCACGCCGGAGAGCACCGAGGGGCCGTCGGCGAGGGCGGCGAGCAGCAGGCTGCGGGCGCTGGCCGACTTCGATCCGGGAACGACCAGGTGGCCGTGCACGGGAGAGGTCGCGACCGGAGCCTGCCACGGGGTCAAGAAAGCACGCCCTCCACGGCCTTGCGGGCCCCGCGGGACTGCTTCTTCGCAGCCCTGGCGGCGTCCGCGGCGGTGGCGCGGGCCTCACGCTCGAGTTCGGCCTTCCGCCTGGCGGCGAGCTCCTTCTGCGTGCGTACCTTCCAGGCCAGGCTGGGCCGCCCCTGGGTGTCCTGCGAGGCGAGCAGCACCCCGCCGAGCAGGGCGACGTTCTTGCTGAGCAGGGCCTGGGCGACCTGGCGCTCGGCGCCCTTCGCCTTGAGCGGGTTGGACGCGAGCACGTGCGGCACCATCGTCGCGGCGAGCACGCCCGCACCGAGCCGGCGACCGAACCCCGTGGCGAGGCTGAGCCCGCCGGCGATCTGCGCGATCCCGGTGCACTTCACGAAGCCGGCGGTGTCCTCGGGCAAGTAGCCGCGGACCGACTCCGGCAGCACCGAGTTCACCGTGGGCAACACGGCGTCCGCCACGGGCTGGGCGGCCTCGATGAATTCCTCGGGATGGCGCAACGCCTTGACCCCGTTGATCACGAAGTAGCTGGCCAGCATCGAGCGGGCGACGAACCGCAGAACACTCATGCCCTATTCCTACCCCGAAGCCCCCCGCCTGCCAAGCGCGTCCACGCGGTCATGTATCCCTTTGGGCCCTTCATCCGTCAGTGGTGGTGAGAAGGCTCGAGAAGGAGACATGAGATGCCGAAGAACGTGGGTAGTGCCGACAAGATCATCCGGATCGCCCTGGCCCTGGTGGCCGTCGTCGTGGCGTTCGCGGTGGGGGCGGGCTCGCCCGGTGGCATCGTGCTGTTCGTCGTGGCCGCGGTCCTGCTGGTGACCGCCCTGGTGGGCACCTGCCCGTTGTACCTGCCGTTCAAGATCAACACCAACGTGTCCACCAAGGCGAAGTGAGCCGCGGCCCCACCGGCTAGATTTCTGGTGTGGGCCTCACGGGTGAACAACTGGTCGGGGAACTGCCCGGCCTGTTGCGCTACGCCCAACTGCTCACACGCGACGCCCAGGACGCGGAGGACCTCGTCCAGGAGACCGTCGTGCGCGCCCTCGAGCGGGCCGGGCAGTTCCGCGGGGACGCGTCCGTGGCCACCTGGCTGCACCGGATCATGTTCACCCGCTATGTCGACGACACCCGTCGCCGCGTGCCCGGCCCCGTGGACGAGGACGCGCTGGTGCGGGCCGTCGAGGCCGACTGGCGCGACGACGCCTACACGGTGACCGCGGAGGTCGTGCTGGAGCGTGCCGAGCGGCGCGAGGAACTGCTGGACGCCCTGTTGCGCCTGCCGGTCTCCTACCGTGCCGCGGTCGTGCTGCACGACGTCGAGGGGCTCACGGCGTCCGCGGTGGCGGAGGTGCAGGAGGTCTCGCTGGCCGCCGCCAAGCAACGCCTCCGGCGTGGCCGGGAGATGCTCGTCTCCGCGCTGGCGGGTGGCGCCGAACGCCGCGCCGCGCTCGCCGGCGTCCCGCTGAACTGCTGGGACGCCCGCAGCCGCATCGACGACTACCTGTCCGGCGACCTCGGGGCGCCCGAGCGCGCCCGGCTCGAGCAGCACCTCGCCGGGTGCCCGACCTGTCCCGCCCTCTACGCGAGCATCGTCGGCGTCCGCAGCGCGCTGGGCGGCCTGCGCGACCCGGACTCCGTGATCCCGCCGCGCCTCGCCGAGCGCGTCCGCACGGCCCTGGCCGCCTCCTGAGGGGTGTCGGGAGGTCGGCGTAGGGTCGGGGCATGTGCGGACGCTATGCGCTGTCGATGTCCGGCGAGGACCTCGAGGAGTACTTCGAGATCGACGAGGTGGCCGGCCCCCTCCCCGGCCCCGACTACAACATCGCCCCCACCGACCCGGTGCCGGCGGTGTTCGAGCGCGACCGGCCGGGCGGCCGCGCCCGCGTGCTGGCCGGGCT
>JAXGTK010000062.1:0-12870 GCA_040774965.1 Propionicimonas sp. | reverse complement strand
CGGCGCCGTGTTCGGCCTGCTCGGACCGGACGGCGCCGGGAAGTCGACGCTGATCCGGATGCTCGCGACCGTGCTGCGTCCCGACTCCGGGGACGCGGAGGTGTTCGGCCACTCCGTGACCACCCAGCGCGAACTGGTCACGCCGCGGATCGGCTACATGTCCCAACGATTCTCGATGTATCCCGACCTATCGGTAACGGAGAACCTGGAGTTCTTCGCGACCGTCCGCGGGGTCAGCCGGGCCGATCGCAGGACGCGGGCGAAGGCCCTCCTGGAGAGCATGGGGCTGGACGAGTTCACCAAGCGCCAGGCGCAGTACCTGTCCGGTGGCATGAAGCAGAAGCTGATGCTCGCGACCACGCTGATGCACGAGCCCGACCTGCTGCTGCTCGACGAGCCGACGACCGGCGTCGACCCGGTGTCCCGACGCGAGTTCTGGCGGATCCTCGCCGGACTGCACCGCGAGGGCAGGACCGTGCTCGTCGCCACCCCGTACATGGACGAGGCCGAGCGCTGCACGCAGGTGGCCTTCCTCGACCGCGGCCGGATCCAGCGCTCCGGCAGTCCCGAGGAGATCAAGGCACAGGTGCCCGGGCAGCTGCTCGAGGTCTCCTCGGCGCAGCCCCGCGCGGCGATGGCCGTCGTGGCGGACGTGGCCGGCGTCACCTCGGTACACCTGCTCGGCGACGTCGTCCGGGTGCTCTGGGACGCCGGGGGCGACCCCGAGGGGGCCCTCACCGCGGCGCTGGCGTCCGCCGGCCTGCCCGGTTCCGTCCGGGAGGTGGCCCCGGACATGGAGACGGTGTTCGCCTACCTCGCCGAGGCGTCCGGCGCCGAGGCCGACCGTCCCGGGACCGACCCGGGTTCCCCGTCCTCCACCGAGTCGGAGAAGGCATCATGAGGGACGCCCTGACCCGGATCGGTGCGATCGTGCACAAGGAGTTCCGCCACCTCGGCCGGGACCCGCGGATGCTGCTCGCGGTCGTGATCACGCCGGTGATCCAGCTGCTGCTGTTCGCGTACGCGATCAGCTTCGACGTGGAGAACGTGCCGACGATCGTCATCGACCTGGACCAGACCCAGACGAGCAGCACCTACCTCGAGCAGTACGAGGCGTCCACGTTCTTCGACGTGGTCGCCCACGGCTCCACCATGGCCGACGTGGACACCGCGTTCGACGCGAACACCGCCCGGGTCGCGGTGATCATCCCCGCGGGATTCGCCCGCACCCTGGCCAGCGGCGAGGCGGCCCAGGTGGCCGTGCTGATCGACGGCAGCGAACCGACCGCGGCCAAGGTCTCGCAGGCGTACTCGGTGGCGCTCAACCAGCTCTACAGCCAGAAGCTCACCCTGCAGTGGGCGGATCAGCAGGGGCTGGACCTGTCCGGCGTCGGCACGCTGGAGCCGCGGATCCGCACCTGGTACAACCCGGAGCGCAAGTCATCGGACTTCCTGATCCCCGGCCTGATGGTGGTGATCCTGGCCATCGTCACGGTGCAGCAGACCGCGGTCACGCTGGTCCGCGAGCGCGACCAGGGCACCCAGGAGCAGCTCGAGGTGAGCCCGATGCGGCAGATGGAGCTGATGATCGGCAAGCTCCTGCCCTGGACGCTGATCGCGTTCGCGGACATGGCCCTGATCACGGGGCTGGGCCGCACGATCTTCGGCGTCCCGTTGCGGGGAGACTTCTGGACGCTGGCGGTCGGCTCGGCGCTGTTCGTGTTCGCGTCCCTCGGCATGGGGTTGGTGATCTCCGCCATCGCGCCGAGCCTGGACACGGCGAACATCCTGGCGATGTTGATCGCCTTCCTGCCCGCGTTCCTGCTCTCGGGCTTCGCCTTCGCGCTCGACCAGATACCGGTGTTCCTGCAGTGGGTCAGCTACCTGTTCCCGGCGCGGTTCATGGTGACGATCTCGCGCGGAGTGTTCCTGAAGGGTGCCGGGTTCACCGAGTTGTGGCCCGAACTGGTGGCACTCACGGTGTACGCGGTGGTGATGCTGGTGGTCTCGTCCATCCTCTACGGCAGGAGGTCGGCGCGATGAGCCTGAGGCGCATCCGGTTGCTGATCTGGAAGGAATTCACCCAGCTCAGGCGCGATCCCATGCTGATCCGGCTGCTGCTGATGCCCGTCCTGCAGCTGATCCTGTTCGGCTACGTGGTGGCGGTGGACATCCGCAACCTGGCCACGGCGGTCGTGGACCTCGACCAGACGTCCACCTCGCGCAAGCTCGAGGCCGCGTTCTCCGGCTCGGGCTACTTCACGATCACCCAGACCCCGGCCACCGAGGCCGACCTGCAGCCGCTGCTCGACACCGGGAAGGTGAAGGTGGCCCTGGTCATCCCGGAAGGTACCCAGGACAGCCTCACCCGCGGCGAGACCGCACCGATCGGGATCATCGTGGACGGTTCGGACTCCCAGATCTCGTCGGTGGCCAGCGGGTACGCGTCCCAGATCATCGCGCAGTTCAACACCGACCGGATGGCCGAGCAGGGCGTCAGCGTGGTCGCGCCGGGGATCGACGCGCAGGTCCGGGTGATGTTCAACCCGACCCTCGACCCGGTGAACACGATGATCCCGGGCCTGATCGCGGCGATCATGATGATCTCGCTGATGGCGATCATGAGCCAGGCGGTGGTGAAGGAGCGGGAGTCCGGGACGCTGGAGCAGATGTTCGTCACGCCGATCCACGCCACCGAGTACCTGATCGGCAAGCTCACGCCCTACGCGGCGCTCGCGACGGCGCAGATGCTGCTGGTCGCCGCGGGTGGGTTGTTCTGGTTCAAGGTGCCGTTCAACGGGAACTTCTGGGTGGTGCTGGTCGGGCTGGCGCTGTTCATGTTCACCTGTATCGGCCTCGGGCTGCTGGTCTCGCTGGTGTCGAGGACCAGGCACCAGGCGCAACAGGCGGTGATGTTCATCATGATCCCGACGATGGTGCTGTCCGGGTTCATCTTCCCGATCCAGTCGATGCCCGCGATCATCCAGCCGTTGACGAACCTGATTCCGCTGACCTGGGCGTTGGAAGTGCTGCGCGGCGCCTTCGTGAAGGGCAGCGGGTTCGCAGCGCTCGCCGTCCCCATGCTCGTGCTGGCCGGGTTCGCCGTGGTGATCTTCGGTGCGTCCATCGCCGCCACCCGTCGCCGGATCGCCGAGTGAGGAGGGACGGATGAGCGACCAGACCCCCGGGGAACCCCGAGGAACCACCAACACCCCCCACCCGGTCCCTGAGGAGCGGCCGAGGAACGAGGCCGCGTCACGAAGGGCTCCCGACGCGACCGACGAACCCGCCATCTCGCTGCGCGGCCTGACCAAGACGTTCGGCGACTTCACCGCGGTCGACGGGATCGACCTGGACGTGCCGCGCGGCCAGATCTTCGGCTTCCTCGGCCCGAACGGGTCGGGCAAGACCACGACGATCCGGATGCTCACCGGCACCCTGCGCCCGAAGTCGGGCCAGGCGCACGTGCTGGGCGTGAACGTGGTGCGCCACCCCGACCGGGTGAAGCGACGGATCGGCTACATGAGCCAGAAGTTCTCGCTGTTCGAGGACATGACGGTGGACGAGAACCTGAAGTTCTACGCCGGCGTCTACGACCTCGAGCCGGACGTGTTCGCGTCCCAGCGCGAGTACGTGCTGCGGATGGCCGACCTGGTCGGGCGCGAGGACGAACTCACCCGCAACCTGTCGGTGGGCTGGCGGCAGCGGCTGGCCCTGGGGGCCGCGACGATCCACGAGCCCGAACTGCTGTTCCTCGACGAGCCCACCTCGGGCGTGGACCCGGTGGCCCGGCGACAGTTCTGGGACCTGCTCTACGACCTGGCCAGCCGCGGGGTCACCCTGTTCGTGACCACGCACTACATGGACGAGGCCGCGCACTGCAACCGGCTGGCGTTCATCTACCGCGGCCGGATCATCGCCGACGGGAGCCCGGCCGAGATCCGCTCCGAGCACATGGAGCAGCGCATCTTCGACATCAGCACCCACGACGCGGACGCGGTGCTGCCCGGGCTCGAGGCCGATCCGGAGATCGAGGAGGCCTACCTCTCCGGCGCGTCCCTGCACGCGGTGGTGCCGGCGTCCTCCTCGCTGACCAGCGCGGCCCTGCGCCAGCGCCTGGCCGCCGCCGGCCACGTCGACGCGGTGGTCGCCGAGGTCGACCCCTCCATCGAGGACGTGTTCGTCAACCTGGTCGCCCGCCAGCGCTGAACCGGAAAGGAACCGTCCCCCTTCCGGTTCACGGGGACGGTTCCTTTCCGGTTCACAAGGTCCGTCCCCCTTCCGGTTCACGGGGACGGTTCCATTCCGGTTCACAAGGTCCGTCCCCCTTCCGGTTCAGGAGGCGAACAGCCCGGGCAACAGCCAGGCCGCGCCCAGCAGCAGCGCGCCGACGGTGAGCACCAGCCAGAGCAGCGTCCAGAGCACCCGGGGCACGTGGGTCAGCGCGGCGAGCTGGGCGGCGTCCGAACCCGGGGACCGGGAGAAGAGGAGTTCGACGACCGGACGGGGCGCGGCCAGCAGGAGCAGCCAGGCGATCCCGGTCGCCAGCCAGCTCGCCGTCGTCGGCGTGGCGTACCACGAGAGGACCGCGACCAGTGCGCCGGTGGCCAGCACCACGAACGCGCCGTAGAGGTTGCGCAGCTTGAGCAGCATGAGGGCCAGCAGCAAGACCAGCAGCCAGAGCAGCCCGACCGAATAGCCGGCGCCGGCCAGCCAGGCCGCGCCCAGTCCGACCACGGATGCGGACGGATAACCGGCGAACAGTGTGGCGACCATGCCGGGGCCGGACGGACGCCCCCGGCTGACGGTGAGGCCCGAGGTGTCGGAGTGCACGCGGATGCCGCTCAGCTTGCGTCCCGCCAGCAGGGCGACCACCGCATGGCCGGCCTCGTGGCAGACCGTGACGAGCAGGCGTACCAGCGGCCACGCGACCAGCACGAGCGCCAGCGCGACGGCGGCGATCACGGCGGAGACCGACGGTGCCGGCGCCGGGTGGGCAGTCAGGGCCCTGCGCCACAGTTCGCTGAGCACATCCACGTCTCGTTCCTACCTGCCCGGGCAAGCGGATGGGACGCGATTTCGCCACCGGGTCCCGAAAATGCGGCCTCCGAGGCGTCCGGGACGCGACGAGTGGCGAAATCGCGTCATGCACGGGATCGGGCGGGCAGGATGGGCCCGTGCTGCGAACGGCGATCTGGTGGACGCTCGACTACCTGTGGGCGGCCCTGGTCTGGGTGAGCACGCTGTTCGCGCCGGCGAGCCCCGACCACTACGCCGAGGGCACGGGACGCAGCGTCGTGGTGCTGCCCGGGGTCTACGAGAGCTGGAAGTTCCTGCGTCCACTGATCGTGCCGTTGCACCGGCGCGGCCACGCCGTGCACGTGGTGACGGCGCTCGGCCACAACCGCCGCCCGATCGCGGACGGCGCGTCCGCGGTACTCGACCTGCTCGCCCGCCGTGACCTGCGCGACGTGGTGCTGGTGGGCCACAGCAAGGGCGGGTTGGTCGGCAAGCTCGCCATGCTCGCGGACGCGGACGGCCGGATCGCGTCCATGATCACGATCTGCACGCCGTTCCACGGCTCGAGCCGGGCCCGGCTGCTCCCGCTGCCGAGCATCAGCCCGCTCGTCCCGGGGCACCCGAGCCTCGTCGACCTCGGCGACCCCGACCCCGTGAACGCCCGGATCACCTCACTCGCCACGACGTTCGACGAGCACGTCCCCGAGGGCAGCGAACTGCCGGGCGCACGCAACGTGGTGGTCGGCGTGCCCGGCCACTTCCGGCCGATCGGCGACCCGGAGGTGCTGGCCGAGGTCCTCGCCCTGCTCGAGCAGCCGTAGGAAGCACCGGACCGAATCAGGAACCGTCCCCAATCCGGTCCGTCAGGCGAGGGTGACGGCCTGGTCGAAGCCGAGCCTCGGGTTGCGGGGGAAGGAACCGCCGTCGGCGACGTGACCGATGTTCACGACCATGATCGTGCGCAGCGAGGTGCCGGGGAAGAACTCCGCATCGATGCCGGCGGTGTTGATGCCGCCCATCGGGCCGGCGTCCAGGCCGGTCGCGCGGACGGCGAGGATGAAGCCGCCGGCCTCGAGCCAGGCATTGTTGGTCGCCATCGCGCGACGGTGCTCGTCGTTCGCCGCGAACCGCTCGCGAGCGCCCTCGGACTGCGGGTTGACCACCGGCAGGTGCTCGTGGAAGTCGGTGTCGGCGGCGAGGATCGCCACGACGGGGGCTGACGCCGACTTCGCCCGGTTGCCCTCCGCGAGCAGCGGCAGCAGCCGTGCCTTGGCCGCCTCGCTGCGCACGAAGGTGATCCGCAACGGCTGGCTGTTCAGCGCGGTCGGCGTGTACTTCGCGAGCTCGTAGATCCGGGCGAGCTGCTCGTCCGAAACGGGCTCGGCGGTGAACCGGTACGCGGTGTGCATGTCGGTGAAGATGCTCTCCGCAGTGAGCGGTCCGGCGATGGTGTCTTGGGTCACGTGGGTCGCTTCCAGAAGTAGTTGAGAACTGAACTATATCTCGGGAACCGGCACGAAACCAATCAGGGTTCGGTTTGACGCGGCGGGCCCCGGGCTGATGAAATTGGGGTGATCCCCGATGTCGCGGTCCAGCCTGGCTGGCCGATGTGGAGGCCTGCCCTCCGACGTCTCGTCCGACGCCCGCGGAAAGGGACCTTTCCCGACGTCGTCCCCAGCCAGCGGAGCCTTTCCCGTGTACAGGCAGTTCCTTGACCGCCCCGCGCACGAACGTGCGCGGGTCCTGCTGCTCGTCGCCTTCGCGCTGAGCGGCCTGATCGCCTTCTCGTGGCTGGCCAGCATCCCCAGCGTCCGGGACGGGCTCCGGCTGGACGCGATCGAGCTCGGCGGCGTCCTCCTGGTCGGCTCCATCGGCGCGCTGGTCACGGTCTTCGCGTCCCCGACGATCGTGGCGCGGTTCGGCAGCGCCCGCGTGTTCGGTGCCGGAACCGTCGTGATGACCGTCGGGTTCACCCTGATGGGCCTCGGTCCCGCGCTGGCCTCGCTGTGGGTCTTCGGCGTGGGCATCGTCGTCAACGGCATCGGCGGCGCGCTGCTGAACGTGCCGATGAACGTCGAGTCGGCCCGGATCGAGCAGGCCTACCGCAGGGCCGTCATCCCGCACTTCCACGCCGCCTTCTCCGCCGGGGCGGTGGCCGGCTCGGTGCTCGGCGCGGCCTGCGCGTCCGCCGGCGTCCCCGTGGCCGTCCAGTTCGCGATCGTCGGCGTCGGCGTCGGCACGTTGCGCCTCGTCGCGCTCGCCGCGGGCCTGGTGATGCCCGGTGCGCCCGTCCGCGAGGCCCGGACGCCGCGTCGCGCACCCGCCGCGCTGGCCGTCTGGAAGGAACCGCGCACCCTGCTGATCGGCGTCGTCGCCTTCGCCGCCGCACTGAGCGAGGGCTCGGCCAACAACTGGCTCTCCCTCGCCTTCGTCGACGGCTTCGGCGCGACCGAGGCCGTCGGCGGCCTCGTGCTCGGAACCTTCATCGGCTCGATGACGATCGTCCGCATCATCGGCACCCGCGCGATCGACCGGCTCGGCCGCGTGGCCAGCCTGCAACTCTCGGGCCTGTTCGGAATCCTCGGGCTGAGCCTGTTCGGGTTCGCCAGCCTCCCCCAGGTCGCCCTGGTCGGGGTGGCGCTGTGGGGCATCGGTGCCGCCCTCTGCTTCCCGATCTCCGTCGCGGCCGTCTCGGACGACCCCGCGCTGGCGCCGGGCCGGGTGTCGGTGATGGCGTCCATGGGCTCGGTCGCCGCGCTCACCGCTGCCCCGCTGATCGGGGTCGTGGCGTCCGCCCTCGGGGGCACCCAGCGGGCGCTCCTCGTGGTGCTGGTGGCGATGCTGGCGAGCCTGTTGGTCTCGCGGCAGGTCGGGCCCGTGCTCAGCCGCGTGGCCGACCCCCGGGAGGCCCTGGACGTGGAGTCGGTGCCCGCCGCCTGAGGACGGTGGCGTGTCGGCATCTCGCCGTAACCTGAGCGTCAGAATCCTCAGCTAACCTCCCGGCATGCCGAGGGCAGTGCGCGCGACGATCGTCCAGCCGGACCCGCATGTGCCGGTGGACCGGTTCGGTCCCTGGCTGGCGAGCAACCGGGTGCTCGTGCGCGCCGTTCCGCTGTGGCAGCGGGATGTTCCGAAGCTCACCGACCTGGGCGACGGGCTGCTCGTGCTGGGCGGTTCGATGAGCGCCCACGACACGGACGACTACCCCTGGCTCGAGTCGCTCAAGGACCTGATGGTGGCCGCGGTGGACGCCGGGATCCCCACGCTCGCGATCTGCCTGGGCCACCAGTTGCTGGCCGAGGCGTTCGGCGGCGAGGTCACCGTGGCCCACCCGGGCGGGGGCGAGCACGGTGCCTATCCCGTGACCTGGCACGAGGCGGCGTCCGGCGACCCGCTGCTCGGCCGGCTCGCCGAGGGCGGACGGACGCTGCTCGCCGAGGCGCACGACGACGCCGTCACGAGGCTGCCGGACGGGGCGGTGCAGCTCGCCAGCACCGAGGCCTACCCCAACCAGGCGTTCCGGGTCGGTTCGGCCGTGGGCGTGCAGTTCCACCCCGAGGCGTCCCCGGACCTGATGGGACGCTGGGCCGAACTCTCCGGCGAGGACGCCCGCACCATGCGGCGCTCCATGCACGCGCAGGACACCGAGGTCTCCCGGAACGGCCGGCTGCTCGCGCAGGCGTTCTGCGGACAGTTGCGCTCGAGGGTTCTGGCAGCCTGACCTCCGACCCGGATGGCCTATCGTGGTCGCCAGCAACCCGGGAGCCCGAATGATCCGCCTACTGCCCTTCGCCGTCGAGGCCGTCATCCTCGTGTTCTGCCTGATCGACGCGATCCTGGCCGACGATTCACGCATCAGGAACCTGCCGAAGTGGGGCTGGATCCTGCTGATCATCATCATCCCGCTGGTCGGCGGCATCGCCTGGCTCGTCGCCGGGCGCCCGGTGAACTCGGCGGGCGGGGACGTGCCGAGGCCGTCCCGTACCGCCAGCCACCCGGAGACGGAGCGTCCGGCCCGCCTGCGTCCGCGGGCCCCGGACGACGATCCCGAGTTCCTCGCCTCGCTGAAGGCGTCGAACAACGACCACGAGCGCATGCTCAAGCAGTGGGAGGACGACCTGCGCCGCCGCGAGGACGAACTGCGCAGGCAGGGTGAGGCGGGCGCCGACCCCGATCCCGAGCCGAACCCCGACGACCGCTGACCCCACCTCCGACCTGGCAGGGTCTCACGTCGTCAGGGCGACGCCAGACTCTGACAACTCGGCAGGGGGCGGGGGTTCGACCGGGACGCGGGGACGCCGGGCGCCGACCAGGACGCCGGCCACCACCACGACCCCGCCGAGCAACTCCAGCCAGGTGGGACGCTCGCCGAGCACGAGCGCGGCAGTGAGGATCCCGACCACGGGCACCAGCATCGAGAACGGCGCGACCACGCCGGCGGGGTGGCGGGCCAGCAGCCAGGTCCAGATCCCCGACCCGACCGCGGTCGCGATCACGCAGGTGTAGGCCAGGCCCACCCATGCGGGTACGGCGGACGCACCCAGCGAGCCCGCCAGCGCCGTCCAGATCCGGTCCGGGCCCTCGAACACCAGCGAGAGCGCCAGCATCGGCACCGGCACGACCACGGACATCCACAACGTGAGGTGCAGGGGGTTGGGCGGCTGCGCGAGCCGGCTGGCGAGGTTGCCGAAGGCCCAGCCGAGCCCGCCGGCCAGCACGAGCAGGAACGGCACCAGCGCGGCGGCCTGTGCACGGGAGACCCCGACCAGGGCCATCCCGGCGATCGCCACCGCGATGCCCAGCCACTGGCGTCCGCGCACCCGCTCACCGAGCAGCAGTGCACCGAGCACGAGGGTGAACGGCGCGGACGCCTGCAGCACCAGCGAGGCCAGCCCGGTGGGCATCCCGGCCGCCATGCCCCAGTACAGGAACGTGAACTGGGCCACGCCGAAGCCGAGCCCGTAGCCGACCAGCCAGCGCAACGGAACCTGCGGGCGCGGCACGAACAGGATCGTCGGCAGGGCGATCAAGGCGAACCGCAGGGCGACCAGGAAGAACGGCGGGAACTGGGCCAGCGAGGCGTGGATCGCGAGGAAGTTCGCGCCCCAGATCGCGGCCACGACGACGGCGAGCAGGCGATGGCGGACGGGCACGTGCACCATCATCGACCAGCCCTCCGTGAAGCACCAGCGCAGGATTCTGAACGGATGCTTTAGGCTGCCTTCATGGATGTGCGCCATCTCGAACTGCTGCGAGAGCTCGCCGACCGGGGTACGGTCACGGCCGTCGCCGAGGCCACGTTCCGGTCCCCCTCCGCGGTCAGCCAGCAACTGCGCAGCGCCGAGCGCGCGTTCGGCATCGCGCTCGTCGAGCCGGACGGACGCGGGCTGCGGCTCACGGCCGCCGGACGGCTCCTCGCCGAGGGCGCCGTCGGCGTCGCGACCGAACTGGGCCGCCTGCAGCGGGGGCTCGACGACCTGCGCGGCCGCCCCTCCGGCGTGGTGCGGATCGCCGGGCTGCCGAGCGGGGTGGAGTTCCTCGTGCCGGGCCTGGTGTCGCGGCTCGCGGGCACGGACGTCGAACTCGAGCTCGCCGACGAGGACGTGGCCGAGGCCGACTTCGCCTCCCGCGCGTCCGACCACGACCTCGTGATCGGGCACAGCCTCGCCGAGGTCCCGGCCGGGTCCGACCGCCTGCTCACCCGGACCCTCGCCC
Source organism: Propionicimonas sp. (assembly GCA_040774965.1). Classification (GTDB taxonomy): domain Bacteria; phylum Actinomycetota; class Actinomycetes; order Propionibacteriales; family Propionibacteriaceae; genus Propionicimonas. The sequence continues at coordinate 2,136 of JAXGTK010000062.1, read as the reverse complement.
ACGAGCCACTGGACGTCGCCCTGCCTGCGTCCCACCGGCTGGCCGGGAGGCGGTCGCTGGTCGCCGCGGACCTCTCCGGCGAGCGCTGGATCGGGGTGCCGCAGGGTTTCCCGTTCGACACCGTGCGGATCGCGATCGAGAACCGGGCCGGGGTCGCGCTGCAGGTGGTGCAGCGGATCCGGGACAACCGGGTCGTCGAGGCACTGGTCGCGGCCGGGGTGGGCTGCGCCCTCCTGCCCCGGTTCACCACCCGGGCACGGGCGGGCGTGGTGCTGGTGCCACTCACCGACGTGCGCTCGGTGCGCTCGATCGTCGCCCTGGGCCGGCCCGACCGGCTCGAACGCGCCGCCGTCCGGGCGGCCCTGGCCGCGCTGGTCGAGAGCGGCAGGGACGCCGAGACGACCGGCACGTCCACCCGATCCGGCACGTGAGCCGCGCCGGCGCCCACCGGCGAGCTACCCTCGGTCCGCGGCGACAGGAAAGGGCCACCCCATGAGACAGAAGACGATCGTGATCACCGGGGCCAGCGACGGCGTCGGCGCCGCGGCGGCACGCGAGCTGGCCGACCGCGGCGAGGACGTGGTGCTGGTCGGCCGTTCGCCCGACAAGACGGCCGCCCTGGCCGCCGAACTCGACGTTCCGCACCACGTGGCTGACTTCGCCTCGCTGGAACAGGTCCGCCGGCTCGCGGCCGACCTGGACGCGGCCTACCCGCGCATCGACGTCCTCGCCAACAACGCTGGCGGCATCATGGGGTCGCAGCGGCGACTGACCGAGGACGGCAACGAACTCACCTTCCAGGTGAACCACCTCGCCGGGTTCCTGCTCACCACGCTGCTGATGGACAAGCTGGTCGCCAGCGGGGCCTCCGTGATCCAGACCTCGAGCCTCGCCGCCCGGATGGCCGGGCGGGTCGACCTCGACAACCTCCAGTTGGCCCACGACTACTCGGCCCAGCGCGCCTACGGCGCGAGCAAGCTGGAGAACATCCTGTTCACGAAGGAACTGCACCGCCGCTACCACGACCGGGGCCTCAGCGCGGCCGCCTTCCACCCGGGCGTCGTCGGCAGCAACTTCGCCATGGACACCGACAACCCGATGCGGGTCGTCTACGCGGTCGGGTTCTTGCGCCGGCTGTTCACGATCAGCCCAGAGCGCGGCGCCGACCAGCTCGTCTGGCTGGCCGACAGCAGGCCGGGCGCGGCGTGGCACTCCGGGCAGTACTACGTGAAGCGGGAGCCGGGCCGCACCGCCGCCCAGGCCGACGACGCCGAAGCGGCCCGCCGGCTCTGGGAGGAGTCCGAGCGCCTGGTGTCCGCCTGAGCGTCAGCCCTTCTCGGCAGCCTTCAGGGCCTCCTCGAGCGGGCCGGCGTGGTACGGATCGCCCTCGAAGGCCTTCCCGTCGATCAGGATCGTCGGGGTGCCCGAGATCGAGGTCAGGGCATTCGTGGTCATCTCGTCGACCCATGGCACGAAGGTCTGGTCGGTGAAGGACGCGACCACGTCGGCGGGCACACCGGCCTTGGTCGCCAGGTCGGCGATCTGCTGGTCGGTCAGCCCGCTGGTGTTCTCGTCCGGCTCGTTCTCGAACAGCGCCTGGTAGAACGCCAGTGCATGGTCGGGGTCACTGTTCGCCACGGTGGCGAAGGCGTTCGCCGCCCGGGTCGAGTACTTCGTGCCCAGCGATGCGTCGTCCAGGAAGTTCAGCGGATAGACCTGCATCTTCACCTTCCCCGAAGCGAGGGAGGAGGAGATCACACTGGCGTTGGTGCGGTCGAATTCCCCGCAGTAGGGGCAGATGAAGTCGGTGTAGACGGTCAGCGTGGTTGCGGCCGACGGGTCCCCGAGCAGGATCGCGCCGGAGGCGTCCACGGCGCTGGGGGCGGTGGCGGTGGTCTGCACGGTCGCGGTGGCTGTGGGTTGTTGCTTCTGCGAACTCATCGTGAGTGCGATCCCGGCGACCACGCCGATGACGACCGCGGCGACGACGACGGCGATCCCGACGCGGACGACGACGGTGCGCCGGCGTGCCGCCTCCTGCTCGGCGAGCCGCTGCTTGCGCAGTGAGTCGCGACGGTTCCCGCCCGAGGGCGGCTGGACTGGTTTCTTCTTGCTGGCCATGGAATGTCCTTCGCT
>JAXGTK010000061.1:0-13092 GCA_040774965.1 Propionicimonas sp. | reverse complement strand
AGCACGCTGGTCCCGAGCGGCAGCAGTTCGCCGTGCAGTGGACCGTGCTGGTTGCTCGCCGTCCGCTCGACGTAGGTGGAGACGATGCTGACCAGGCTCAGCGCGCACAGGGTGAGCCGGGCCCAGTTCCGTGCGGCCAGCGTGGCGACGGCGAACCCGATGTTGGCGAGTCCGACGACCAGGAGCACGACGCCCGCGGCGAGCAGGCCGGCCTGCACGTCCGCAGCCACCTCCGCGATGCCCTGCCCGATCATCAGGAACACGCCGGCGAAACCGAGGTAGACCAGCGTCTGCAGCACCGTGGTCACGAAGCCGAACACGATCTGCGGCGGGCGGCGCGGGTGCCCCACGGTCGCCGGCTGGACCTCGGCCGACGCCGCCGCGGGGAGCCCGGTGACGTCGAGCACGGGCAGGTTGCCGTCGGTGCGGATCAGGTCGCCCCCACCGTTGCGGGAGTGGTACCCCGTGGAGAAGTCGCGCAGGAGGTCCAGTCCGATCGCCGGGGAGGCGGCTCGCACGGTGTCGATGATGTGCTCGCGCTCGATGTCGGTGTCCTGGTCGATCTTGTGGGTCACCTGCAGCGTGAACAGGGACAGCCCGACGCTGCGGTCATAGGTGCCCGCGGCCAACCAGTCGACCGCGAAGCCGCCGGGCAGCAGCCAGCCGTCCGGGCACTTCCAGAACCGCACGTGGTGGCGCTGGGACGGGTTGCCGTCCACCTCCTGCTGGTAGGCGAAGTCCTGGCGCCGCCCGAACAGGAACAGCGGGCTGACCGGGGCCCGGGAGTAGCTGCGCCGGGACAGGGTCGTCGTCACGATCCGCCAGCCGGTCCGTGCGGAGAGTTCGTCGGCCCGCGTCCAGCCGCCTCGTTCCAGCGCCGCGTGCACCTGGTCGGCAGTGCCCATCAGGGCCAGGTTCACCGGGTCGCCGAGCAGGCCGTCGGCGGTGCGGGTGCGCCCGATGAAGTAGTCGGGCACGTAGATGCGGGTGAGGATGCGGTGCAGCCGGGGCAGGACGAGGTAGGCCACCAGCACCCAGAACACGATCACCAGCAGCATCTGCCAGCCCGGGATGATGCCCTCCTCGAGGGTGAGGTAGGCGAACCAGACGGACGCCACACCGGCCAGCACGAAGAAGGCGCCGTCCAGCCGCGCCACCCAGCCGGTCTCGGTTCTCACGGGCACCACCTCCCTCGGATCCAGCGAGTGTACGAGGGATCTCCCGCTCCCGCGCCGCGAACGGCGCGCCCGGCACCACACGGGCGGTTGCCGACGGGCAGCCCGTCGCCCCGAAGCCGGTGCCGGGGCGACCCGATAACCTTGCGCACGTGACCAGCTTCGACCTCGATCCCACCATCCGACCCCAGGACGATCTCTTCCGGTACGTGAACGGGCACTGGCTCACGACCACCGAGATCCCCGCCGACAAGGCCGCCGCGGGCGCGTTCATCGAACTGCGGGACGCGTCCGAGCGCGCCATCCGCGACATCGTCACCGGACTCTCCGGCTCGGAGCCGGGCACGGAGGCGTCCCTGGTCGAGCACATGTACGGAAGCTTCATGGACACCGAGCGGATCGACGCGGCCGGACTGGAGCCGCTGCGCCCGCTGCTGGACGAGATCGACGCGATCGGCACGGTCACCGACCTGCTCGACTACTTCGGCCGCAGCGTGAGGCGCGGCACGGGCGCACCGATCGGCGTCGAGGTGGAGTCCGACCCCGGGGAACCGACCCGCTACGCACTGTTCGTGGGCCAGGCCGGCATCGGGCTGCCCGACGAGGAGTACTACCGCCTCGAGCAGCACGCGCAGATCCTCGCCGCCTACCGCGACCACGTCGACCGCACGATGACGCTGGCCGGGCTCACCTCGAGCGCCGCCGGGCCGATCGTCGCGCTGGAGACCGAGGTCGCCGCGCTGCACTGGGACAAGGTGCGCACCCGCGACCTGCGCCTGATGTACAACCCGACCTCCCCGGCGGACCTCGACGCCACCGGCGTCGCGTGGACGCGGCTCCTGGCCGCCGCCGGGGTGCCGGAACTGGAGTCGGTGATCGTCGCGCAGCCGTCCTTCCTCAGGGACGTGGCGGCGCTGCTCACCGCGTCCCGGCTGGAGGACTGGAAGCAGTGGTGCCGCTGGAGCCTGGTCTCCGCGCTGTCCCCGTACCTGCCCGAGCCGCTGGTGCAGGCCCGGTTCGACTTCTACGGCACCGTGCTGCAGGGCACCCCGCAACTGCGCGATCGCTGGAAGCGCGGCGTCGACCTGGTCGAGCGCACGCTCGGCGAGGCGGTCGGCAAGCTGTACGTCGAGCGACACTTCCCGCCCGCGGCCAAGGAGCGGATGGACGCGCTGGTCGCGAACCTGCTCGAGGCGTACCGGCGCTCGATCTCCGACCTGGACTGGATGACCGCCGAGACCCGGGCCGAGGCGTTGAACAAGCTCGCCCACTTCACCCCGAAGATCGGCTACCCCGACGTGTGGAAGGACTACGGCAGCCTGGTGATCGAGCCGGACGACCTGGTCGGCAACGTGTTGCGGGCCGCCGGTTTCCACGCCGCCGACGAGATCTCCAAGCTCGGCGGGCCGATCCGCAGCTGGGAGTGGCTGATGACCCCCCAGACGGTGAACGCCTACTACCACCCCCTGCGCAACGAGATCGTGTTCCCCGCGGCCATCCTGCAGCCGCCGTTCTTCGACGTCGAGGCCGACGACGCGGTCAACTACGGAGCGATCGGTGCCGTGATCGGCCACGAGATCGGCCACGGCTTCGACGACCAGGGCTCGACCTGTGACGGCGACGGCCGGCTGCGCGACTGGTGGACGCCGGCGGACCGCGAGGCGTTCACCGAACGGACGAGGGCACTGATCGGGCAGTACTCGGCGCTCTCCCCCCGGCAGTTGCCCGACGTGCACGTGAACGGCGAGCTGACCATCGGGGAGAACATCGGCGACCTCGGCGGCGCCGCGATCTCCTACGACGCCTGGCAGCTCACGCTCGACGGGGCACCCGCACCCGTCGACGGCGTGCCGGCGGAGCAGCGGTTCTTCCTGTCGTGGGCGCGGGCCTGGCAGTCGAAGCGCCGCGACGAGGCGTTGCGCCAGCAGGTGGCCACGGACCCGCACTCGCCGGAGGAGTTCCGCTGCAACCAGGTGGTGCGCAACCTGCCGTCCTACTACGCGGCCTTCGGCGTCACGGAGTCCGACGCCGCCTGGCTCGCGCCGGCCGAGAGGGTGAAGATCTGGTGAACTCCCGTCCCGCTCCCGTCACCCTCGCGCGCGGCGCCTACCAGGAGTTCGTGCGCGTCCGGGGCATCCTGCGCCGCGAGTCCGTCGGCGGCATCCTGCTCCTGGTCGCGACCACCGCGGCCATGCTGGTCGCCAACCTCGCCCCGGACCTCTACTTCGGACTGCGCGACGCCCATGTGGGCGCGACCGTGTTCGGGATCGACCTCAACCTGTCCATCGGCCACTGGGCGGCGGACGGGCTGCTCGCGATCTTCTTCTTCCTGGTCGGGCTGGAACTCAAGCACGAGTTCGTGGTGGGCGACCTGCGCGACCTGCGCACGGCGCTGGTGCCGGTGGTGGCCGCGATCGGCGGCGTCGCCGTCCCGGCGACGATCTACGTGGCGTTCAACGTCGCCGACCCGGAGTCCCTGCAGGGCTGGGCCATCCCCGCGGCCACGGACATCGCCTTCGCGCTCGCGGTGCTCGCGGTGATCGGTTCGCACCTGCCGGCCGCCCTGCGCACCTTCCTGCTCACCCTTGCGGTCGCCGACGACCTGATCGCGATCGCGATCATCGCGTTCTTCTACTCCAAGGACCTCGCCCCGGGCTTCCTGGGCGCGGAGGTCATCCCGCTCGGCCTGTTCGCCTTCATCGCCTACAGGTTCCAGCCGTTCCTGATCCGCCACTGGTGGGCGCCGTGGCTGACCCTGGTGCCGCTGGCGGTGATCGCCTGGGTGCTGTGCTACGCGAGCGGGGTGCACGCGACGGTCGCCGGCGTGGCACTCGCCTTCGCCGTCCAGGTACGCCCGCCCGCGGGCTGTGACTCCGAGCACGGCCTGGCCGGCCTCCTCGAGCACCGGGTGCGGCCGTTCTCGGCCGGAGTCGCCGTGCCCGTGTTCGCCTTCTTCTCCGCCGGCGTCGCCGTCGGCGGGCTGCAGGGCTTCCTGGACGCCGTGACCAGCTCGATCGGCCTGGGCGTGATCGTGGGGCTCGTCGCGGGCAAGGCGATCGGGATCACCGGCTCCACCTGGCTGGTCACCCGGCTGCGACACGCCAGGCTGGACCCCGACCTGGCCTGGATCGACGTGTTCGGCCTCGGTGTGATCGGCGGGATCGGCTTCACGGTGTCGCTGCTGGTGAGCGAGCTGAGCTTCGGGCAGGGCTCGGAGTCCGACGACATCGGCAAGGTGGCCATCCTGACCGCCTCCGTGCTGGCCGCCCTGTTCGCCGCCGTGGTGCTGGGTTCACGAAACCGGCACTACAAGTCCGTCGAGATCGCCGAGAGCATCGACGAGGACGACGACGGCACCCCGGACCGGTTCGCGCACTGACGCGTCAGGTCGGGTCCCCCACCACGAACGGGTGCCGCCAGCCGACGGCGTCCTCCAGTTGGGCGGCGAGGGAGAGCAGGGTCTCCTCCGCACCGAACCGCCCGCCGAGCATGACCCCGATCGGCAGTTCGCGGCCGTCGACGACGGCGGTGTGCAGCGGCAGCGAGATGGCCGGCCGCCCGGACAGGTTGTAGACGCTGGTCCACGGGGTGAACCGGGTCTGGGCCGCGAAGTCGGCAGCCGGGTCGTCGTCGTCGCGCAGTTCGCCGACCAGGGACGGGGGCTGGGCGAGCGTGGGCGTCAGCACGACGTCGAAGTCGTCCCACGCCTGCGCGACCTCCACGGTGAGCCGCTGCACCGCCCCCGCGGCCTCGGCGTAGGCGACGCCGGAGGTGTTGCGGCCGAGTTCGCGCAGCCACCGGGTGAGCGGACGCAGCAGCGGCTCGGCGGCCTCCGGCAGCGGGATGGACGCGGCCCCGACCGCCCACAGGGCCCCGAACGCCTGCCAGCGCTCCACGGGGAAGGGCACCGGCGCCTCGCCCACCTCGTGGCCGAGCCCGGCCAGCGTCCCGGCCACCGTTCGCGCGGCGTCCAGGCAGGCGGGGTGCACGTCGGCCTCGGCGATGACCGGGGTGGTGAGCACGCCGATGCGCAGCCGCCCGGGCTCGCGTCCGGCGGCGTCCGCGAAGGTCGTGGCGGGCGGGGGCGCGTGATAGGTCTCCCCCACACCGTGGCCCGCGAGCACGTCGAGCGCCACCGCGGTGTCGGCGACGGTGCGGCTGAGCACGCCGTCGGTGCCCAGTCCCGGCCCCGGAACCCGCAGCCGGCCGGAACTGACCCGGCCGCGACTGGCCTTGAGCCCGACCAGCCCGCAGGCGGAGGCGGGGATGCGGATCGAACCGCCGGCGTCGGAGGCGTGCGCGATCGGGGCGAGGCCGGTGGCGACGGCGGCCGCGGCTCCGCCGCTGGAGCCACCGGCGGAGCGGCGCAGGTCCCACGGTGTCCGGGCCGGCGGCGCGCCCTCGGGCTCGGTGTAGCAGGGCAGGCCGAACTCCGGGGTGGCCGTCTTGCCGAGGCTCACCGTCCCGGCCCGGCGGAACCAGTCCACGACGTCGTCGTCGAGGTCCGCGACGTTCCCCCGCATCGCGATCGTGCCGGCCTCCCAGCCGACGCCCGCGACCGGGTTGAGGTCCTTGATCGGGCACGGCACGCCGAGCAGCGGTGCGGAGACCTCGCCCCGGGCGACACCGGCGTCCACGTCCGCGGCGCGGGCCAGCGCGGGCCCAGGGGTGAGCCGCGCGTAGGCACCCACGACGTCCGAGAGGCGCTTGGCACGGTCGAGGTGCGCCTGGACCACCCGGGTGGCGGTGACCGACTGTTCGCGGACGGCCCGCGCCACGGCGAGGGCGTCGAGTTCGGTGAGTTCCATCAGTGCTTGATCTTTCCCGGTTCGAGGGTGCCCGCGATCGTCGGCTGGAAGTCCTCGCCCAGCTGCTTGACCGCCAGCCTGCCCACCAGTTGCTGCTCCGTGGTGACCCGTTCCGAACGGGCCCGGCCGACGAAGGTGATCAGCCAGTGCAGCAGGGTGGTGATCCGGTTCTTGAAGCCGACCACGTAGATGAGGTGCACGAACAGCCACGCGAACCAGGCCGGGAAGCCGGTCAGTCGCAGCTTGTTCATCTTCGCGACCGCCCCGAACCGGCTGATCACGGCCATCGAGCCCTTGTCGTGGTAGCGGAACTCCTCCGTGACCGGGTGGCCGGAGAGCTCGCCGGCGATCTTCGACGCGGCGTACCGTCCGCCCTGGATGGCCACCTGGGCGACACCGGGCAGGCCGTCCAGGCTGATCATGTCCCCGACCACGAACACCTCGGGGTGTCCGGGCAGGGTGAGGTCGCGGTTCACCTGGACGCGGCCGGCCCGGTCGAGGCCCGCCCCGGACTGCTCGGCGAGGGTCCGGCCCAGCGGGCTGGCCTGGACGCCGGCCGCCCACACCTTGCACGAGGACGCGATCCGCTCGGTCCGGCCGTCGGAGTACTTCACGTCCAGCCCGGTCGCGTCCACGTTCGTGACCAGCGCGCCGAGGCGCACCTCCACCCCGTTGCGTTCGAGCTCGGCGCGCGCCGCCGCGGAGAGCTTCGGCCCGAACGGCGGCAGTACGGCGTCCGCGCCGTCCAGCAGCAGCACCGTCGAATCCTTCGTGTCGATCCGCCGGAAGCTCCGGCGGAGCGTGTGGCGGGTGAGCTCGGCGATCTGACCGGCCATCTCCACACCGGTGGGGCCGGCACCGACGATCACGAAGTTCATCAGCCGGCGGCGCTCGTCGGCGTCCTCGCTGAGCTCGGCCATCTCCAGCGACCCGAAGATCCTGGCCCGCAGTTCGAGGGCGTCGTCGATCGACTTCATGCCCGGCGCGAACGTGGCGAAGTGGTTGTTCCCGAAATAGGACTGGCCCGCACCCGCCGCGACGACCAGATGGTCGTACTTGAGCGCGATGGTCTTGGCGAGCATCTCGGCCACCACGACCCGGCTGGCGAGGTTGATCCGGGTCACCTCGGCGAGCAGCACCGTGGCGTTGGCCTGGTTGCGCAGCACGTCCCTGGTGGCCGGGGCGATCTCGCCCGTGGACAGGATGCCGGTCGCGACCTGGTAGAGCAGCGGCTGGAACAGGTGGGCGACCGTCTTCGCGACCAGGGTCACGTCGACATCGGCCTTCGCGAGCGCCTTGGCGGCGAACAACCCCCCGAATCCGGATCCGATGATGACGACCTGTGGGCGGGCCATGCCGACCTCCGTTCGTGGAGAAACCCCCGTAACTGAGGCCACCCTAACCCGGGCCGTCCACCCCGGTCGATCAGGCGGATCTCGAGATGACCCCGTCGCAGAGCGCCGCGAGGGCGTCCTTCGCAGCACCGTCGGGCAGCGGCGCCAGGTGCGCGCGGGCCACCTCGGCGCGACGCCGGATCTCGTCCCTCGCCTCGCCCATGGCCGGGTGCTCCCGCATCAGCCGCAGTGCCTCGGCGAGCTCCGCGTCATCGGTGAGGTCGGAGTCGAGCAACGCCAGCAGCCGCGCGTCACCGGGATCGGTGCTGCGTCGGGCCAGCAGGGTCGGCAGCGTCGGGACGCCCGCCCGCAGGTCGGTCCCCGGCGTCTTGCCGGAGGAGTCGCTCGCGATGTCGATGATGTCGTCGCTGAGCTGGAAGACGATGCCGATCTCCTCGCCGTAGGCGGCCAGCGCCGCCAGTTCGACCTCACCCAGGCCGGCGACCATGCCGCCGAACAGTGCGGACGCGGCGATCAGCGAGCCGGTCTTGTCGGCGACCACCGCCAGGTAGTGATCGAGCAGGTCCGCCCCGTCGAGGGGCCCGCGGGTCTCGGCGATCTGGCCCTGGACCAGGCGGGCGAAGGTCTCGGCCTGCAACTTCACGTACTCGGTGCCGAGGTCCGCCACGATCGAGGAGGCCCGGGAGAACAGGAAGTCGCCGACGAGGATCGCAACCGTGTTGTCCCAGCGGAGGTTCGCGCTCTGCACGCCGCGCCGCAACTCCGCCTCGTCCATCACGTCGTCGTGGTAGAGGCTGGCCACGTGGGTGAGCTCCATGACCAGAGCCGCCCGGACCACCGACTCCTCCTGCGGCGTGTCCGCCAGCAACGAGGACAGCACGACGAGCAGGGGGCGGAACCGCTTGCCGCCCGCCCGGATCGTGTGCTGGGCGGCTTCGGTGACGAAGGCGCTGTCCGCCTTCGCCGCCGTGCCCAGGCGGTCCTCGATCAGCTCGAGCAGGCCGGTGACACGGTCGGTGAACTCCCCCGGCAGCTCACCCACGAGATCGGCTGGCTGGGTCGCGGACACGCCCGACAGCATAGCCTCAGCGCAGGAACGTGCTGGCCGACGTGACAAGGTCCAGCAGCGGTCCCGGGAACAGGCCGAGGTAGGCCGAGGCCAGCGCGCCCAGCGCGACCGGCACCCAGGTCATCCCGCTCGCCCTGCCCACGACGACGCCCGCGGCAGGCTCGGCGAAGAACATCATCACGACGACCTTCAGGTAGACGTAGGCGGCGACCAGGCTGAACGCCACTGCGGCGAGCACGAGCCAGGCGTAGCCGCCGCGCCAGGCGGCGGAGAACACCGCCCACTTGCCGATGAAGCCGCCGGTCAGCGGGATGCCGGCGAAGCTCAGCATCAGGACCGCGAAGATGCCGGCGAGCAACGGGCTCTTCCGGCCGAGGCCCGCCCAGCCGGAGATCTCGTGCACCTCGCCGGCCTGGTTGCGCACCATGGTCACGATCGCGAACGCCGCGACGGTCGCGAACCCGTAGGCGACCAGGTAGAACAGGATCGAGCCGAAGCTGCTCATCTGCCCGGCGGCACCTGCCGTCGCACCGACCACCGCGACCAGGATGAAGCCGGCGTGGGAGACCGAGCTGTAGGCGAGCAGCCGCTTCATGTCGGACTGGGTCAGGGCGACGACGACACCGATCGCCATGGTGACCACGGCGATCACCGCCAGCAGTGGCTGCCAGCTCCACCGCTCGCCGCCGAGCGCCACGTAGAAGATCCGGACGGTGGCGCCGACCGCGGCCAGCTTGGTGCAGATCGCCATGAACCCGGTGACCGGGGTGGGTGCGCCGACGTACACGTCCGGCACCCAGTTGTGGAACGGCACCGCACCGATCTTGAACAGCAGGCCGATCGCGAGGAACGCCATGCCCGTGTAGAGCAGCCCGCGGCCGTAGACCGGGTCGGCGATCGCGTCGCTGATCCGGCCGTAGTCGAACGACCCGGCGAAGCCGTAGGTCAGCGCCATGCCGAACAGGAAGAACGCGCTGGACAACGCACCCAGCAGGAAGTACTTCAACGCGGCCTCCTGGCTGAGCAGGCGGCGGCGGCGGGCCATCGCGGAGAGCAGGTACAGCGGCAGCGACATGACCTCGAGGGCCACGAAGGCGGTGAGCAGGTCGTTCGCGGCGACGAAGACCATCATGCCGGTGAGGGAGAACATGGCCAGCGGGAAGACCTCGCTGTGCTCGTGCCGGGCCAGGCTCGCGTCCTTCTCGGCCGCGCTGCCCGGGACGGACGCGGCGGACGCGGCGAAGGAGGTGGCCCCGTTGTTCAGGTCGCGTTCGGCGAACACCAGCATGCTGAGCAGGGCGAACACCAGCAGCGAGCCCCACATCAGGTAGGACGGGCCGTCGAGGCTGATCGAGTCCATGGCCATCAGGCCGAGGTTGTTCGTCGGCTGCAGCCAGGACATCACCAGGGACACGAACGCGACGCCGATGGCGAGCTCGAACAGCACGACCTGGGCGAGGAAGCGCCAGCGACGCGGCGCAATCGCCTCGATGCCGATCCCGATGCAGGCCGCCAGCAGCACGATCAGGACGGGTGCGAGCTGCAGCCACTCGAAGGTGGGCGCGGAGATGGCGTTCACTTGGCTTCCTCCCCCAGCGGCGCCACCGGGTCTGTGACCCCGACGTGGCTCATCGTTGTCTGCGCGACCGGTTCGATCACCGACAGCGCGATGTTGGGTACGAACCCGAGCAGCAGGATCACCGCGATCACCGGTGCGGCCACCCACTTCTCGCGTGCGGTCGCGTCCGTGGTGAACGTGGCGGTCACGTCGTCGGTGACCGGCCCGGTCATCGTGCGCTGGTACATGCGCAGGATGTACACCGCGGCGAGCACGGTGCCGAGCACCGCGACGGCCGCGAAGCCGGGCTGGCGCGACCACGTGCCGGCCAGCACCATGAACTCGGAGACGAAGCTCGACATGCCGGGCAGGGCCAGGCCGGACAGGCCGGCCAGCAGGAACACGCCCGCGAGCACCGGGGCGACCTTCTGCACGCCGCCGAAGTCGGTCACCATCGCCGAGCCGCGCCGCGAGATCAGGAACCCGATCACCAGGAACAGCGCCGCGGTGGAGAACCCGTGGTTGACCATGTAGAAGATCGAGCCGGAGATCCCGGTGCTGGTGAAGGTGTAGATGCCCAGCACCATGAACCCGAAGTGGCTGATCGAGGTGTAGGCGACCAGGCGGAGCAGGTTCTTGCTGCCGATCGCCGCGACCGCGCCGTAGAGGATGCTGATCAGGGCCAGCACGACCATCACCGGGGCGATCCACGTGCTGGCCTCGGGGAACAGCCACAGGCAGAACTTGATCATCCCGAAGGTGCCGATCTTGTCCAGGATGCCGACCAGCAGCACCGACGTGCCCGGGGTGGCCTCCTCGGCCGCGGTGGGCAGCCAGGTGTGCACCGGCACCATCGGCGCCTTCACCACGAACGCGAACAGGAAGCCGAGCATCAGCCAGCGGGCCAGCGTCGGGTCGATGGGCAGCTGCATCAGCTCGTCGAGCAGGTAGGTCGGCGTGCCGGTGAGCTGCACCGAGACCGCGTACAGGCCGATCACCGAGGCCAGCATGACCAGGCCGCCGGCGAGGCTGAACAGCAGGAACTTCACCGCGGCGTAGGAGCGGCGCGGGCCGCCGAAACCGCCGATCAGGAAGTACATCGGGATCAGCGTCGCCTCGAAGAACAGGTAGAACAGCAGCACGTCCTGGGCGAGGAAGACGAACACCGACATGCTCTCCAGGGCCAGCACGAGGGCGGCGAAGGCCTGTGGGGTCCAGCGGCCGCGTCCGGGGAGCTTCCACTCGGCGAGCAGCACCACCGGCACCAGCAGGACGGTGAGCAGCACCATCACCAGCGACATGCCGTCCAGCCCGACCGCCCACCAGGCACCGAACATGGGGATCCACGGTGCCGTCTCGGCGAGGTCGACGCCGTCGGCGAACAGGACGGCGACACCGATCCCGACCAGCGCCGTGGCGACGGCGAACACCATGCCGACGCCGCGGGCGATCTGCTTCACCGGCAGGCACAGCACGGCGGCACCGACCAGCGGCACGAGACCGAGGAACGTGAGCCAGGGGAATGTCATCTCTGCTACCTCCCTCAGCCCAGCTGGGTGAGAATCACGACGGCTCCGACCAGCACGACGCCGATCGTCATCGTCAGGGCGTAGGTGCGGACCTGGCCGGTCTGCAGCCGTCTGGTCTGGCTGGACAGGCCCGAGAACACCGCTGCGAGGCCGTCGGCCCCGGCGTCGATGATCCGGTCGTCGTTCGCCACGATCCCGCGGGACACGGCGAGGGTCGGGTGCACCACCAGGGTGTTGTTCACCGCGTCGCCGAACAAGTCGTTGCGGCCGGTGATGGTGACCAGGTTGGACGAGGCGGGCGCCACGTCCGGCACCGGCTTCGTGCCGAAGACCCACCAGGCGATCCCGATCCCGGCCAGCACGACCAGCATGGTCAGCCAGCCGATCGGCCCGGGTACGAGCGAGATCTCGTGGACGTGGGCGCCGGTCGCCGGCTCCAGCCAGTCCTGGATCCAGCTCAGCATCAGCATGCCGGCCACCGCGCTGAAGAAGGCGAGGATGATCAGCGGGACGGTCATCACCTTCGGCGACTCGTGCGGGTGCACCCCGTCCAGCCAGCGCTTCTCGCCGAAGAACGTCATCAGCATCAGCCGGGTCATGTAGAACGCGGTGATGCCGGCCCCGACCAGGGCCGTGACGCCGGCGACGGTGCTGACCTCGAAGGCGGACTCGATGATCGGGTCCTTGGAGAAGTAGCCGGACAGCGGCGGGATGCCGATGATCGCCAGGTAGCCCATCGCGAAGGTCCAGAAGGTCACCTTCATCGCCTTCGCCAGGCCGCCGTAGTGGCGCATGTTCACGTCGTCGTTCATGCCGTGCATGATCGAGCCGGCACCGAGGAACATGTTCGCCTTGAAGAAGCCGTGGGTGAGCAGGTGGAAGATCGCGAACGCGTAGCCGACCGGGCCGAGGCCCGCGGCGAGCATCATGTAGCCGATCTGGCTCATCGTGGAGCCGGCCAGCACCTTCTTGATGTCGTCCTTGGCCGAGCCGATCCAGGCGCCGGCCATCAGCGTCACGCAGCCGACGACCACGACGGCGGTGCTGGCCGCGGCGGACATCTCGAAGATCGCGTGGCTGCGCACCACCAGGTAGACGCCGGCGGTGACCATGGTCGCCGCGTGGATCAGGGCGGAGACGGGCGTGGGGCCCTCCATGGCGTCCAGCAGCCAGGCCTGCAGCGGCACCTGCGCGGACTTGCCGCAGGCGCCGAGCAGCAGCAGGCAGCCGATGACCGTCGCCCAGACGGGGTCGAGCCCGTGGGCGTGCTCGTTGACCACGGTGAACGCGGACGAGCCGAACATGGCCAGCATCGAGAAGATCGCCATCGTCATGCCCAGGTCGCCGACCCGGTTCATCACGAAGGCCTTCGTGCCCGCGGCGGCCGCGGACGGCTTGTGCTGCCAGAACCCGATCAGCAGTTAGGACGCCAGGCCGACCCCCTCCCAGCCGACGAACAGGACCAGGTAGTTGTCCGCGAGCACCAGGATCAGCATGGCGGCCACGAAGAGGTTCAGGTAGCCGAAGAAGCGGCCCTTGCGCTCGTCGTGCTCCATGTAGCCGAGCGAGTAGATGTGGATGAGGCCACCGACGCCGGT
>JAXGTK010000060.1:0-13218 GCA_040774965.1 Propionicimonas sp. | reverse complement strand
CGTCGAGCGGGCACTCGTGGAGCTCGACGGCACCGTCCAGCCGGCGTCGGGCCTCCTCGCGTCCCTGGGGCGTGATCAGCATCGAGACCGGCTCGTACGCGGCGACCGCGTTCGCCACCGCTGCCCAGGTGCGCCACGCCTCGTCCGCGTCACCGGGACCGTCGCCGAGCGTGTACGGGGCCGAGGGCCACGCCATCCAGGTGCGTTCGTGCGGCGCGGTCGCCGCCGGCATCGCCCACGCGCTCATGGGCAGACCCTAGTGCCCCGGCGGCCGGACGCTCACCGGGGTCCGGCGGAGACCTTCCTGCGCCGGCCCGGAGGCCGGGGGCCCGGTCGCCGGGCAGACGGTGGTGACGGTTGTCAGTTCCCCGTAAGGAGCAGGTAAGCCGCGGGTCATTCAGCCGCGCCGGAGTCGGGCATTGACTGGCCGGCGTCTACGCAACCTCCCGAAG
The DNA here is from genome assembly GCA_040774965.1 of Propionicimonas sp. Lineage (GTDB taxonomy): Bacteria > Actinomycetota > Actinomycetes > Propionibacteriales > Propionibacteriaceae > Propionicimonas. Next base: position 12,766 of record JAXGTK010000060.1, on the reverse strand, counting down.
GAGCGCCACTGATGAAGTACCCGCACCTGCCCACCGCGCTGACCGCCGCTGCGGCCGCCGTCATCCTCTCCCTCGGCGCGGCACCCGCCGTCGCCGCCGTCCCCGTCCCCACCGGCCCCGCCGTGGGGGCCGTCTTCGTCCTGACCGACGACGTCGACCACAACTCCGTGATCGCCTACGACCGAGCCCCCGACGGCACGCTGACCAGGACCGGCGCCACCGGAACGGGCGGTTCGGGCGCGGTCGTGGACGGGGCGGTCGTCGACCCGCTCGCGTCCCAGGGCGCCCTCACCCTCGACCGCCGGCACGGCCTGCTGTTCGCGGTGAACGGCGGCAGCGACACCGTCACCGTGTTCGGCGTCGACGGCAGCAGGCTCACCCGCCGCCAGGTCCTGTCCAGCCACGGCGACCTGCCGGTGTCGGTGAGCGTCGTCGGCGATCTCGCCTACGTCCTGAACGCCCGCGGCGGCGGTTCCATCACGGGCTACCGGATCGACGGCGGCCGCGTCGTACCGCTGCCGGGCAGCACACGGTCGCTCGGGCTGGTCCCGAACGACAGGCCCGAGTTCCTGCAGTCTCCGGCGCAGGTGGCGATCACGCCCGACCAGCGCGCGGTCGTCGTGTCCACCAAGACCCACGGAACCCTGCTGGGCTTCGCGCTCGACCGCAGCGGGCGTCCGTCCGCAGAAGCGGTGACGACGAACTCCGGCGCGGTGCCGTTCGCCCTCTCGTTCGACCGCGGCGGGCGCCTGCTCGTGGTGGACGCCACCGGCCTCGCGTCCAGCTACCGCGTCGGCCGTGACGGCAGCCTCACCGGGCTGTCCTCGGTCGGGCCGACCGGGCAGGCCGCAGCCTGCTGGTCCGTCGTCGTGCGCGGCACCCTGTACGCGGCGAACGCGGGTTCGGACAGCATCTCCGCCTTCACCGACAGGCACGGCCGGCTGGGCATCGTCGACGCCACCGCTGCGCACACCGACGGCGGGCCGATCGACCTGGCCGCGTCCCGGGACGGCCGGTACGTGTTCCAGCTGGGCGGCGCCGACGGCACCGTCGAGACGTTCCGCGTCGGCCAGGGCGGCTCGCTGACGTCGCTCGGTTCGGTCGGCACCGGCCTCGGCTCGACGGTTGGGCACCCGCTGGAGGGGATCGCCGCCAGCTGAACCGCCGCCGGCGATCGGACGGGCCGTCGTCCGGGTCCCCGGGCGGCGGCCCGGACGTGCGCGTCCCGGCCGTCAGGCCTGCGCGACGGCCCGCAGGCCTGACCCGGCGAGGCGATGCTCCGCGCCGGTGACATGGTCGGCGAACAGGGCCGGCCACGCCATGATCCCGTACGGCGTGCGGGCCACGATCCGGCGGCTGCCCCGGATCGCCTGGTGCAGCAGTTCGGCGGTCCGCAGCGGGTGGGCCGGGTCATCGGCCCACGCCAGGATGAGGGTGGGCACGTCGAGTTCGGCGATCGTCTGCAGCGCCGGCAGGTTCGAGGACGCCGCCCCGCGGAGCACGGTGGGGAGCAGCGGCTCGGCGACGCTCGGCCTGGTCCGGGGGGCGTCCGCGAGCGCCGGCGGATCGGGGGTCGTGCTGCCGAGTTCGACGAACGCGTCCACGCCGTCGGTCTCGACCAGGTCGGCGTTCGCGCGGTACGCGTCCGCCCGGTCCCGGCGGGTCTCCCAGGCCGTCGGAGGCACCACGAGGGTGAGGCTCGCGAACCTCCCGGGCGCGCGGACGGCGGCGTGCAGTAGGGTCGCCGCGCCCATGGAGGTGCCGATGCCGTGCACGGGAGCGTCCGGGGAGGCGTGGTCGAGCAGGGCCAGCAGGTCACCGGCCAGCGCCGGCCAGGTGTAGGACGCGACGTCCGCCCGTCCGGTGGAGCGACCGTGGCCGCGGGCGTCGTAGCGCAGGATCCGGTGGTCGCGCAGGGCCCTGCCGAGGTCGAGGCCGAGGGCCGCGTCCCGGTCCCGGCACGAGGTGAGCCCGTGCAGCTGGACCACCAGGGGTCCGACATCCCCAGCGATGTCGTAGTCGAGACGGGCATCCTCCACGTCCAGGCCGGGCACGTGATCCTCCTGTAACCAATCAGTCGCTTGTGCCTCCTAGGGTAGGTCGGCATGCGGCTGACGAACGTCGCGCAGATGGCGCTCCCACAAGGCAGACTGCTCAGTTTTGCGGTGCTCGCCGGTGCTATGGGGCGCCCGCTCCCGGTCTCCTTCGACCAGGGCCGCCACGTCGGCCAGGGCCAGCGTCCCGGTTCGTGGATGGCGATCGCGGCCCGGCTCCCCGGCCACGCCACCCCCGATCGGGTCGCCGCGGCGTGGCTCGCCGTGGTGGCCAGGCACGGCACGCTCCGGACCGTGTTCGGCCGGGACGAGGCGGGTCGGCCGACCCTGCACGAGGTGGAGGTCACGCCGGGGGCGTGGGTCGAGCACGAGGTCGGCGACCGCAGCCCCCGTGAGGTGTTGCGCGACCTGTTCGACCGGGCGTGCGCGCCGTTCGAGCGTCCGTCCCACCGGCTGGCGCTGCTGCTGCCGGGGGAGGCCGAGCCCGACCCGCGGCCGCTCGTGGTGCTCGGCTCGGACCATGCCCACGTGGACATGTGGTCGTTCCTCGTGGTGCTGCGCGACCTGTACGACGCGCTGGCCGACCTGGAATCCGGACGCCGGCCCGGCGCCGGGTTGCCGCCCGCAGCCGGGTTCGCCGAGCACAGCGCGGCGCTGGAGTCGCGTCCGCCCGCTCCCGTCGAGGTGCACCGGCGGTGGGCCGAGATCCTGGACGCCGGCGGCGGAGCGATGCCGGGCTTCCCGCTGCCGCTCGGCGATCCGGACTTCGTCGGGTCGAGTGTGGTCGAGGTGCGCGACCTGCTCGACGCGGGGCAGGCGTCCACCCTCGCCGAACGGGCGCACGAGCACGGCGTCCGGACGATCGCGCTGGTGATGTCGGTGCTCGCCCGCGTGACGGCCGACCTGGCCGGTGCGCCGCTGCGGGCGGTGTTCCCCGTGCACAGCCGGGACGAGGAACGCTGGCGCGACTCGGTGGGCTGGTACATCACCAACGCGGTGCTCGAACTCACGGACCCCGACCCCGAGGCCTGCGGTGGCGCCGTCCGTGAGGCGATCGCGCTCGGTTCGTACCCGCTGGCGCCGATCCTCGCACCCTACGGGGGCATGCCGGTCGCGCCCGGGATGTTCGCCATCTCCTGGCTGGACACCCGCCGCCTGCCGGAGTTGCCGCCGGACGCCGCCGTCCAGTACGTCTCGGCGATCGTGCGCGACGACGGGGTGATGGTCTGGTTCATCGTGAACGACACCGGCCTGCACCTGCGGGCCCGTTACCCGGACACGCCGGAGGCCCGCACCAGCGTCGGCGCGTGGCTCGACGCCGTCGAGCGCGGCCTCCTCGACCTCGTGAACCGGAAAGGGGACGGACCAGCCGGTTCAGGCGGAGGCGCGGACGAGGTTCTCGGGGGGCTCGCCGGCGATCAGGTGCTCGAGTTGGCGGCGGAGCAGGGCTGCGACGCGCGGGTAGGTGGCGTCACTGTTGCCGCCCTGGTGCGCGGTGACCAGGGTGTTGGGCGCCCGCCACAGCGGGTGGTCGGACGGTAGCGGCTCGGGGTCGGTGACGTCGAGAGCGGCCCGGAGGCGACCGGACTGCAGTTCGGCGAGCAGCGCGTCCTGGTCGATGATGCGCCCGCGGGCCATGTTCACCACCAGGGCGCCGTCGGGCAGCGCGGCCAGCGCCGCCGCGTCCAGGAGGTGGTGGGTGGCGGGCGAGTAGGGGATGGCGAGCACCACGACGTCCGCGTCCGCCAGCAGCGCGGGCAGTTCGTCCGCCCCGTGCACGCCGTCCCGCGCGGTGCGTGCGACCACCGTGATCTCCACCTCGAAGGGACGCAGCCGTGCGACGATCGCCTCGGCCACAGACCCGGCCCCGACCACGAGGACGCGCCGGTCCGCCAGTGACGACAATTCGGGGTTCATCCAGCGACCCTCCCGTTGCGCGGCGGCGGCGTCGACCAGCCCCCGCTGGGACGCCAGGATGAGCGCGAGCGCCAGTTCGGCGGTACCCGTCGAGTGCACCCCGCGCCCGTTGCACAGGGCGACGTGCTCAGGGATCAGCGGCAGCGCGTGCTCGAACCCGGCCGACGGCAGCAGTACCAGGCGCAGGTTCGGCAGGTCGTGCAGCCGGCGCCAGCGGTCGGGTTGCTCCCAGTAGTGCCCGATCTGCACCACCTCGACGCGCGCGGCGACGTCCTCGGGAAGCGGTTCGAGGCAGTCCCACAGCACCAGTTCGACGGCCCCGGACAGGTCGGACACACGGGCCAGAAGATCCTCGTCGGGCACGGTCACGGTCAGCACGCGGTCGAGTCTGCCAGAAGCCGCGACCCCGGACGGCGCCCGACCGGCCCTCGCCCTGCCGGGGGACAACCCTCAACCATCGCCGGGGCAAAGTCTCAACCAAATGTGTCCTGATCCGGGGCTCGTGCGAGACTTCAGGAACGGCAGTCTGAATGGCTGCGTTTTGGCGTTGCCGCTCGAATTCGGGGGCGGGTGCGACGTCCCACAATGCGTGCCTGCTGTTATTGGCGCGCCCGGGAGCGGAAACGGGAAGGGTCTTCGGAAATGGTCAGGACGGTACGCGCACTCGTCGCGGCACTGGTCGCGGCCTCCTTCCTCGCCTTCACCGGCGGGGTCGTCGTCGAGCCGGTCTCGCATGCGGCGGAAGCCGCGTCCGTGGCCAGCCTCAAGGCACGGGCGATCTACTTCCAGCAGGCCCGGGACACCGACGAACGGGACCTTGCGGTGAGCGCGATGGCCGCCTCCTCGACCTGGGAGGCCGGGCTGTGGGCAGGCTTCGTGGAGTCGTGGTCGTCGATCAACAACTACATGAAGATGAACGCCACCGTGCCTTCGGACCTGCCGAAGAAGGGGCACGTCTTCGTGGTGCTGGGGTCGGCCCTCAAGAAGTCCGGGAAGATCAGCACGAAGTTCGAGCGCCGGCTCAAGGTCGCCCTGAAAGCACTGGCGAAATATCCGAAGTCGATGGTTCTGGTCACTGGCGGCGCACCGAAGAATGGTCACACCGAAGGCGAGGTCGGCTACAAGTGGCTGGTCGCCAACGGCATCGCGAAATCGCGGATCCTGGTTGAGAAGAAGGCTTCCAGCACGATCGGCAACGCCAAGAACTCGATGGCCATCCTGGCGAAATCGTCGAAATACACCAGCTACAGCCTGATCTCCGACTCCTCCCACCTGCGCCGCGCCTCGATCCTCTTCGACGCCGCGAAGGTGCTGGTACAGGAGAAGAGCGGGACGGCCTGGTCGATCACCCGCGAGCCGAACGTCGCCTACATGGACATGAAGGACGCGGGCCAGGTGCCGCTGGCCGACTGGTCGGTCACCTACACCGCGGGCAACGTGGCTGCCCTGTTCGGCGTCACCTCCCGGTACCAGAAGCTGCTCGCCTCGCCGCCGTCCGACCCGGTGCTCACCGCGGTCAAGGTCACCGCGCCCAGCAGGATCAGGTACCGGGTCGGGGACAAGCTGGACACCACCGGCATGGTGGTGAAGGCCGTCTACAACAAGGGCGTCTACACCACGATCGTCACCGACGCCGCGAAGGTCTCCGGTTTCTCGTCCACGTCGGTGGGGGACGGATCGGTCACCACGTCCTACTCCGACGGCTCGGTCACGAAGAAGTCGACGTTCGACTACCGGATCGTCAAGGCGTCCAGCGCGACGAAGGCGACCCCCTCCCGCACGAGCCTGAAGCGGAACCGCACCCGTGTCACCCTGAGTGTGAAGGTGTCCACCCGGGCCAGCGGCGTGACGCCGACCGGCAAGGTGCGGTTCTACCTCGACGGTGCGCGCCTGAAGACGATCCGGTTCGACGCCGACGACAAGGGCTCGGTGAAGTACACCTACCCGAAGCTGAGCCGGACCGGCAAGCGGGTGCTCAAGGCGACCTACGTGGGCAACTCGAAGCTCAAGGACTCGACGCAGGCCGTCACGGTGAAGGTCGCCTGACCGGCTCGCGGGGCAGTGATGGCCCCGCTCGGCAGGGAACGGGGACCACCGGCGACAAGTCGTGCCCGTAGCCTCTGGTGAGAGGGCGCCGGACAGAGTAGACCTGAGGTAGAAGTCAGAACGGCTCCAAAGGAGGAAAATGTCAGACAGTGTGAACGAGTACGGCCTCGGATCCGAGAACACCCAGGAAGAGCAGCCCCTGCCGCACGGCGAACCCGGTCACGGCATCGAGCACGGCCTGGGATCCTCGGACGGGCCCTACCTCGATGATCCCGCGGCGGAGGAGGGTGCGAAGTTCGGCCTCGGCTCGGACAACACCCAGGACACCCCGCCGGTGGAGGAGCCGCCGGAGCCCGATCCGCTCAGGCACGGGCTCGGCGACCAGTAGCCGACGAGACGGGGGCGCGACCGGTCGGTCGCGCCCCCGTTGCGTGGGTGGAGGGAATCAGTAGCGGATGTAGACCACCTGGGACTGCAGGTACTCGTAGAGGCCGTGCTTGCCGTCCGCGCCGCCGATGCCGGACTTGCGCCAACCGGCGTGGAAGCCCTGGATGGCCTCGAAGTGCTCGCGGTTCACGTAGGTCTCGCCGAAGTTCAGGTCCTTGACGGCCTGCATGACGGTGTTGACGTTGGTCGTGAAGATCGAGGAGGTCAGGCCGTACTCGACGTCGTTCGCCTGGGCGATGACGGTGTCGTAGTCGTCCCACTTCACGATCGGCAGCACCGGCCCGAAGACCTCCTGCTGCACGATCTCGGAGTCCTGGGCGGCCCCGCCCAGCAGGGTCGGCTCGTAGACGTAGCCGGTGGCCGTGCTCGCCTGCTTGCCGCCGGTGATCAGCTGGGCGCCGCCGGCGACGGCGCGCTTCACCATGGCGTCGATCTTCTCCAGTTGCGCCGCATCGATCTGCGAGCTGTAGGTGGACGCCCCGTCGAACGGGTCACCCGGGACGGCAGCCTCGAACGCAGCCTTCAGCTTCGCGACGAACTCGTCGTAGATGTCGGCGTGCACGTAGACCCGCTCGGCGCAGTTGCAGACCTGACCACCGAAGATCAGCCGCGAGTCGGCCACACCCTTCACGGCCAGGTCGAGGTCGGCGTCGGGGAAGACGATCGCCGGGGCCTTGCCGCCCAGTTCGAGCGAGGTCTTCATGACCTTGTCGGCCGCGTCGTGCAGGATCTGCTGGCCCGCTTCCACCGAGCCGGTGAGCGAGACCATGTCGACGTTCGGGTGCTTGACCAGGGTGCGGCCGAGCGTGGAGCCCGCGCCGGAGATGATGTTCAGTACGCCGGCCGGCAGATCGAGGGTGGCGACCAGCTTGGCGAACTCGAAGGTGGTGGCCGGGGTGTTCGAGGACGGCTTGATGATCGTGGTGCAGCCGGTCAGCAGGGACGGGGCGACCTTGCGCGCCATCACGAAGAACGGGAAGTTCCACGGGCAGATCCCGACCACGACGCCGATCGGCTTCTGGAACAGCAGGATGTTCTCCTGCGGGTCGTCGGAGTTGATGATCTCGCCCTCGTAGACGCGGGCCCAGCCGGCGTAGTAGTCGAAGTACTCGGCGGTGACGTCGATCTCGACCTGGGCGAGTCCCATGATCTTGGCCTGCTCGCTCGCCAGGGTCTCGGCCAGCATCACGCGGTTGGCGCGGATCAGTTCGGCGAACTTCTTCAGATAGGCGGCGCGGGCCACCGGGGCCAGCTTGGCCCAGGCCGGCTGGGCCGCTTTGGCCGCCGCGACCGCGCGGTCGGCGTCCTCGGCGTCGCCCTTCGGGGCGCGCGCGATGATCTCGTTGGTGTAGGGGTTCTCGACCTCGATCCACTCCGGTGAGTGGGAGTCGACAAGGGCACCATTGATGAATTGCTGATAGGTCTCCACGACTGAGCACACCTCTCTCGGGCACGTCGGTACGACGTCGTACCTGACTCAGTCGTAGCACTCCTGTCCAAGATAGGTAAGACCAAAAAGGAGATTGGTCGGACCAGCGGCCGGGATTGTGCACCCGAGAATCGAAATCGTGCTGTTCCGCCGGGGGTCCGGGGGCCGGACGGCTAGCGCTCGGACCCGATGCCCAGGGTCACGTAGGCGCGCCGGATGTGCTGCTCGACCAGGTTCGCCGCGGCCACGGCGTCCCCCGATTCGATGGCGGCGAGGATTTCTCCGTGCTCGCGACGCAACTGGTTGCGGTGCTCGGGCCAGTTCGGCAGGGCGGTGGACGCGGTCCGGATCGCCTCGCGAACGGCCTGCCGGATCGCCACGGTCAGGTCGGCGACCAGTTCGCTCTGTCCCGTCCGGGCGATCTGGACGTGGAACTCGGTGTCCACGTCGTTGAACTCGTCCACCCCCTCGGCGTCGTCCATCGCCGCCATCAGGGCCCGCAGCTTGCGCAGGGAGCGGGCGTTGTGGCGCTGGGCGGCGAGGGCCGCGGAGGAGCGCTCCAGGGCGATCCGGGTCTCGGTCAGGTCGGCGGTGCCCGCGTCGGAGAGCATCAGGTGCAGCTGGAAGATGCGTGCCAGGGCGTCCCCGCGGGACGGCGCGATCCGGGTGCCGCGGCCGGGTCCGGTGCTGGACGTGATCAGGCCCTGTGTCTGCAGTACCCGCATCGCCTCCCGCACCGCGGAGCGGCTCACGGCGAGTTGGGTGGCGAGGTCGCGCTCGGTCGGCAGTTGGTCACCGGGATGGTTGGTTCCGTCCAGGATGCCCGACTCGACGTGCTTCAGGACCACCTCGTAGGCGTGCAGGCCCTCGCGTTCCTCGGCTTGACTCACCTGCCCATTGTGTCGGAATTTCGCCCACGCACTTGACGATCGGGCAGGCCGGGTCCAGACTCGGAAATGGTCTGACCAATAAGGCCGGGCCGGACAGTGATGTCGCAGGAGGAACGATGACGATCCACGCGCAGGGCCCCACCGTCGCCCTGTTCGCCACGTGTATCAACGACGTGATGTTCCCGGGCACGCCGAAGGCCGTTGTCACGGTGCTCGAGCGCCTCGGCTGCCGGGTGGTGTTCCCTCCCGAACAGACCTGCTGCGGCCAGATGTTCACCAACACGGGCTACTTCGACGAGGCCGTCCCCGACGTCCGCAACTACGTGAAGGCGTTCTCCGGCTACGACTACATCGTGGGGCCGTCCGGTTCCTGCGTCGGCGCCGTGCGGCACCAGCACCCGATGCTCGCCGAGCACGCGCGGGACGCGAAGCTCGGCGAGGAGGTCGAGGCGGTGGTGGCGCGGACCTACGACCTCAGCGAGTTCCTCGTCGACGTCCTCGGCGTCACCGACGTGGGCGCCTACTTCCCGCACCGGGTCACCTACCACCCCACCTGCCACTCCGTGCGGGTGGCGAAGGTGGGCGACCGGCCGTACCGGCTGCTGCAGGCGGTGAAGGGCATCGACCTGGTCGAGCTCCCGGACGCCGACCAGTGCTGCGGGTTCGGCGGCACGTTCTCGGTGAAGAACTCGGACGTGTCCGTCGCGATGGCCTCCGACAAGGCGCGGCACGTGATGGAGACGGGCGCGGAGTACCTGGTCACCGGAGACAACGCCTGCCTGATGAACATCGGCGGCATCCTGCACCGGCAGAACGCCGGGGTGAAGACGATCCACCTCGCCGAGATCCTCGCGCACACCGAAGGAGGCGACCGATGACCGCAGAGGCCCAGCGCCGCACGCCCGCCCCGCCGCCCGGGACCTACCTGGGCATGCCGAAGTTCCAGAAGAACGCGAAGGAGCAGCTGTCCAACGAGCAGTTGCGCAAGAACCTGCGGCACGCCACCCGCACGATCCGGGCCAAGCGCGCCCTCCGCGTGGCCGAGGTGCCGGAGTGGGAGGAACTGCGGCTGGCCGGGGAGGCGATCAAGAACCGCACGCTGCGTCACCTCGACACCTACCTGGTGCAGCTGGAGGAGTCGCTGACCAGGGCCGGCGCGACCGTCCACTGGGCGCGGGACGCCGCCGAGGCAAACCGGATCGTCGTCGGCCTCGTCCAGGCCAGGGGCGTCGACGAGGTCGTCAAGGTGAAGTCGATGGCCACCCAGGAGATCGAGCTCAACGAGGCCCTCGAGGACGCCGGTATCGCGGCCTGGGAGACCGACCTCGCCGAGCTGATCGTCCAGCTCGGCCACGACCGTCCCAGCCACATCCTCGTCCCGGCGATCCACCGCAACCGCGCGGAGGTACGGGAGATCTTCCTGCGCGAGATGAAGAAGTACGGCACCCCCGCGCCCGAGGACATCACCGACGACCCGGCCGAACTGGCCGGCGCCGCCCGGCGGCACCTGCGGGAGAAGTTCCTGCGGGCGAAGGTCGCGATCTCCGGCGCGAACTTCGCGATCGCGGAGACCGGGACGCTGGTGGTCGTCGAGTCCGAGGGCAACGGACGGATGTGCCTCACCCTCCCCGAGACGCTGATCTCGGTCGTCGGGATCGAGAAGGTCCTGCCCACGTTCGCCGACCTCGAGGTGTTCATGCGGCTGCTGCCGCGCTCCTCCACCGGCGAGCGGATGAACCCGTACACCTCGATGTGGACCGGCGTCACCCCCGAGGACGGCCCGCAGGAGGTGCACGTCGTGCTGGTCGACAACGGCCGCACGAACGCGCTCGCCGACCCGCAGGGGCGTCCCGCCCTGCGCTGCATCCGCTGCTCGGCCTGCCTGAACATCTGCCCGGTCTACGAGCGGGTCGGCGGGCACGCCTACGGCTCGGTGTACCCGGGTCCGATCGGCGCGGTGCTCAACCCCCAGCTGCGCGGGCTCGGCCACGAGATCGACCAGTCGCTGCCGTACGCGTCCAGCCTGTGCGGGGCCTGCTTCGACGTCTGCCCGGTGCGGATCCCGATTCCCGACATGCTCGTCCACCTGCGCAAGGAGGTCGCCGACCACAAGCGCGGCAAGCCGAAGCTGGAACCCACCGCGATGGCCGCCGCGGGCTGGGTGCTGGCCGACCACCGGCACTTCGAACTGGCGGAGCGGGCGGCCGGGCTGGCCGCGCGGGTGCTGCCGAACACGACGTTCCTCGGGCCGCTGCCGTGGCCGGCGTCCCCGTGGACGCGGGCGCGTGACCTGCCGATGCCCCCGCAGGAGTCGTTCCGCACGTGGTGGCGCAAGAACCGTGGGGAGGAGCAGCAGTGAGCGCGCGCGAGGAGATCCTGGGCCGGGTCCGTTCCGCCCTGGTGGACGTGCCGGTCGCCGATCCGGAAACCGACGTGCCGATCGAGTGGGAGTACACCAGGCCGACGCAGATGCCTGACGTGCTGACCCGCTTCGTGGAGATGTGCGAGGACTACAAGGCAACGGTGGCCCGGTGTGACGAGGCGAGTCTCGCGTCACGGGTCGCCGAGCTCCTCGGCGAGGCCGGGGTGCGCTCGGTGGTCCTGCCGTCGGGGTTGGAGCAGCCCTGGCGGCAGGCCATCGCGTCGGCCGGGGTGACGATCCACGACGACGAGCCGCAGCTCTCCCGCGCCGAACTGGACGCGATCGACGGTGTCGTCACCGCCGCTGCGGTCGGCATCGCGGGGACGGGGACGATCGTGCTCGACCACGCGTCCGACCAGGGCCGGCGGGCGCTCACCCTGGTGCCCGACACCCACCTCGTCGTGGTGCGCGCCGACCAGGTCGTCTCGGACGTGCCGGAGGCGGTCGCGCGGCTGGCCGGCGCGGTCGCCCAGGGCGCGCCGCTGACCTGGATCAGCGGCCCGTCCGCCACGTCCGACATCGAGCTGAGCCGCGTCGAGGGCGTCCACGGGCCGCGCAACCTGCTGGTGGTCCTCGCGGGCTGATCCTCCGGCTCCGGCGGAGTAGCCTGCGGACATCCGCAGTGGAGGAGGCCGCATGGCGTACCCGTGGGAGGAGTCCCGGCAGGCCTACCGGGAGGCGGCCGCCTGGTTCCAGGCGACGGTCGCGCAGGTGAACGGACGCTGGAACGAGCCCGGCCTGGGGGAGTGGGACGTCCGTGCCCTGGTCGGGCACACCAGCCGATCGCTGCACACCGTCGAGGCGTACCTCAAGCAGCCCGCGGCGGCGGTCATGGTGGAATCGCCGGTCGCGTACTACCGGGCCACGAAGGCGCTGTCGTCGGGACCCGGCGTCGTCCAGCGGGGACGGGACGCGGGCCAGACCCTCGGCGCCGATCCGGCGGCCGCGGTCGCGACCCTCGCGGCCCGCGTGGTCGCCCTGGTCGACCGGATGTCCGGGGACGAACTGCCCACCACCATCGCCGGCGGCATGCGCCTGGTCGACTACCTGCCCACGCGCATCCTCGAACTCACCGTGCACACCGCTGACCTCGCCACCGCGCTCGGCCTGTCCGTGGAGCCGCCTGCGCTCCCGGCGGCGGTCACCCTGCGGTTGCTCTGCGACCTCGCCGTCGCCCAGGGCGAGGCCGGCCCGCTCGTGCTCGCCGGCACCGGGCGGGGCGCGCTTCCGGAGGGTTACTCGGTGCTCTGACGCCACCGGTCTGTGAGGGGCGGGGCGCTGGTTCCGCACCGGTTCGTGAGGAGCGGGGCGCTGGTTCCGCAACGGTTCGTGAGGAGCGCGGGGCGCTGGTTCCGCACCGGTCCCTGAGGAGCGGGACGCTGAGCTTGCGAAGCGTGCCGCGTCACGAAGGGCGGGTGACGCGGTCTCCCTTCGTGACGCTCGCTGGCGCTCGTTCCTCAGGGGGCGGGTGGGGTGTGGCGCTCGTTCCTAAGGGGGCGGGTGGGGTGTGGCGCTCGTTCCTCAGGGGGCGGGTGGGGTGTGGTGCTCGTTCCTCAGGGGG
>JAXGTK010000059.1:0-13332 GCA_040774965.1 Propionicimonas sp. | reverse complement strand
GACGATGTTCAGGGCGGCGGCGCGGGCGCGGCGCAGGTCCTTGTGCGGGGCGTCCTGCAGGTTCTGGTCCTGGGTGTAGGCGTGGATGGTGGTCATCAGGCCCTTGACGATGCCGATGCCGTCGTTCAGCGCCTTGGCCAGCGGGGCCAGGCAGTTGGTGGTGCAGGACGCGTTGGAGATGATGTTGTGCGCGGCCGGGTCGTACAGGCCGTCGTTGACGCCCATGACGATCGTGATGTCCTCGTTCTTCGCCGGGGCGGAGATGAGCACCTTCTTGGCGCCGGCGTCGATGTGCGCCTTGGCCTTGGTCGCGTCGGTGAAGAAGCCGGTCGACTCGATCACGATGTCGACGCCCAGCTCGCCCCAGGGCAGGTTGGCCGGATCGCGCTCCTCGAACGCCTTGATCTCCTTGCCGTCCACGTAGAGGGCCTTCTCGTCGTACGTGACCTCACCCGGGAAGCGGCCAAGGATCGAGTCGAACTTGAGCAGCTGGGCGAGGGTCTTGTTGTCGGTGAGGTCGTTGACTGCCACCACGTCGAGATCGGCGCCGGAGGCGACGAGCGCGCGGAAGTAGTTGCGGCCGATCCGGCCGAAGCCGTTGATACCAACCTTGACGGTCATGTTGTGAGGGTCTCCTTTACGAACCGGTGTCCAGCGGCGGGCAGTACGGCCCAGCCGTGTTCAGGTTCCACCCTAGCGGTTCGCGCTGCACCCGGTTACCGCGGGCTCCGATCCGGAATTGCCCAGCGGAACCCGTGCCGATTCGTGCCTTCCGGAGACCGCCGCTCAGGCGTCGTCGTCCAGCATCTCCGGGCTCAGCCCGGACTCGGTGTTGGGAATGCCGAGCTCGGCCGCACGCTTGTCCGCGGTGGCCAGCAACCGGCGGATCCGGCCGGCGACCGCGTCCTTGGTGAGCGGCGGGACGTGCAGCTGGCCGAGCTCCTCGAGGCTGGCCTGCTTGTGCTCCAGACGCAGCCGGCCGGCCACGAGGAGGTGCTCGGGGATGTCGTCGCCGAGGATCTCCAGGGCCCGCTTGACCCGGGCACCCGCGGCCACCGCGGCACGGGCCGAGCGGCGCAGGTTGGCGTCGTCGAAATTCGCCAGGCGGTTCGCGGACGCCCGCACCTCACGGCGCATCCGCCGGTCCTCCCAGGCCAGCACCGTCTCGTGGGCGCCGAGCCGGGTGAGCATGGCGGAGATCGCGTCGCCGTCGCGGATCACCACGCGGTCGATGCCCCGCACCTCCCGCGCCTTCGCGCCGATCCCCAGCCGGCGCGCGGCGCCGACGAGCGCGAGCGCGGCCTCCGAACCGGGGCAGGTGACCTCGAGCGCCATCGACCGGCCGGGTTCGGTGAGCGAGCCGTGGGCGAGGAACGCGCCGCGCCAGGCCGCCACCGAGACGTCCAGGCCACCGTTGACCACCTGTACCGGCAGGCCGCGGACGGGGCGTCCGCGCGGGTCGATCAGGCCGGTCTGCCGGGCGAGCGACTCCCCGTCCCGGATCAGCCGGACGACGTAGCGGGTCCCCCGGCGCAGGCCACTGCCGGTGATCACCACGAACTCGCAGGTGAATCCGAACAGCTCCGCGATCGCGGTGCGCAACCGGCGCGCGGCCGCACCGGTGTCGAGTTCCGCCTCCACCACGATCCGCCCGCCCGCGATGTGCAGGCCGTTGGCGAACCTCAGCAGGGCGGCCACCTCGGCCTTGCGCAGTTCCGGCTTCGTCACCTCCAGGGTGGCGAGCTCCGACTTCACCTGCTGCGTCATTGCCATGGTGGTCCAGCGCTGCCTTTCGCCGTGGGGTCGTGGGTGGGCTTAGCCTACAGACCCATGATCCCCGCATAAACCGAGGCCAGCAGGTGGGGGTCGTGCCGGGGCGACCCGTCCCTCATCCGGACCGGCGCGACCACCAGCCGGGCGCCGAGCGAGGCGACGTACGCGGCCAGGTGGGGATCGCCGACGCTGAACGACGGATCGGCGACGACCACGTCGAACCGCAGTTGCGGGGCGTGCTCGGCGAGCACCTCGATGTGCCGGGACGCGGTGTAGGCCGGCGTCTCGTCGTCGGTCGGGACGAGGTTGAGCGTGAGGATGCGCTGCGCCGGCGAGGTGCGGATCGCCTCGAGCAGTTCCGGCACCAGGACGTGCGGGATCACCGAGGAGTACCACGAGCCGGGACCCAGCACCAGGTGGTCGGCGGCCTGGATCGCCTGCAGCGCCTGGGGCACGGCGGGCGGATCGTTGGGGGTGAGCCGGACGTCCCGGATGTCCCCGGTGGCGAGCGCCACCGCCTCCTGGCCGACCACGACGGTCGCCTCGTCCGGCCGGTCCGGGTCGCCGCCGATCACGTCCGCCTCGATCACCAGCGGAACCGCGGCCATCGGCAGCACGCGTCCCTCGACGTGCAGCATCGAGGCGACCATGTCCAGCCCGGCCACCGGATCGGCGAGCTGCTGCCAGAGGCCGGCGATCAAAAGGTTCCCGATCGCGTGCCCGCCCGTCGGCCCGTTCCCGGGGAACCGCGACTGCAGCACCTCGGCCCACGCACGCCCCACCTCGTCGTCGCCGCAGAGCGCGGCGAGCGCCATCCGCAGGTCGCCCGGCGGCAGGATCGGGAACTCCTCCCTCAGTCGCCCCGACGAACCTCCGTCATCGGCGACGGTGACCACGGCGGTGAGCCGGTGGGTGAGCTGCCGCAGCGCGCTCAGGCTCGCGGCGAGACCGTGTCCGCCGCCGAAGGCGACCACGGCCGGTGGCTGCCGGAACGCGTTCATGCCTGCCCCCCGCAGGGCTGTCCGGGAGCGCGCGGCGGAGGAGGGGCACTCCGTGGGGCGTTCACTCCAGGCCCAGGTCCCGGTGCACGACCTCGGTGCGCACCCCCCGCTCCGACAGCTGGCGGGCCAGTTCCTCGACGAGTGCGGTGGAACGGTGCTTGCCCCCGGTGCAGCCGATGGCGACGGTGGCGTGGCGCTTGCCCTCCCTCACGTAGCCCGGGCGGATCAGGTCGATCAGGCCGAGCGCGTGCTCGAGGAACGGCGCCGCGTCCGGCTGGCCCAGCACGTAGGCCGAGACGGGCTGGGCGAGCCCGGTCTGCAGGCGCAGCTCGGGCACCCAGTGCGGATTGGGCAGGAACCGCACGTCCAGCACGAGGTCGGCGTCGATCGGGATGCCGTTCTTGAAGCCGAACGACATCAGGGTCAGTTGCAGCTCGGTCTCGTCCGGGTCCGCGAACGCCTTCGCGACCCGTGCGGTCAGCTCGTGGATGTTGATCGAGGTGGTGTCGATGACCAGGTCGGCGCTGGCGCGCAGCCCGGCGAGCATCTTGCGCTCCTTCTGGATGCCGTCGAGCAGGCGTCCCGAACCCTGCAGGGGCAGCGGGCGGCGGACGGACTCCTGCCGGCGCACGATCACGTCGTCGCTGGCGTCGAGGAACAGGATCTGCGGCACCACGCCGGAATCCCCCAGCGCGGCGAACGCCGCCGGGATCTGCCGGAAGTCCGAACGGCTGCGGACGTCGAGCAGCACGGCGACGCGGCGGAACTGGCGCTCCCGGCTGATGTCGATCAGCTCCGGCAGCATGCTGGGCGGCAGGTTGTCGACCACGAACCAGCCGAGGTCCTCCAGGGCGTGCCCGGCGGTGCGCCGGCCGGCCCCGGACATGCCGGTGATGACGAGCAGCTCGACAGGGGGTGCGAGGTCGTTCATGCGCTCATTATCCCGTCGCCGGCGCTCACTCCTGCACGACCTCGCCGGTGGTGACGTTGATCGCCACCGGGGCCTCCTCCCCGGCGAGCGCCTCCTTGATCGCCGCGGCGGTGCGCGGGCCGATGCGGGGTACCTCGGCGATCTGCTCGGTGGTCGCCGCGCGCAGCTTGCGCAGCGACCCGAAGGAGGCGATCAGGGCCTTGCGCCGGATCTCGCCCAGGCCGGGCACCCCGTCCAGCAGCGACTCCACCATGGACGCGCTGCGCCGGTTGCGGTGGTGGGTGATCGCGAACCGGTGCGCCTCGTCACGGACGCGCTGCAGCAGGTACAGGCCCTCGCTCGTCCGGGGCAGGATCAGCGGGAACTCCTCCCCCGGCAGCCACACCTCCTCCAGCCGCTTCGCGAGCCCGCACAGCGCCACGTCCACGATGCCCAGGTCGGCCAGGGCCTGCTCCGCCGCCGCCACCTGCGGCGCTCCACCGTCCACCACGACCAGCGAGGGGACGTAGGAGAACTTCCGCGGCGCGCCCGTGGTCGGGTCGACCAGCAGCGGCCCGGACTCGGCCGCGGACTCATCGAACCGCTTCCGCTCCTCGAGCAGCCGGGTGAACCGGCGGGTGATCACCTCGCGCATCGCGCCCACGTCGTTGCTGCCCTCGACCGTGCGGATCACGAACCGCCGGTACTCGCCCTTGCGGGCCAGCCCGTCCTCGAACACGACCATGGACGCGACGACCTCGGTGCCCATCGTGTGCGAGATGTCGTAGCACTCGATCCGCAGCGGCGCCTGGGGCAGGTCCAGCGCCTCCTGCAGTTCCTCCAGGGCCCGGTTCCGCGTGGACAGGTCGCTGGCGCGACGGATCTTGTGCAGCGCGAGGGCATCGGCGGCGTTGCGCGCGGCGGTCTGCAGCAGCGCCGCCTTGTCGCCGCGCTGCGGCACCTTCAGCCGCACCTTCCCGTCCCGCTGCTCGCCGAGCAGCTGGGCCAGGACGTCGGCGGAGTCCGGGAGCGCGGGCA
The DNA here is from genome assembly GCA_040774965.1 of Propionicimonas sp. Taxonomy (GTDB): domain Bacteria; phylum Actinomycetota; class Actinomycetes; order Propionibacteriales; family Propionibacteriaceae; genus Propionicimonas. Next base: position 8,610 of record JAXGTK010000059.1, on the reverse strand, counting down.
GCAGCACCTGCGGCGGGATGGCGTCGGCATCGACGTCCGCGTACAGCTGCAGCAGGAACTGCTCCAGCAGGGCCCCGGTGCCGCCGTCGTCGCTGCGCTCGGCCACCCAGCCGCGCTCGCCGCGAACCCGTCCGTCACGCACGTGGAACACCTGGACGGCGACCTCGAGCGGATCCTCCGCGAGCGCCACCACGTCGGCGTCGGTGCCGTCGCCGAGGACGATCGCGTTCCGTTCGGTGGCCTGCCGCAGGGCGTTCAGCTGGTCGCGCAACACGGCCGCGCGCTCGAACTCGAGGTTCGTGGACGCGGCGAACATCTCGGTCTCGAGGCGCCGGACCAGGGCGGAGGTGCGCCCGGCCAGGAAGTCGCACACGTCCTGCACCAGGGCCCGGTGGGAGTCGGCGTCGATCCGGCCCACGCACGGCGCCGAGCACTTGCCGATGTAGCCCATCAGGCAGGGCCGCCCGGAGGCGTGCGCGCTGTTGAAGACGCCTTTCGTGCACGAGCGCATCGGGAACACCCGCAGCAGCGAGTCGATGGTGTCGCGGATCGCCCAGGCCTGCGCGTAGGGACCGAAGTAGCGGGTGCCCCTGCGCTTGCCACCCCGACCCACGAAGACCCGCGGGAACTCCTCCGACCAGGTCACCGCCACCCACGGGTAGGACTTGTCATCGCGGTACTTGATGTTGAACCGGGGCTCGAACTGCTTGATCCAGGTGTACTCCAGCTGCAACGCCTCGAGTTCGTTGCGGACCAGCGTCCACTCGACCCGGGCGGCCGTGCGCACCATCGTCTGGGTGCGGAAGTGCAGGGCCGCCGGATCGGCGAAGTAGGAGTTGAGCCGCTGGCGCAGGTTGATCGCCTTGCCCACGTAGATCACCCGGCCGTCGGCGTCGCTGAAGCGGTAGACGCCGGGGCCGGTCGGAATGGTGCCGGACGCCGGACGGTAGCTCGCCGGATCAGCCATGCCGCTCAGCATAGGCACCGGCGGGGACAGGCCCTCAGCCGCCACCCAGCGCTGCGGCGGCCGCGTCGCCTCCCTGCGACCGGGTGGCCGGGACGGCGAGCAGCGGCAGCAGGACCGCCCGGTTCGCGTTCCAGCAGGCGACCTGGTCCCGCACGCACGACGCCTCGCCGCCGCACAGCCCGCCGGTGCCGACATCCGCGGCGGTGGCGTCCCGCGACGCGGCGAGGTAGAAGGTGCCGTTCTCGTCGAGCGGGCTGCCCGCGTCCACGAGCACCGACCCGGCGGCGACCGCGGGGCCGGCCGCGTCCTGCACGATCGACACCTTCAGCAGGTAGAGGTAGGAGCTGATCGGGGCGTTCCTGCCGTCGTGCTCCGACGGCGCCCGCAGGCCGATCGTGAACCGGTCCGCCGTGCCCGGCTCGACCTGCTGGTGCAGGGTGATCCGCACCACCCGGCCCTGCTGCGGATCGTCGGGGAGGGTCGCCTGGTAGGTGCCGGTGACCTCCAGGTTGCTGCCGGACAGGCACGGGGGCAGGTACCCGAAACCCTCGACCACGAGGTCGAAACCGGTCAGCACCGCGAGCCGGTCGCCGTCGTTGCGGACGGTGACGTCCAGTGTCGCCACCGAGCCGCCACCATCGGGGGCCACGACGTCCACCTGGCTGAGCGTCAGCTGCGGGCCCGGGCCCGGCGAGGACGCGGGCTGGGGCGCGGCGGGTTCCGGGGCGAGGGTGAGGACCGCCACCGCGCCGAGCACGGCCACGACGGCGAGGGACGCGGTCACCCTCCGGTAGCGGCGCACGGCGATCGCGGCGATGCCGGTACCGGCGGCGAGCACCATCAGCGCGACGGCCCACGCGCGGACGGCCGGCTCACGGTTCAGGCCGAGGACGGACAGCGCCATCGCGAGCACGGAACCGCCGACGCCGAGAAGGTCCTTGCTCTCCAGCGGCGCTCGCGGCGGCCCACCGGGCTCCCCCGGTGCGGGTTGCTGCTGTCCGGCCATCACGTCCCCCTGCCGTGCCGTGGCCGCATGCTAGCCGGGTGGTGCGCGGACCGGCAGTGGCAGAACCGCCCAGGATTCACAGCTCCAGCACAGCCACGCGCGTGATTGAACGTTCTACCATCCTCCCATCCGATCGAGGAGGCACCCATGACCGGCCAGCCGTACCCCTCCCGTCGCGCCGTCCTGGAGTCCGCCGGGATCGCCGCGATCACCCTCTGCCTCGGCGGTTGCGCCGCAGGCTCGGGTTCCTCCGCCTCGGGCGGATCGGGACCGACAACCGTCGCCGCGTCCGACATTCCGGTGGGCGGCGGCAAGATCGTGGGGACGTTCGTGGTCACCCAGCCGACGCAGGGCACGTTCGAGGCGTTCAGCTACCTGTGCACCCACCAGAACCTGCCCGTCCAGCAGGTCACCGACGCCGCGATCGTCTGCGGGCGCCACGGCAGCACGTTCTCCCTCTCCGACGGCTCGGTGATCACCGGGCCCGCCGCGAAGCCGCTGACGAAGGCGACCGTGACCGTGAACGGGGACACGCTCACGATCAGCTGAGCGCCGCTCAGCCGGCCTCGCCGAGCAGGTCGGGCTCCTCGCCGGCGTTCACCCGGTGACCGGCCAGGATCGGCTTCAGGAACGCACCGGTGAACGACGCCGGGTTGTCCGCCACCTGCTCCGGGGTGCCCTCGGCGACCACCATGCCGCCACGGGAACCGCCCTCGGGGCCGAGGTCGATCACCCAGTCGGCCGCCTTGATCACGTCGAGGTTGTGCTCGATCACCACCACCGTGTTGCCCTTGTCGACCAGCGACTGCAGCACCTCGAGCAGCTTGCGGATGTCCTCGAAGTGCAGGCCGGTGGTGGGCTCGTCCAGCACGTACAACGTGCGGCCGGTGGACCGCTTCTGCAGCTCGGAGGCCAGCTTCACCCGCTGGGCCTCGCCGCCGGACAGGGTGGTGGCCGGCTGGCCGAGCCGGACGTAACCCAGGCCGACGTCCACCAGCGTGCGGAGGTGCCGGGCGATGCCCGGGATCGCGGCGAAGAACTCCACCGCCTCCTCGATCGGCATGTCCAGCACCTCGGCGATCGTGCGCCCCTTGTAGTGCACCTCCAGGGTCTCCCGGTTGTACCGCGCGCCGTGGCACACCTCGCAGGGCACGTACACGTCGGGCAGGAAGTTCATCTCGATCTTGATCGTGCCGTCGCCGGCGCAGTTCTCGCACCGGCCGCCCTTCACGTTGAACGAGAACCGGCCCGGCTGGTAACCCCGCACCTTCGCCTCGGGCGTCTCGGCGACCAGCTTGCGGATCCGGTCGAAGACGCCGGTGTAGGTGGCCGGGTTGGACCGCGGCGTGCGTCCGATCGGCGACTGGTCGACGTGGATGCTCTTGTCGATGTGCTCGGTGCCGGAGATCGAGCGGTGCCGGCCCGGCACCGCGTGGGCGTTGTAGAGCTTCTTGGCCAGTGCCGTGTAGAGGATGCTGTTCACCAGCGAGGACTTGCCCGAGCCCGACACCCCCGTGACCGCGATCAGCGTGCCCAGCGGGAACGCCACGTCGATGGTGCGCAGGTTGTGCTCGGCGGCGCCGTGCACCGTGATCGCGGTGCCGTCCCCCGACCGGCGCCGCGCCGGCATCGGGATGGAGCGCCGCCCCGACAGGTAGGCGCCGGTCAGCGACGTCCGGCTGCGCAGCAGTTCGTCCACCGGACCGGAGACGATCACCTCGCCGCCGTGCTCCCCGGCCCCCGGTCCGATGTCCACCGCCCAGTCGGCGGTACGGATCGTGTCCTCGTCATGCTCGACGACGATCAGGGTGTTGCCGAGCTCACGCAGCCGCAGCAGCGTGTCGATCAGCCGCCGGTTGTCGCGCTGGTGCAGGCCGATGGACGGCTCGTCGAGGACGTAGAGCACACCGACCAGGCCCGACCCGATCTGGGTGGCCAGCCGGATCCGCTGCGCCTCGCCACCGGACAGGCTGCCGGCGGGCCGGGACAGGGTGAGGTAGTCGAGGCCGACGTCGAGCAGGAAGCGCAGCCGCTCGTTGATCTCCTTGACCACACGCTCGGCGATCTGCGCCTCGCGCTCGGTCAGCTCGAGGTTGCGCATGAACGCGGCGACCTCGTCGATCGCCATCGCCGACACCTCGGCGATGTTCCGCCCGCCCACGGTGACGGCGAGGGAGCTCGGCTTCAGCCGGGCGCCGTTGCAGGTCAGGCAGGGCACCTCGCGCATGTAGCCGGCGTAGCGCTCGCGCGCATTGTCGGACTCGGCCTCGGCGTGCCGACGCCGGATGTAGGGCACGGCCCCCTCGTACTTCGCGCGGTACGTGTGCTCGCGGCCGTGCCGGGTACGGCTGTGCACGGTGAGCGCGTGCGGCACCCCCATCAGGAGCAGTCCCTGGACACGTCCGGGCAGTTGCTCCCAGGGCTCGTGGACGGAGAACCCCTCCTGCTCGGCCAGCGCGACGAACAGGTTCTGGAAGTAGCCGGCCAGGTAGGGCGTCTGCCACATGGCGATCGCGCCGTCCGCGAGGCTCCGGCGGGGATCGGGCACGACCAGGTCGACGTCCACCTCCATCCGGGTGCCCAGGCCCGAGCACGCCGGACAGGCGCCCCACGGGCCGTTGAAGGAGAACTGGCGCGGCTCGAGCTCCTCGACGGAGATGTCGTGCTCGTTCGGGCAGGCCAGCCGTTCGGAGTAGCGCCGTTCGCGCTTCGGGTCGTCGTCGGGGAGGTCGACGAAGTCGACCGACACCACGCCCCCGGCCAGGCCCAGCGCGGTCTCGACCGAGTCGGTGAGCCGCTGCTTGATGGTGGGCTTGACCGCGAGCCGGTCGACGATGACGTCGATCGAGTGCTTCTTCTGCTTCTCGAGGGTGGGCGGGGAGAGCAGTTGGTGCACCTCGCCGTCCACCCGGACCCGGGACAGGCCCTGCCCGGCCAGCTGCCGGAACAGGTCGACGTACTCCCCCTTGCGACCCCGCACGACCGGGGCCAGCACCTGGAACCGGGTGCCCTCGGGCAGGGCCAGCAGCCGGTCGACGATCTGTTGCGGCGACTGCCGGCTGATCGGCTCGCCGCACTCGGGGCAGTGCGGACGCCCCGCCCGCGCGTAGAGCAGCCTCAGGTAGTCGTAGATCTCGGTGATCGTGCCCACGGTGGAGCGGGGATTGCGGCTGGTGGACTTCTGGTCGATCGAGACCGCGGGCGAGAGGCCCTCGATGAAGTCGACGTCGGGCTTGTCCATCTGGCCGAGGAACTGCCGTGCGTACGCCGACAGGCTCTCCACGTAGCGACGCTGGCCCTCGGCGAAGATCGTGTCGAACGCCAGGCTCGACTTGCCGGAGCCCGACAGCCCCGTGAAGACGATCAGGGCGTCCCTCGGCAGGTCGAGGTTGATGTTGCGCAGGTTGTGCTCCCGCGCCCCTCGTACGATCAGCCGGTCAGTCACGCCGGCCATGCTAGATGGTGGTTCCGACACTCTCCATCGGAGAGACCACGGGGGGTGGTCCGGGAAGCCTGTGGGCCGTAGGTTTGATCCATGAGTCAGTACACCGGGTCGATTCCGGTGGACGACGTGCACCACTGGAAGGCGGACGCCACCCAGCGGCTGCTCGGCTACACGATCGGCATCTCGGACACGGCGTGGCACGAGCCGACGACGCTGCCGGGGTGGTCACGCGCACACATCGCGACCCATCTCGCCCGCAGTGCCGACTACCTGGCCGCGGTGGTCACGGCTGTGTCCGGCGGACGGCCACAGCCCCGCCAGCCCAACGCCGCCGAGCGCAGGGCAGCCCTCGAGGCCGGCGCGGACCGGACCGGGCTGGAACTCCAGATCGACCTCGACACCAGCGCCGGAGCCCTGCAGGCGGCCATCGACAGGGTGACCTACTGGACCTCGCCGGTGGTCCTGCACGGCCGGAAACTGATCCTCGCCGCCGTCCCGCTGTCGCGGCTGCACGAACTCTGCGTCCACCACCTCGACCTCGACTGGGGCTACAGCCCGGACGCGATCGACCCGGATGCCGCCGGCTGGCTGCTGCGCTGGGTGCTGGACCAGCTCCAGGACGCCGACCTGCCGTCACTGCGGATCGAGGGCGACACGCTGAGCGCGGAACTGGGTGTCGGCGAGGAGCCGCGGCGGGTCACCGGCAGCGACGCCCGCCTGTGGGCCTGGCTGAGCGGACGGCTGCCCGCGTCCGGCGTCTCGGGCGCGGACGGGCTGCAGCCGGCGCTACTGGCCTGACCCGGCGGCGTCGCGGCGGGACTTCACGAGGCTCGCCACGGTCGTGACGGCCAGGGTTCCGATGATCACGAGCAGCGACAACCAGATCGGCACATCGACGTCGATCCCGAGGAGCTCGTCCCACCCGTACTCGTGCAGGGCGTGCAGGACGAGCTTCACCCCGATGAAGGCCAGGATCACGGCCAGCCCGACCGACAGGTAGACCAGCCGCTGCAGCAGGCCGCCGATCAGGAAGTACAGCTGCCGCAGCCCCATCAGGGCGAACACGTTCGCCGTGAACACGAGGTACGGCTCCTGGGTGAGCCCGTAGATGGCCGGGATCGAGTCGAGCGCGAACAACAGGTCGGTGGTGCCGAGCGCCACCACGACCAGCAGCATCGGCGTGATCAGCCGCCGCCCGCCGTCGGTCACGACGAGCTTCGTGCCGCGGAAGTCGGGCGTGGACGGGAACCGGCCGCGCACCCAGCGCAGCACCGCGCTCTCGGTCGCCTCGTCGGAGTCGTCTTCGGCGACGTGGTCGAGGTACAGCTTCACCGCCGTGTAGATCAGGAACGCCCCGAAGACGAAGAACACCCAGCTGAACCGCTCGATCGCCGCCGCCCCGACGGCGATGAAGATGCCGCGGAAGAGCAGCGCCAGCACGATCCCGAACATCAGCGCGAACTGCTGCAGTTCCCGGGGTACGCGCAGGTTCGCCATGATCAGCACGAAGATGAACAGGTTGTCCACGCTCAGGCTGTACTCGGTCAGCCAGCCCGCGAAGAACTCCCCCGCGAACCGCGACCCGTGGACCCACCACACCCACAGCCCGAACAGCACCACCAGGCCCGAGTACACCGCGATCGCGATGCCGGCCTCCCGCATCGAGGGCTCGTGCGGACGCCGTCCGATCACGACCAGGTCGACGAGCAGCACCACCGTCAGCACGGCGATCGTGCCGAGCCATACCTCGGCGGTCACGTCCATGCGAGCAGCTTCCAGGTCGACGGGTAGGGGTGGTTCGTCGCTGTCTCCAGCGGTACCCACCGATTCTCTCAGCCACCGGCCCCGGCGCCAAAAGCGCTGGCCGGCGCGGTCAGCGGGTGGCCTCCAGCATCTGGCGCAGGGTCTTCTTCAGGTCGGCGATCTCGTCGCGCAACTGGGCAGCCACCTCGAACTGGAGCTCGGCGGCCGCGGCGTGCATCTGCTCGGTGAGCTCGCTGATCAGTCCGGCCAGTTCGCTGGACGGCATCGCGCCGAGGTCACGCACCTTCTCCGCCGACAGCGTCGGCACGGGGCTCGTCGGACGCCGCCCGCCGGCCCGGCTGACCAGGCGCTCGGTGTCGGCGTCCTCGCGGGCCAGCAGGTCGGTGAGGTCGGCGATCTTCTTGCGCAGCGGCTGCGGGTCGATGCCGCGTTCGGTGTTGTAGGCGACCTGCTTCTCGCGGCGCCGGTTGGTCTCGTCGATCGCCGCCGCCATCGACGGCGTGATCGTGTCGGCGTACATGTGCACCTGGCCGGCGACGTTGCGCGCCGCGCGTCCGATGGTCTGGATCAGCGATCGCTCGGAGCGCAGGAAGCCCTCCTTGTCGGCGTCGAGGATGGAGACCAGGCTCACCTCCGGCAGGTCGAGGCCCTCGCGGAGCAGGTTGATGCCGACCAGCACGTCGTAGGCACCCATCCGCAGTTCGCGGAGCAACTCGATCCGGCGCAGGGTGTCGACCTCCGAGTGCAGGTACCGCGTGCGGACCCCGTTCTCCATCAGGTAGTCGGTGAGGTCCTCCGCCATCTTCTTGGTGAGCGTGGTGACCAGCACCCGCTCGTTCCGCTCCGTGCGGGTGCGGATCTCGGCCATCAGGTCGTCGATCTGGCCCCTGGTCGGCTTGACGACGATCTCGGGGTCGACCAGCCCGGTGGGCCGGATCAGCTGCTCGACGAAGCCGTGCGACTTCGCCAGCTCGTACGGGCCGGGAGTGGCCGACAGGTACACGGTCTGGCCGATCCGCTCGACGAACTCCTCCCAGCGCAGCGGACGGTTGTCCGTCGCGGACGGCAGCCGGAAGCCGTGCTCGACCAGGGTGCGCTTGCGGGACATGTCGCCCTCGTACATGCCTCCGATCTGCGGCACGGTGACGTGGGACTCGTCGATCACCAGCAGGAAGTCCTCCGGGAAGTAGTCCAGCAGGCAGTTGGGCGCGCTGCCGGCGTCGCGTCCGTCGATGTGCCGCGAGTAGTTCTCGATGCCCGAGCACGTGCCGATCTGGCGCATCATCTCGATGTCGTAGCTCGTGCGCATGCGCAGCCGCTGAGCCTCCAGCAGCTTGCCCTCGGCCTCCAGGCCGGCCAGCCGGTCCTCTAGTTCGGCCTCGATGCCGGCGATCGCCCGTTCCATCCGTTCCACGCCGGCGACGTAGT
>JAXGTK010000058.1:0-13451 GCA_040774965.1 Propionicimonas sp. | reverse complement strand
GCGCACACCCCCCGATAGGTCTCCCTGCGGGCCAGCGGGCCGGACGCGGGCCCCGCGCCGACACGCGACCTGTTGCTGAGGCCGGGTGGACCGGACCAGGAACCGTCCCCGATCCGGTCCGCGGACCAGGTCGGGGACGGTTCCTGTCCGGGTCCCGGAGAATGGCGACGCCGCCGGAACCTGTAGGTTCCGACGGCGTCGTTGCTCGTCAGCGAGACGTCACTCGACGTCGTCGTCGACCCAGTCGAAGGTCTTGGTGACGGCCTTCTTCCAGTTGCGGTACAGGCGGGCGCGCTCGCCCTCCTCCGCCTTCGGCTCCCACCGCTTGTCCTCGGCCCAGTTGGCGATGACGTCGGCTTCGCCCTGCCAGTAACCGGTGGCGATGCCAGCGGCGTAGGCAGCACCCAGGGCAGTCGTCTCGGCGACGACCGGACGCACCACCGGCACGCCCAGCTGGTCGGCCTGGAACTGCATCAGGGTCTCGTTCATCGTCATGCCGCCGTCGACCTTGAGCTCGGCGAGCTTCACGCCGGAGTCGGCCTCCATGGCGTCCAGCACCTCACGGGTCTGGTAGGCGGTGGCCTCCAGGACGGCGCGGGCGATGTGGCCACGGTTGACGAACCGGGTGAGACCGACGATCGCACCGCGGGCGTCAGCCTTCCAGTACGGGGCGAACAGGCCCGAGAACGCCGGCACGAAGTAGGCGCCACCGTTGTCCTCGACGGACGCGGCCAGCTCCTCGATCTCCGGGGCGGAGGAGAACATCTTCAGGTTGTCGCGCAGCCACTGCACCAGGGCGCCGGTGATCGCGATCGAACCCTCGAGTGCGTAGATCGGCTTCTGGTCACCGATCTTGTAGCACAGGGTGGTGAGCAGGCCGTTCTTGGAGGGAACGATCTCCTCGCCGGTGTTCATGATCATGAAGCAGCCGGTGCCGTAGGTGTTCTTGGCGTCGCCGACGTTGAACGCGGCCTGGCCGAACGTGGCAGCCTGCTGGTCGCCCAGGTCACCGGCGACCGGGACGCCGCCGAGCAGACCCTGCTCGCGCCCGTAGCCGTAGATCTCCGAGGACGACTTGATCTCGGGCAGCATGCTCATCGGGATGCCCATGTCGGCCGCGATGTCGGCGTCCCAGCTGAGGGTGTTCAGGTCCATCAGCATGGTGCGGGAGGCGTTGGTCACGTCGGTGACGTGCACGCCGCCGTCGACACCACCGGTGAGGTTCCAGATCACCCAGGTGTCCATGTTGCCCATGACCAGCTTGCCGGCCTCGGCGTCGGCGCGGGCGCCCTCGACGTTGTCGAGAACCCACTTGACCTTGGGGCCGGAGAAGTAGGTGGCCAGGGGCAGGCCCACGCGGGCCTTGTACTTGTCCTGGTCACCGCCGCCGAGTTCCTCGACGATCTTTGCGGTACGGGTGTCCTGCCAGACGATGGCGTTGTAGACCGGCTGGCCGGTCTCCTTGTTCCAGACCAGCGTGGTCTCGCGCTGGTTGGTGACGCCGACGGCCTGGATGTTCTCCTTGTTGAGGCTGGCCTTCGCCAGAGCCTCGGCGACGACCTCGCGAACCGCGTCCCAGACCTCGATCGCGTTGTGCTCGACCCAGCCTGCACGCGGGAAGATCTGCTCGTGTTCCTTCTGCCCCACGGAGACGATCCGGCCCTCGTGGTTGAAGACGATCGCCCGGGAGCTGGTCGTTCCCTGGTCAATCGCGAGGATGTACTTGTCGGCCATGGATAATTCCTTCCACGTCATTATTCGAAGAGGATGATGATTCTTGCGACAGCGGGTCGGCGGCCACCGGCCCGCTGTCCTGTTTCGGGGGCGGGTTGGGGTCCGGGTGGACGGGCCGAGGCATCAGCCCGCCCACCCGGGATCAGGTTCACGCAGGCAGCAGGAGGCCAGCCACTGCGCCGGCGAGCGCACCACCGATGAGCGGGCCAACAACCGGGACCCAGGAGTAGGCCCAGTCGGAGTCGCCCTTGCCCTTGATCGGGAGCACGGCGTGCGCAATGCGCGGGCCGAGGTCACGAGCAGGGTTGATGGCGTACCCGGTAGGACCACCGAGGGACGTACCGATGACGACCACGAGCAGGCCGACGCCGAGGGCGCTCAGCCAGCCGAGGGCGACGGAATCGACCATGCCGGCCGCGATGATCACGAAGACCAGCACGAAGGTGCCGATGGCCTCGGTGGTCAGGTTCCATCCGTAGCTGCGGATGGCAGGACCGGTGGAGAACACGCCCAGCTTGGTCGCCGGGTCGGGCTCCTCGTCGAAGTGCTGCTTGTAGGCCAGCCAGCAGAGCACGGCACCGATGAAGGCACCGATCATCTGGGCGACGATGTAGCCGAAGACCTTGCCCCAGTCGACCGCGTTACCCTCAGCGAGATCGCGGGCGGCGAGACCGACGGTCACAGCCGGGTTCAGGTGGGCGCCGGACTTCTGGGAGACGAGAACGCCCATCATGACGGCGAGACCCCAGCCGAGGTTCACGAACAGGAACCCGGTACCGTTGCCCTTCGACTTGGTCAGAGCGGTGTTGGCGACCACACCCGCACCGAGGAGGAGGAGCATCGCAGTACCGACGACCTCAGAGAGGAACAGAGCTCCAGTCACTTCACTCTCACTTTCAGACGCCCTTCGGATCGGGCATCAGTTAGGCATCCCCCATGGGGACGCAGGCGATGTTCAATGTCTTGTTCAGACGGTTGGGAATTGAGTAACAGACATCCGCTCGGGGTGCTGCGCCCCACTCGCCCACAGGGGGCGTCGAGCGCCGGACGGTTGTACTGGACGACAGCCGGCGCACCAGCGCGCCGGACTGACCTGGCGGCGACCCACGCTGGCCACCGGAGCCTCCACGCTGGCCACGTCCGCCGAGGCTCTTCGATGCGGACGTGGATTGTGACTGTGCCCAGCAGATTCGGAGCCTGACTCACCATCTGCCGCAACAGCGGCGGTGCCGACTGGACCGTCGAACACAGTGAGGTTCATCTGACTCCTTCGTACCGCTGAACCACGGCAATGTGGGCACGGTGGTGTCTAACGTTAGCCCCGTCCCGCACCGCCCATCTTGCTAACGCTTGAACGCATGCGCTAGACCTGTGCACGAACGTGCACGGGAAGGGTGCAAGCTTGAACGAGCGCTACGAGGACATGTACCAAGCGGCCTCCCGCTACTACATTCAGGGCGAAACCATGGAGAGCATCGCTCACCAGTTGAAGCTCTCCCGGTCGTCTGTGTCCCGGCTGTTGAAGGACGCGCGCGAGTCCGGACTGGTGAGGATCAGCCTCGCCGACCACAGCGGTTCACAGTCACCGCTGGCGTCGGCGATCAGCCGCCACTTCGGCGTCCGCGTGCACATGGTCTCCGTGCGCGAGAACGCCAACGAGAACGTCCGCTTCGACCAGGTGGCCCGGCTCGCGGGCCGGTTGTTCACCGAGGCCGTGGACGACCACCAGCTGATCGGGGTGGCGTGGGGCGTCACCCTCTCCCACGTCGTCAAGCACCTCGGCCGGCGTCCGCTGGTCGGCTCGACGGTGGTGCAGATCAACGGCGGCGCCAACCAGCGCAGCTCCGGCATCCCGTACATCGGCGAGATCCTGCAGTCGATCGGGGACGCCTTCGACGCGCGGGTGGTGCTGTTCCCCGTCCCGGCCTTCTTCGACTACCCGGCCACCAAGCAGGCCATGTGGCGGGAGCGCTCGGTGCAGAACGTGCTGAAGCTGCACCAGAAGCTCGACCTGGCCGTGTTCGGCGTGGGATGCTTGGAGGGACGGGTGCCCTCGCACGTCTACACGGCCGGCTACATGGACACCTCGGACATGCGCCAGCTCGCCGCGGACGGCGTGGTCGGCGACGTGTGCACGGTGCTGCTGCGCGAGGACGGCTCCTACGCGGACATCTCCTACAACGACCGCGCGACCGGGCTCACCCCGGCCGAACTGCAGCGGGTGCCGCGCCGGATCTGCGTCGTCGCCGACCCGTCCCGGGCGCCCGCGGTGATCGGGGCGCTGCGGGCCGGCACCACCACCGACCTGGTGCTCGACGAGGGCACCGCCCGCGCCGTCCTCGACCGCGCGCGGCTCTAGCCCGTCCGTCCGCTGTCGATTTCCCATCCGTGCGGGACCTTCGTGCACGTCTGGGCGACCTTGTGCTCCGGGGATGAATCCCGGAGCCGCGGCTGATTAGCCTGAACACAGGAGGCGCGCTGTGTGCCGCCCGGACGCGACGAGGAGTCCCGGGCGCCGGTGTCGCATGACTTTCGGGAGGTCTACGTGAGGAAGCTGGCGGTTGACGTCGTCGTCATCGGTGGCGGCTCGACGGGCGCCGGGGTGGTCCGGGACGTCGCGATGCGGGGGTACAGCACAGTGCTGCTGGAACGCGCCGACCTGGGCCAGGGAACCACCGGACGGTTCCACGGCCTGTTGCACTCCGGCGGACGCTATGTGGTCAGCGACCCGCTGTCCGCGACGGAGTGCGCCCAGGAGAACGCGATCCTGACCCGGATCCAGGCCAACGCGGTCGAGACCACGGGCGGGTACTTCGTCACCGGGCCCGACGACGACCCCACCTTTGCGGACAAGTTCCTCGAGGGTGCGAAGGCCACCGGCGTCCCCGCCCAGGAGATCAACGTCGCCGAGGCCCTGCGCAACGAGCCCCGGCTCAACCCGCGCATCCAGCGCGCCATCGAGGTGCAGGACGGGTCGGTGGACGGCTGGCAGCTGGTCTGGGGCGCGGCGAACTCGGCGAAGGCGTACGGCGCCGAGATCCTCACCTACCACCGCGTGACGAAGATCGACACCGCGGAATCCCGCGTCACCGCCGTCCACTGCACCGACCTCAAGAACGGTGAGGACGTGGTCATCGACTGCAACTTCGTGCTCAACTGCGCGGGCCCGTGGGCCGGCCAGATCGCCGCCATGGCGGGCGCCCACCCGGTCGACGTGATCCCGGGTCGCGGCATCATGATCGCGATGAACCACCGCCTGGTGAACCGCGTGGTGAACCGCTGCATCCACCCCGCCGACGGCGACATCCTCGTCCCGGTGCACACGGTCAGCATCATCGGCACCACGGACGTGAAGGTCGACGACCCCGACAACCTCGCGATCGAGCACAACGAGGTGCAGCAGATGCTGGACGCCGGCGAGGTGCTGGTCCCCGGCTTCCGCCAGTCGCGGGCGCTGCACGCGTGGGCGGGCGCGCGTCCGCTGATCAAGGACTCGCGGGTCGCGGCGGCCGACACCCGGCACATGAGCCGCGGCATGGCGGTGATCGACCACACCACCCGCGACGGCCTGGACGGGATGCTCACCATCGGCGGCGGCAAGCTCACCACCTACCGGCTGATGGCCGAGCACATCGTGGACGCCATGTGCGACAAGCTCGGCGAGAAGCGGGCCTGCCGCACGGCGGAGGAGGACCTGCCCGGCTCGGAGCCCGGCAAGAACTACCTGGTCACCCACCGCCTCGAGGACCGCGAGCACGACCGGCTCGACGACCAGATCATCTGCGAGTGCGAGCTGATGAGCCGCAAGATGTTCACCGACGCGCTCGCCACCCAGCCCAAGGGCACGTTCGACGACCTGCGTCGCCAGTTGCGGCTCGGCATGGGCCCCTGCCAGGGCGGGTTCTGCTCGATGCGGGCCACCGGCATCGCGCTCGAGACCGACCACATCGACATCGAACGGGCCACCGGCCTGCTGCGGCTGTTCCTGAAGAACCGCTGGATCGGACTGTGGCCGATCCTCTACGGCGACCAGGCCCGCCAGACGGCCCTCGACAACTGGATCTTCCAGGGCACGCTCGACGTCGAGCACCTGCCCCAGCCCGAGAGTGAGGTGGCCCTGTGAGCCGCGTGATCGTCATCGGCGCCGGCCTGTCCGGACTCGTCGCCGCCAACCGTCTCGCCGGAGCGGGCGTGGCCGTCACCCTGCTGACCAAGGGCATCGGCGGGCTGCAGCTAGGCCAGGGCAGCATCGACGTGCTCGGCTACGCGCCCGACCGGGTCACCAACCCCGTGCTGACGCTGTCCGCGGTCGCGTCCGCCCGTCCCGCGCACCCGTACGCCACGATCGGCGCCGAGGCCGTGCACACCGGCATCGGGTACCTGAAGGGCCTGCTGCCCGACCTGCTGGTGGGCGACGCCGAGGCGAACTACCAGTTGCCGACCGCGGTCGGCGCGATCAGGCCCACCTGCCTGGCGCAGCCGAGCATGGTCGCCGGCAACGTCACCGACGGTGCCCGGTTCGCGATCGTCGGCCTGCGCCGGCTGAAGGACTTCCACCCGAAGCTGGTCGCGGAGAACCTGTCCCGCACGCCGCTGCCCGACGGCGGCCGCCTGGACGCCCGTCCCGTGATGGTGGACGTGCCGGCCCGGGACGGCGAGGTGGACTCCTCCGGCCTGACCTACGCCCGCGCGTTCGACGACCCGGCGTTCCGGGACCGGTTCGCCGCCGCGCTGAAGCCGCTGTTGAACGAGGGCGAGACCGTCGGCCTGCCCGCGGTGCTGGGGCTGAAGGACCGCGAGGCGTGGAAGGACCTGTCCGGGAAGCTCGGGCACCCGGTCTTCGAGATCCCGCTGCCACCGCCGTCGGTGCCGGGGATGCGGCTGAACGAGGCGCTGACGGCGCTCGCGAAGGCGTCCGGCGTCCGCGTGGTGAACGGGACGCGCGCGGTGTCCACCCGGGTCGAGGACGGCGTGGTCAAGGGTGTCACGATGGCCACCGCCGGCGCCCCCCGGGAGTTCACGGCGGACGCGTTCCTGCTCGCCGCCGGAGGGTTCGAGTCCGGTGCCCTGGAGCTGGACTCCTACGGCAACGTCACCGAGACACTGTTCGGGCTGCCGCTGCAGGGCCTCGACAGCGGCCCGCTGGTGCACGGCGACTACTGGGGCGCCGAGCAGCCGCTGTTCAGCGTCGGCGTCCGCGTCGGCAGGGACATGCGGGTCGTGGACGCCGCCGGTGCGGCCGTCCATCCGAACCTGTTCGCGGCGGGAGGCATCATCGGCGGCTCGTCGCGGTGGGCCGAGAAGTCCGGGGACGGCATCGCGCTCGGCAGCGCGGTGCGCGCCGCCGATTCGATCGTGGAGGAGCTGGCATGAGTGAGCAGACCAAGCCGGGCCTGGAGTTCGCCGGCCACGAGTTCGCCAGGTCCAGCCTGGACGCCTGCGTGAAGTGCACGATCTGCGAGACGCAGTGCCCGGTGGCCGCGGTCACGCCGCTGTTCTCCGGCCCGAAGTTCGTCGGACCGCAGGCCGAGCGCTACCGCAACGGCGAGAGCGTCGACCACTCGCTGGACTACTGCTCCAGCTGCGGCACCTGCACGCTGGTCTGCCCGCAGGGCGTCCAGATCGCCGAGCTGAACAGCCAGGCGCGCGCGGTGATGAAGGCCGACCACATGCCGTTGCGCGACAAGCTGATCGGGCAGACCACGCTGATGGGTGCCGTGATGACGCCGGTGGCGCCGATCGCGAAGGCCGCGCTGAACAACAAGCCGATCCGCACGATCATGGAGAAGGTCGTCGGCGTGCACCGGGACGCCCCGATGCCGCCGCCGCAGAGCCAGACCTTCGAGAGCTGGTTCCGCAAGCGTCCGAAGCCGGCCAAGGCGCCGACCCGCGGCGCGCTGGTGTTCTTCCACGGCTGCGCGGGCGGCTACTTCGAGGTGGAGACCTCGAAGAAGTCGGTCGAGGTGCTGGAGTACCTGGGGTATGAGGTGATCGTGCCGAAGCAGGGCTGCTGCGGCCTGGCCCAGCAGTCCAACGGGCTGTTCGAGCAGGCGTCCGCGTCGGTGTTGAAACTGTGCGACGACTTGCGCACGGCGGGGACGGACCTGACCATCATCTCCTCGTCCGGCTCGTGCACCGGCATGCTCAAGCACGAGGCCCACGAGATCATGGGCGTCGACGACGAGCGGCTGAAGGACGTCGGGACGCGGACCCGCGACATCATGGAGTTCCTGCTCGACCTGCACGAGGCCGGTGAGCTGCCGACCGACTTCGCCACGATCGAGATGACCGTCCCGTACCACGCGCCGTGCCAGCTGAAGAGCCAGGGCATGGGCATGCCGGCGGTCGAGGTGCTGCGGCTGATCCCGGGCCTGACCGTGGTCGAGTCGGGTGCGGTCTGCTGCGGCATCGCCGGCACCTACGGGCTGAAGAAGGAGAAGTACGACATCGCGCAGGCCGTCGGCAAGCCGCTGTTCGACATGGTGAAGAAGACCAACCCGAACCTCGCCCTGTGCGACACCGAGACCTGCCGCTGGCAGATCGAGCAGTCGTCCGGGGTGAAGACCGAGCACCCGATCTGGATGGTCCACCGCGCCTACGGCCTGTCGTAGCGTTCGGACGCGCCGGCGCCCGCGTCCCGGTCAGCGGCGCTACGCGGAAGCCGACGACGCTACGTGGGGACGGTAGCGTCGTCGGCTTTCGCGTAGCGTCGTGGGGGTGGACCGAATCGGGGACGGTTCCTGATTCGGTCCAGGTGGTTTCATCGCCGCGGCTTCCGTCCGCGGCGATGGACGAACCAGGCGGCCACGACGCCGCCGATCACGCCGCCCAGGTGGCCCTGCCACGAGACGCCGACCTTCAGGGGCAGCACGCCGAACAGGATCGAGCCGTACGCGAGCCCGACCACGAGACCGATCACGAGGTGCACGGCGTCGCGGCTCAGGAAGCCGCGCACGATCAGGTACGCCGTCCAGCCGAGGACCACTCCGGACGCACCGAGCACGAGGACGCCGGGCGGGGTGAGCAACCAGGCCACGATGCCCGAGCCCACCCACGCGAAGGCGGTGGCCCAGGCGAACTCGCGCCGGTCACTCGCCCACAGCACGGTGCCGAGCACGAACAACGGCACGGAGTTGGCCGCCAGGTGCGCGAAACCCGAGTGCAGGAGCGGGGCGAACAGGATGCCGACCAGCCCGGACAGCGTCCACGGCCGGATCGCCAGCAGGTCCAGTGAGTGGTGCAGGGCGAGGTCGACGAGTTCGATCGCCCACAGGACCGCCACCACGACGCCCATCACGACGGCGCCCTGCCGCACCCTCGCCCAGTCCGCAGCCTTCACGCCGTCCAGCATGGCAGGTGGACCAAGTTGGGGACGGTTCCTGATTCGGTCCATCCTCGGGGGTGGACCGAATCAGGAACCGTCCCTGATTCGGTCCGGGCGGGTTCAGCGGTCGGCGAAGGCGCGGACGAAAACCGGCACCTCGCGCGTCGAGGACGCCTTGTCGTATCGGTAACCGGCGCCGTCGAACGCGGTCAGCGCGGACGCCGAGCGCACCCGGTTCCGCACCAGCCAGGCCGCGAACTCGCCGCGGGCCCGCTTGGCGAAGAAGGACACCACGCTGCGCCGGCCGCGGGCGTCCGTGTCCTCGAACCGGGGCGAGACGACCGGCGCGTCCAGCTCGTCGGGACGCACGGCGCCGAAGTACTCCGCCGACGCCAGGTTGACTACCACGCCCGGTCCCGGCGAGGCGGCCAGGTCCTCGCGCAGGACCTCGGTGATCCTCGACCCCCACCAGTCGTACAGCGAACGGCCGCGGTCGGTGGCCAGGCGGGAGCCCATCTCGAGCCGGTACGGCTGCATCAGGTCCAGCGGACGCAGCACTCCGTACAGCCCGGACAGGATCCGCACGGTCTTCTGCGCCTCGGTGTAGTCGCGGGTGCTGAAGCGGTGCCGCACGTCCATGCCCTGGTAGACGTCCCCGCTGAACGCCAGCACGGCCGGACGCGCGTTCTGCCGGGTGAACGGTGTCCGGAAGGACGCCCAGCGGTCGGCGTTGAGCGCGGCCAGCTCGTCGGAGATGCCGGCCAGCCCCGCGAGGTCGGCCACCGACTTCGTCCGCATCACCTCGACCAGGCGCTGCGACTCGTCCAGCATCCTCGGCTGGCTGGCAGTGAGCTTCGGCAGCCGGGACTCGTAGTCGAGCGACTTCGCGGGAGAGAGCAGGGTCAGCACGTTGGCGAGCGTACTTCAGACGCGGGCCGGAGTCCGGACCGGGCTCGGCCGGGGAGTGCCTGTTCAGCCGGCGGCCCGCCTGCCTACACTCCCCCATGGCCGCAGTCCACGAACTCTCCCGGGACGACGCGCGACGGATCGCCGTCCGGGCCCAGTTGCTGGACGCCCGCCGCCCCGAGGACGCGCTCGACGTGGTGCGGCACCTCACCTTCCTGCAGTACGACGTGACGCGGGCCGTGGCGCCGAGCCACGACCTCGTGCTGTGGAGCCGCCTCGGGGCCGCGTACGACCCCGCAGAGGTACAGGAGGCGCTCGACGGGCAGCGCCTGGTCGAGGTACTCATGCTGCTCCGGCCGGCGGAGGACCTCGCGCTGTACCGGGCCGGGATGGCGGCGTGGCCCGGAGGGACGCGTCCCTGGCAGGACGCGATCGCCGCCTGGGTGGACGACAACAACGCCTGCCGGCTGGACATCCTTGAACGGCTGCGCGGGGACGGGCCGCTGCCCGCGCGCGACCTGCCCGACACGTGCGTGCGTCCCTGGCGTTCGACCGGGTGGACCAACAGCAGGAACGTGCTGAAGATGCTCGACCTCCTGGTGGCGCGCGGCGAGGTGGCAGTGTCCGGACGCGAGGACGGCGAGCGCCGGTTCGACCTCGCCGAACGCGTCTACCCCGACGACCCGGTCGTCCCTCTCGCCGAGGCCCTCGCCGAGCGGAACCGGCGCCGGCTCGCCTCTCTCGGCATCGCGCGCGCCCGCGCCGCGGAAACGGCGATCGAGCCCAACGACGTGGAGTCCTCCGGTGAGGCCGCCGTGGTCGAGGGGCTGCGCGGCCGGTGGCGGGTCGACCCCGCCCAGCTCGGGCAGCCGTTCGAGGGACGGGTGGCGTTGCTCTCGCCCCTGGACCGGCTGGTGTTCGACCGCAGGCGCATGGCCGAGCTCTTCGACTTCGACTACCAGCTGGAGATGTACAAGCCGGCGGCGAAGCGGCGCTGGGGCTACTGGGCGCTTCCCGTGCTCGCCGGTGACGAGCTGGTCGGGAAGGTGGACGCGCACGCCGACCGCGAGGCCGGGGAGCTGGTTGTCCGCGCCGTCCACGAGGACGGGGAGTGGACGGACGCCACGCGCGATGCCGTCCACGACGAGGTCGCAGCGCTCGCCGACTGGCTGGGCCTGGACCTCGTCCTGCCCCATTGAGCGTGTGGACCGTATTGGGGACGGTTCCTGTTACGGGCCGTCTCCCCGGGCGGACCGTAACAGGAACCGTCCCCGATCTGGTCCGGTCGGGTCTGGAGATGCGTCGGACGGACGCTCAGCCGGTGGCGTCGCGGCGGTAGCCGGCCGGGCTGAGGCCGAGCACGCGGGTGAACTCGTTGGTGAGGTGCGCCTGGTCGGCGTAGCCCAGCTCGGCGGCCAGGGACGCGAGGTCGGTGTCGGGGTCGGTGCGAATCCGCTCGGCCGCCTCCTGCAGGCGGCGACGCCGGATCAGGGCCGCCGGCCCGAGGCCGACGTAACGGGTGGCGAGCCGCTGCAGCGTCCGCTCGGAGACCCCGAGCCGGTCGGCCAGCTCCCCGACCCGGAGCAGGTCGGGATCGGCCTCGACGAGGGCCACCATCCGGTTGGCCAGCAGCGCGTCCGGGGCGGGTTCACCGACCCGCCGGGCCAGCCAGTCCGCGAGCACGTCGGACGCCGCACGCCGCCCCTGACCGCTGAGCGGGTCGCCGAACGCCTCCGCCACCCGCGCGTGCAGGTCCGGTTCGGCCAGGGCCACGTACTCGTCGCGCAGGGACGCGGGGTCGTCGCTGAACCCCGGCACCGCCGCCGGGCGCAGCAGCGCACCCACCACCCAGCCGCGCCCGGACAGGTCCCGGTGGGACGCCCGTGTGGTCGGCCCGGAAAGCCCGACCATGGCCGACTCCACCACCAGGTTCAGCGCGGGAAAGCCGATCAGCTGCTGCCGCGACACCGATCCGTCGGAGAGGTTCCAGCTGCTGATCCAGAACCAGCGCACGAGCTCCTCCGCACCGTCCGGCGGCTCGAGGCGGTGGAAGTCGGGCAGGCGCTTCGGGTAGAGCGTCCCCCGCGAGGACGGCAGCATGGGCTGAGCCTAGGTGACCCCGCCGACGCTTTGGGCCTCGACGGGCTCGACCAGGCCGAAGGCGGCTCCCCGGACCGTGGCGGGAATCTGCAAGCCCGGCAGTACCGCGCGTCCCTAGTTTCGAGGGCATGGCAGCAGCGAACGGAACCCACACCACCGAAGGCCGTCCGAACGGCTTCTCGAGCATCACGCCCTTCCTGTCCCTCACCCCGGCCCGGGACGCCCTGGCGTTCTACCGCGACGTGTTCGGTGCGACGGTGGTCTCCACCACCGAGTTCGGGGACGTCCTCGTCCACGCGGAACTCGACTTCGGCCACGGCCGCCTGCAGCTCGGCGAGCCGATGCCCGACTACCACCTCATCGGCCAGCCCGGCGGCGAGGACTCCAGCTTCTCGCTGGCGCTCTACTGCCCCGACGCGGACGCCGTGGTCGGGAAGGCGGTGGCCGCGGGCGCGGTCGTCCGCGAACCCGCAGCCGACTTCGTCTCCGGCGACCGGTTCGCCAGCATCCGGGACCCGTTCGGCGTCCGCTGGTCGATCCTGACCCGTATCGAGGACCTCTCGGACGCCGAGAGCGCCGCCCGGGTCGCCGAGTGGGCCGCCCAGTTCGGCGGCTAGGCACCCGTCGCGCTGCTCGAACCCGTCCGGTTGCTCGAACCCCCGGCCCGTCAACCCCGTCCGGCTGGTCGAGCCTGTCGAGACCCCCGGCGCCGGTCCTCACCGGCTGCGCTGTGCAGAAGTCGGGCCGGGCAGGCCCGGCTGTGGAAAACCCGGACCGTTCGGAACCGTCCCCGGGAATGCCGGACGCGTCCGCGGGGTTAGCCGGATGTCAGTAGAAGTGCTCGCTAGAGTTGGGCACTCACCCGAGTTCGTTGAGGAAAATGCGCATGTCCGACATCCGTGAGGTCATCATCATCGGTTCCGGCCCGACCGGATACACCTCCGCCATCTACACTGCCCGCGCCGGCCTGAAGCCCCTCGTCTTCGAGGGCGCCGTGGACGCCGGTGGCGCCCTGATGAACACCACGGAGGTGGAGAACTACCCCGGCTTCACCGACGGCATCATGGGCCCCGACCTGATGGTCGCCATGCGTGGCCAGGCCGAACGCTTCGGCGCCGAGATCATCACCGACGACGTCACCGCGGTCGACCTGACCGGCGACGTCAAGACCGTGACCGACTCCGAGGGCAACACCTACTCCGCCCGCGCGGTGATCCTCGCGATGGGCTCGGGCTACCGCAAGCTCGGCATCGCGGCCGAGGAGGTCTACAGCGGACGCGGCGTCTCCTGGTGCGCCACCTGCGACGGCTTCGTCTTCCGCGACAAGGACATCGCGGTCGTCGGTGGCGGCGACTCGGCCCTCGAGGAGGCCACCTTCCTGACCCGG
>JAXGTK010000057.1:0-13570 GCA_040774965.1 Propionicimonas sp. | reverse complement strand
GACGATGTCGGACGGGACCAGGTCGGGCGTGAACTGGATGCGGGCGAACTGGCCGCCGACCACGGTGGCGAAGCTGCGTACGGCGAGCGTCTTCGCCACGCCGGGCACGCCCTCGAGCAGGCAGTGGCCCTTGGCGAGCAGCGCCACCATGAGCTGCTCGACCATGTGCTCCTGGCCGACGATGACGCGCTGCACCTGCGCGATCGCCTCGCCGAGCAGCTTGGCTGCCTTCGCCGCGTCGGAGCCGGCTGCCTGCGGTTGGGCGGGTGCGGGCGCAGCCGCGGGCTGGGTGGGATCGGTCACGCGAATTCTCCTGCTGTCCGGGTTGCCATCGGAGGCCGGGTCAACGATACCGGCTACCACTGTGGGTCTCCTGTGGGGGCCCCAGCGCGTCCCGCCCCGACTGGAGCCATACGGCACAATGGGGGCACCGCGGGAGCGCCCCGCACGACGATGGGACGAGATGACCGCACCGGAACCGCCGAGCGACGGCCCCCAGCCGCCACGGCTCTCCCCGCTGCTGCCGTCCGACCCGCCGAAGGTCGGGGACTTCTGGCTGGACGCCCGGCTGGTGGCCGCGCCGTCCGGCGTCGCCTTCATCGGGCACGACCAGGCCAACACCCCGACGATGCTGATCCTGCTCTCCGAGGGCGCGGCCGCGGACGCCGGGGCCCGCGAGCGGTTCGCCGGCACCGTCAACCAGATGCACATCGACACCGTGCTGGCGCGCGGCGGTCACGGCCAGGGCGAGGGGCGGCTGGGCCACCGCTACACCGACGACCAGCACGACGACCCCCGGATCGGCGAGGAGACGCCGGCCACGCCCTGGGTCGCGCTCGCCTACGACGCCTCCCCCGCCTCGGCCGCCGAGGCCTCGCGCATCCTCGCCGAGGTCGACCTCTCCGACGTGCCCCTGCAGGGCACCCCGGCCGGTCCCGACTACCGGTTGCACTGGATCGACCGGGCCCGGCCCGGCATCGCGAAGCTGTGGCCGCTGCCCTGGCCGGGACGCCACGACCGCGCCGGCTGGCTGTCGATCCTCGCCTCGTGGCTGCTGATGCTGCTGCTCGCGGCGCTGGCGGTCCTGATCGCCATCCTGATCTTCCAGCAGGCGCCCGAGGTGTCGCCGCCGCCGCCCGTGCCGACGAGCGGGTCGGGGTCGCCCCAGTCTGGCTCGCCGTCACCGCAGTCGGGCTCCCCGTCGCCGTCCTCGGCCTCGCCGTCACCCGCGTCCGGCTCACCGTCCCCGTCCTCGGCCTCGCCGTCACCCGCGTCGGGCTCCCCGTCCGGCCCGGGCTCCCCCACCCCGAACTCGCGGCTGTGACCGGCTCGCCGGCCGGACGGCCCCGGCTCATCGCCACCGACCTGGACGGCACGTTCCTCGGCCCGGACCACCGGGTCTCGCCCACCAACCTCGCCGCGGCGCGCCGGGCCGCCGAACTCGACATCCCGTTCGTGGTGGCGACCGGCCGCCCGCTGCGCTGGCTGGACGTGCTTGACGAACTCGCCGAGGCGCACTCGAAGGTGATCGTCAGCAACGGCGCCGCCGTGTTCGACCTGGCCACCCGCACGGTGGTGCGCAGCTTCCCGCTGGACGCCGCCGTGGCCGTCGAGGTCGCGGACGCGCTGAGGGCCGCGATCCCCGGCACGACGTTCGGCTTCGAGACCCCGACCGGCTTCGGCTGCGAGCCCGACTGCCCGTCCGTGGAGCGGGCGTCCGCCGGAGCCGTGATGGCCGACCTGGCCGCCCTGACCGACCGGATCGGGCCGGTGATCAAGCTGCTCGGCTACCACGGCACGCTCGACAGCGACGGGCTCGCCGAACGCGCGTCCGGGGTGGTCGGCGACCGGCTCACCCAGACCCACTCGGTGGTGGCGGGCGCGTACGGGCTGCTCGAACTCAGCGCGCCCGGCGTGACGAAGGCGAGCACGCTGGCGCTGCTCTGCGAGGAACTCGGCATCGAGGCGGACGACGTGGCGGCCGTCGGCGACATGCCGAACGACGCCACGATGCTCGCCTGGGCCGGACGCGGGTACGTGGTCGCCAACGGGCACCGCAGCCTGCTCCGGGCCGGTTTCACCGTGGTCCCGGGCAACGCCGAGGACGGCGTCGGCCGCACGGTGCTGGACCTGCTGGGCTGAGCCGTCCGCTCCGTCCCGGGATTCGGCCGAACCCCTCCCGCCGGACACCCTGTCACCGGTATTGTTATAACATGCGGACATTGAGGTCCGCGCGAAGGAGACACCCATGGCCGTCATCACCATCTCCCGCCAGGTCGGCACCCACGGTGCGCGGATCGCGCGGGCCCTCG
Source organism: Propionicimonas sp. (assembly GCA_040774965.1). GTDB lineage: Bacteria > Actinomycetota > Actinomycetes > Propionibacteriales > Propionibacteriaceae > Propionicimonas. Next base: position 11,258 of record JAXGTK010000057.1, on the reverse strand, counting down.
CCACCGAGCTCGGCTACGAGTTCGCCGACAAGTCGCTCATCAACAGGGTCATCCGCCAGTACGGTCTGACCCGGCTCGACCTCATCTACGACCGCAAGCCGAGGATCCGGGAACTGTTCGACCACAACAGCACGGTCACCATCGAGATGATGAACGAGACCATCGCGGCCATCGCCGCCCGCGGCAACGTGGTGATCCTGGGCCGCGGCGGCTACCGGGTGCTCGGCGGGATGGCCGACGTGCTGAACGTGTTCGTGAAGGCCTCGGACGCCACGCGCGCCCGCCGGGTCGGCAAGCGCGACCACATCCCGGACGGAGAGGCGGCCGAACTGGTCCGGGCCGACGACGAGATCCGCGCTCGGTTCGTCCGGCTGTTCTACGGCACCGACTGGGCCGACGAGTCCGCCTACGACCTCGTCGTGGACACCACTGACGCGCCGGACGCCGAGGCGGTCGCGCAGGTCGTCGAGGCCCTGCAGGCGCGCCCCGAGGCCGCCGCGGACGCCCGCCAGGCTGCGCACCTCGAGGTCGATCGGGTGCTGGCCGCGACGGTCGCGAAGGAGATGGCCCGGCGCGTGAAGGGCTGAGCCCTCCCGGCTACGCCGTCCCGTCGCTGAACGCCGTCGGGGGAACGAACAGCAGGGCGATCGCCGCCGCGAGCCCGGTCAGGCCACACACCGTCCAGACGGTGACGTAGCCACTGAACGAGCCCGCCGTCCCGGCGACCGAACCGTCGGCGTGGGTGGCGAGCGCGATCCCGAACACGGCGGACGCGACCGCGCCGCCCACCGTCTTCACCGAGTTCGTCAGCCCGGTCGCGACCCCGGTCTGCCCGTGCGGGGCGGCGGACGCCGCGGCCGCCGGCAGGGCGGCCACCAGCGCGCCGGAGCCGAGCCCGGCGATCACCATGTTGGTCACGGTCTGGCCGAAGGTGGCGTGGAGCGGCAGGAACAGCAGGTAGCCGAGGGCGACGAGCCCGCTCGCGCCGACCAGGGCCCACCGCGGCGTCACGAACCGGGTCACGGCGGGCAGCAGCAGCGCGCCGACCGCCAGCGTCAGCACGTACACCCCGATCAGGACCGAGGTGAGCCCGCTGGACGCGCCGAGCCCGTACCCGTACACGGACGGGTCGGTGCGCGCGAAGGTGGACAGGGGCGCCTGCGCGCCGAGCACGCTGACGCCGAACAGGCCGGCGGTGAGGAACACCGGCCACAGGGACGCGTCCGCGAACATCCGCACGTCCACCACCGGATCGGGGTGGCGCAATTCCCAGCGGACGAACGGGTAGAACATCGCGAGTCCCGCCACCAGGGCCGCCCAGACGAGCGGACTGCCGGGACCGTCCACGCGGAGCAGGAACAGCCCGCCGGTGAAGGCGAGCAGCGCGATCGCGACCAGGCCGAGGCCGACCGCGTCGAAGCGGCCGCCGTGGAGCTCGGGCGACTCCTTCACCCCGAACAGGATCACGAAGAAGCAGGCCGCCACCGCGGCCGCCGGGATCCAGAGGATGTAGGGCAGCGGGACGACGTCGATCAGCTGGCCGGCGGACAGGGCGGCGAGGATCACGCCGATCTCGAGCGCGCCCACCAGCGCCCCGGCCGCACGCCGGGTGAGGGCGGCCGGGTGCCCGGTGGGCCGGGCCCGGGAGAAGATCAGCGCCGTCTCCAGCGGGAGCCAGACCACGTAGAAGCCCTGCAGCGACCAGGCCACCAGGAACAGCCAGAAGTTGCCGGTCAGGGGCATGGCCGCACTGGCGAGGGCGGTGAGGGCGGTGGAGACCAGCAGCATGCGGCGGTGCCCGATCATGTCGCCGAGCTTCGCGAACGCGGGGATGACGATCGCGGCGACCATCGCCTGGCCGCCCTCCAGCCAGTTCACGTCGGCGTCCGGCACCCCGAAGTGGCGGGCGATGTCGGTGAGCAGCGGGGTGTAGAAGCCCTGGATGACGCCGCTGGTCAGCTCGACGAAGACCAGGAAGCCGACCACCGCACCGAGCGCCCCGAAGCGGACCCGGCCGGGGTCGATCGCGCTCTGGCCAGAACCCGATGGTCCCGCGCCCGTCGAAGGACCCGGGTCGCCGCTCATGCCGGGAGTCCCTTCAGCAGGGCCCGGTAGCAGCGCTCGCCGCGAACCAGGCTGTCGATCGCCACGCGCTCGTCGCGTCCGTGGATGCCGGCCCGCTCGGCGTCGGGGATGTAGAGCGGGGCGAACCGGTAGACGGCGGGCGCGAAGCGGTGCCAGTGGCGCCCGTCCGTGGCCGCGGTGGTGAGGTACGGGATCGTGGCGACGCCCGGGTAGCCGGCGTCCACGCTGGCGGCGATCAGGTCGAACCGGGCGTCCTCGGACGGAGACTCGGGGGTCGGCTCGTCGCTCTCGACGACGCGGACGGACACCTTCGGGTCGGCGATCACCCGACGCAGCCGGGCCACGACCCCTGCGGTGGTCTCGCCGACGTTCACCCGGATGTTCAGCATTGCGGACGCACTCGACGGGAGCACGTTGGAGCTGCTGCCGCCGGCGAGCATGGTGGGCGCGAGGCTGGTGCGGACGAGCGCCGCACCGTCCGCTCCCCCGGCCGCGGCGAGCAACCGGGCGGCCAGCCACGGTGCCGAAGCGGCGAGGCGCCAGGCCCTGGCGTAGGCCGGTTCGGCGTGCTCGGCGAGTGCGGCGAGCAGGCTGACCACCGTGCGGGGCATGCGGATGTCGAAGGGGTTGCGGTTCAGCCGGGCGACCGCGCGGGCCACCCGCCCCACCGCGGTGAGCCCGGTGGGCGCGGACGCGTGCCCGCCCGTCCCCTCGGCGGACAGTTCGACCGACATCACGCCCTTCTCGGCCAGCCCGACCATCGCGAAGGCCCCGCTGACCCCGGGGAACGGGATCTCGGTGATCGCGCCGCCCTCGTCGAGCACCAGCCAGGGCCGTACCCCGCGGCCCCTCAGGGTCTCGGCGATCAGCCTGGCGCCGGCGCCGTGCATCTCCTCGTCGGGGCCGATGCAGAGCAGGACGGTGCGCGGCGGGGTCCAGCCCTCGGCGAGCAGGTTCTCCACCGCCTCGAACAGCGAGCACAGGGCGCCCTTGTCGTCGAGGGCGCCGCGGCCCCAGACGATGCCGTCGGTGATCCGTCCCTCGAAGGGAGGCACCGACCACTCCGCCTGCTGACCGGCGACAGGTACTACGTCGTAGTGGGCCATCAGGACGACCGGATCCGCCTCGGCGTCCTGCCCGGCCCAGGTGTGGACCAGGCCCAGGCCACCGATCCGCTCGCAGGCGAGGTGCTCGTGGAGCAGCGGGTAGAGATCGGCCAGGAGGGCGATCAGGTCCTCGAACGGACCGTCGCCGGTTTCGGGCCGCTCGGCGGAGACGGTGGGGACGCGGATCAGGGCGGCCAGCCGCTCCCCGATCCCCGGACGGGCCGGCGAGGCATCGGCAGGCGCAGCGAAGGCGGCGTTCATGGCGGGAGCCTATTCCCCGCCCGGTGACAGTCTCACGGCCCGGGGCGCACCGTTGCGAACCGTGTTCGCCCGGAGGGTGTGCACGCCGACCGGCGTAAGGTCGGAACATGGCCAGTGAACTGAGCCGAATCATCACGCACAGCCGCCGGATCGTCTTCTTCGGCGGTGCCGGCGTCTCCACCGAGAGCGGCATCCCCGACTTCCGTTCCGGCGACGGGCTGTACAGCCGCAGCACGGGCACCCGGTTCGCGCCGGAGCAGGTGCTCAGCCACAGCTTCTTCGTCCAGCACACCGCGGAGTTCTACGACTACTACCGCAGCCACCTGCTCTACCCCGACGCGAAGCCGAACCCGGCGCACCTCGCGCTGGCCCGGCTCGAGCAGGAGGGCAAGCTCACCGCCGTGGTGACGCAGAACATCGACGGACTGCACCAGGCGGCCGGCTCACGCACGGTGCTCGAGTTGCACGGCAGCGTGCACCGGAACAACTGCGTGCGCTGCCGCCGTGCGTACCCGCTGGACACGATCCTCGGTTCGGACGGCGTGCCCACCTGCGAGTGTGGCGGGGTGATCAAGCCCGACGTGGTGCTCTACGAGGAGGCGCTCGACCCGTCCGTGATGGACGCCGCCGTCGAGCACCTGTCCCGCGCCGACACCCTGATCGTCGGCGGCACGTCGCTGGTGGTGTACCCGGCGGCGGGCCTCGTCCACGCGTTCGCCGGCGACAACCTCGTCCTGATCAACAAGGAGGCCACCGGCTACGACCGCCTGGCCACGCTGGTGATCCACGAGCCGATCGGCGCCACCCTTGGCGCCTCCGTACTCGGGGACGGTTCCTGACGGTCCGGCTTTTCCACAATTTTGAACGGCGTTCAACGAATTGTGGATAACCCGGACTGCCCGGAACCGTCCCCGGTCCGGGCTGTCGACGGGGCGCCGTCTCCGGCAGGATGGCCGCCATGGCAGCCGCGGACGGCCGGCCGGTGACCATCGACGGGCACACGCTGGCCCTGACCAACCTCGACAAGGTGCTCTACCCCGCCACCGGCACGACGAAGGGCGAGGTGATCGCCTACTACGCCGAGATCGGCGCCGTGCTCGTGCCGCACCTGCGGCAGCGTCCGCTCACCCGCAAGCGGTGGCCGGAGGGCGTCGGCGAGGACGGCGACCACCCCGGGGTCTTCTTCGCGAAGAACCTGCCGAAGGGGACGCCGGAGTGGGTGCGGCGCTACCCGATCGAGCACTCCGGTGGCAGCAACGACTACCCGGTCGCGAACGACATCGCCACCCTGGTCTGGCTGGCCCAGCTCGCCGCCCTGGAACTGCACGTGCCGCAGTGGCGCTTCACCGAGGCCGGCACCCCGGCGCCGCCCGACCGCCTGGTGCTCGACCTCGACCCGGGCGAGGGCGTGTCCCTGGCCGCGTGCGCCGAGGTGGCGGGCTGGGTGCGCGAGGTGCTGGACGGCGCGGGCCTGACCGCCTACCCGGTGACCAGCGGCAGCAAGGGCATCCACCTCTACACGCACCTGGACGGAAACCTCACCACCGAGGACGCCTCGCGCCTCGCCCGCGAGCTCGCCGGGGCCCTGCAGGCCGCCCATCCGGACCGGGTGACCGCCGTGATGCGCCGCGCCGACCGGGCGGGCAAGGTGTTCATCGACTGGAGCCAGAACAACGGCAACAAGACCACGATCACGCCCTACTCCCTGCGCGGACGCACCCGTCCGTGGGTGGCCGCGCCGCGTACCTGGGACGAGTTGGCCGATCCCGACCTGCGCCACCTCGGCTTCGACGAGGTGCTGGCCCGGGTCGCGGAATCCGGTGACCTGCTCGTCGGTCTGCTCCCCGAGGGGCCGGCGAGGCAGGAGCCGGCGCCACGAGGGGACGGGGCCGAGGCGGACCGGCTCAGCACCTACCGCAGCATGCGCGACCCGGCGAGGACGCCCGAGCCGGTACCCGAGGACGCCCCCGACGCCTCCGACGGACGCTCGTTCGTGATCCAGGAGCACCACGCCCGCCGCCTGCACTACGACGTCCGCCTCGAGCACGACGGGGTGCTGGTCAGCTGGGCGGTGCCGAAGGGCCCACCCACCGACCCGAGGCAAAACCACCTCGCCGTACCGACTGAGGACCACCCGCTGGAGTACGGCGGCTTCGAGGGCACCATCCCGAAGGGCGAGTACGGCGGGGGCACCGTCCGGATCTGGGACGCGGGCACCTACGAGCTGGAGAAGTGGCGCGACGGCGAGGTGATCGCCACGCTGCGCGGACGCCCGGACGGCGGCCTCGGCGGCACCCCCGCGAAGTTCGCCCTGATCCGCACCGGCAAGGACTGGCTGATGCACCGGATGAAGCCCGACACCCCAGGGGTTTCGACCCTTCGTGACGCCGGCTCGTCCCCCACCGACTCCTCAGGGGAACCAGGCTCAACCAACCGGCTGGTCGAGCCCGTCGAGACCCCCGCTCCGGCCGGCTCGACCGGGAGGACGGCGCACTCGACCGACCGTCCGCTCTCCCCCATGCTGGCCACCCTCGCCAGCCCGACCGCGCTCGGCGACGAGGACGACTGGGCGTTCGAGATGAAGTGGGACGGCGTGCGGGTCATCGTCGGGATCGACCCCGGCGGGGTGCGCCTGGTCAGCCGCCGCGGGCGCGACGAGACCGCCCGCTACCCCGACCTGATCGCCGACCTGGCCGACCTTCCGGTCGAGGAGGCCGTGCTGGACGGCGAGATCGTGGTGCTCGATCCCGGCGGCGCCCCGGACTTCGGGCTGCTGCAGCCGCGGATCAACCTGACCCGTCCCGCCGACATCGCGAAGGCCGCGCAGGCCGCCCCGGCCGAGTTGATGCTGTTCGACCTGCTCAGCCTGAACGGGCAGCCGCTGCTGGCCCAGCCCTACGAGGTGCGCCGCGAACTGCTGGAGAGCCTCGGACCCTCGACGGACACCGCCGACCCGAGCCGGCCGGGGTCCTCTCCCGGGTCACGTTCCCGCGTCCATATCCCCGCGGTCTTCGACGGCGACCTGGCGGCGGCGCTGGACACGAGCCTGGCGTTCCGCCTGGAGGGCGTGGTCGCCAAGCGCAGGGGCTCGGTCTACGAGCCGGGACGGCGTGCGTCTACCTGGCTGAAGATCAAGCACCGCAGGGCGCAGGCGGTGGTGGTCGGCGGCTGGCGTCCGGGCAGGGGCAACCGCGAGGGCACGGTGGGCGCACTGCTCCTGGGCATCCCGGGCGAGGCCGGGCTCACGTACGTGGGCCGGGTGGGCTCGGGCTTCACCGACGCGGGCCTCGCCGAGGCCCAGCGCCTGCTCGACCCCCTTGCGTCCACCACGAACCCGTTGCAGGACGTGCCGCGCGACGACGCGAAGGACGCGCACTGGGTGGAACCACGGCTGGTCGGTGAGGTCTACTACGCCGAGCTCACCGGTCCGGGCCGCCTGCGCAGCCCGGTGTGGCGGGGCTGGCGGCCCGACCTCGAGCCGGCCGACGTCACGTGGGAGTAGCGGGGAGTGTCTACGCAGTAGTCCCGGGCGCGAGGACCGCGCGAACCGGCGAATAATGGCCCGCATGTCACAGCTGCACGAGGCGCTCGACGCCGCACACCAGTACGCACTCGGATGGCTCGACTCACTGCCCACCCGGGACGTGCCGGGCCGCGCCGCGGTCGAGGACGTCGCCGCGCTGCTGGGCGACCTGCCCGACGGCCCGCAACCGGCGGCGCAGGTGATCGAGCACCTCGCGGACGCGGTCGAGCCCGGGCTCACCGCGATGCCGTCCGGGCGCTGGTTCGGCATGGTGATCGGCGGCACGCACCCGGCCGGGCTGGCCGCCGACTGGCTCACGTCCGCCTGGGACCAGAACAGTGCGCTCGCCGCGGTCACGCCCGGCACGGTCGCGGTCGAGGCGGTCGCCGACCGGTGGCTGCTCGACCTGCTCGGACTGCCCGCGACGGCAGGGGTGGGCATGGTCACCGGCGCGACCATGTCGAACTGGACGTGCCTGGTCACGGCGCGCGACGCGGTGCTGCGGCAGGTCGACTGGGACGTGGCGAGCCGGGGCCTGGCCGGTTCGCCGGGGGTCCGCGTGCTCGTTGGAGACGAACGGCACGACTCGGTGGACTCCGCGCTGCGGTTCGCCGGGCTGGGCCGTCCCGAACCGGTGGCGTCCGACGACCAGGGACGCATCGACGTCGAGGCGCTGGAGTGGTACCTGGGCCACGACCAGGACCGTCCCACGATCGTGGTGCTGCAGGCGGGCAACGTGCACTCCGGCACGTTCGACGACTTCCCCGCGGCGATCGAGCTGGCCCACAGGGCAGGCGCCTGGGTGCACGTGGACGGCGCGTTCGGCCTGTTCGCGGCCGCGTCGCCGAAGCTGCGCCACCTCACCGAGGGCTACGAGGCCGCGGACTCCTGGACGACCGACGTGCACAAGACCCTGAACGTGCCCTACGACTGCGGGGTGGCGATCGTGCGGGACGACGCGGCGCTGCGCGCGTCGATGAGCATGCACGGCGAGTACCTGATCCAGGACTCCGGCGGCGGAGACCCGTTCGACCGGGTGCCGGAGATGTCGCGCAGGGCGCGGGCGGTGCCGGTCTGGGCGGTGCTGGCCGCGCTGGGCCGCAGCGGGGTGGCCGAGCTGGTCGAGCGGTACTGCCGGCACGCGCAGCAGTTCGCGGACGGCATCCGGGCCGTTCCCGGCGGCGAGGTGCTCAACGACGTGGTGTTCACCCAGGTCTGCGCACGTTTCGGCGACGACCAGCACACCCGCGAGGTCGTGCGCCGGATGCTCGCGGACGGGACAGCGTGGACGTCGGGTTCGAAGTGGCATGATCACGCCGTGCTGAGGGTGGCGTTGTGCAACTGGTCGACGACGGACGACGACGTCGAGGCGACGCTGGCCGCCCTCCGCCGGGCGGCGGTCTGACCCCGGTGGAGGTCGTGGCGGCGGTCTTCACCGACGGCGAGCGGGTGCTCGCCTGCCGTCGCCGTGCCGACCTGCAGGCGGGCGGACGCTGGGAGTTCCCGGGCGGCAAGACCGAGAGCGGGGGGAGCCCTGCGACGGCACTCGAACGGGAGATCGTCGAAGAGCTCGGCGTGGCGATCGAGGTCGGCGACCTGCTGGACAGCTCCACGACCGTGGTGGCCGGGACGCCGATCACGCTCGCGTGCTACTTCGTCCGTCCGCTCGGTGAGGCCCCGTCGCGGAGCATCGACCACGACGAGGTCTGCTGGTTCTCCCGCGACCGACTGCTCTGGCTCGACTGGGCCGACCCCGACCTGCCCGCGGTCCGCAAGCTCATGGCAGCCCACACCCGTCCCTGAGAAGCCTCGCGAACACACGCGACACCCCCCGCTCCCTGAGGAGCTTCGTGAGCGCAGCGAGCGAAGCGTCACGAAGGGCGGGGGGCCGAGCCGGTTCCCCCGAGGAGTCGGTGAGGAACCCACCGACGTCGCGAAGGTCGAAACCCGCGTCCACAATGGGCCCATGGCACTCTTCGGACGCACCTCGATCGACGACCCGGCGCTGAACCGGCTGGTGGGCGGACGCCGCGTGCTGGCGTCCGGACGCAGCCCACTGGGCCCGGTGCTCGGGCTGACGGACGCACTGGTGTACTCCGACGGCACGACCTGCCACGAGGTGCCCTGGCACGAGGTGGACCGCGGCGGTTGGGACCAGGAGTCGGGAACGCTGCGCTGGACGGGCGTGGACGGCGGGTCGGGCAGCCTCTCCCTGACCGAGACCGGGCGGCTGCCCGACCTGTTCAACGAGCGGGTCACGGCGAGCATCGCCTGCGTCCGCACGGTCGCCGTCGCCGGGGCGGGCACAGCGGTGATCACCGCGCGCCGCGACCTCGCGGACCCGGCGTCCGCACTGATCTGGCGAATCGCCCCTGGCAAGGGGGTTCAGCCCGAACAGGTGGACGCGGATCCGCTCGTGGCGCTCGAGTTGGAGCGGCTCCGCGCCGAATACGACCTTCGCTGAAGTTCTGGTAACGTACCTACTCGCGCCCAGCGCGATCCCCTGTAGCTCAATTGGCAGAGCATCTGACTGTTAATCAGAGGGTTCCTGGTTCGAGTCCAGGTGGGGGAGCTCTGTCTGATTAGTGCTGCGACTAGGCGATTCACTCCTACCGGCGCCGGCCACGTGCTCCCCGCAAGCAACATACAAGCAACAGTGTGACGTCTCGGCGACCGGGTTGACGTTCACTGAAGACTCTTCGGCTGCCGCCCCACGCGTCTGCTCCTTCCCTGCCTGCCCGGATGTCACGGAGCGGTCGAGACGAATGCGTGCCGTAGAACTACGAGACCGCGGCAGGTACTGCGACGGTCAGTGGTGAAGCGCCGTGCGTATCGTGGAGCCCGCGCAGCAGCATCTGGCAGTTGTCGACTTCTTCGAAGAGCCTGTGGTCGCGCTGACACACGGTGCGGTGGGAGGCGGTCTAGGGTCGCGGCGAACCCCGCGCCGGAGTTGGTACCGTCGACTGCGCCAAGCGTTCCGAAGCGAGGGACCGCTCACTGGAGCGCCGCTCAGCGGGTTAGGTAGCTTGAACTCTGCGCGGTCGGGGACGACTGGCGGTGGCGGGTGACCTGAACAGCTGGGCATGAGGCGCCCAGATGATGGCGGGAGTGAGGGCTCTGTGTGACACATGGCTGTGACAGCGGGGGACGTGGGCCTGTCGGCATGCGCCCGCGGCTCGGTGAACCCTGCGGCGATCGATCCTTGGTGACGGCCTTGTTGACAGTAGGCCTTGAGGGCTTCTCCAGTCTGAGCGTGGTCGCCGTGCACGGTCAACGAGTGCGCTCGGCCCATTTCGGTTCGCGGGACGACAGGCTGTTTGAGCTGGGATCAGTTACCAAGACGATGACAGCGATGCTTCTAGCTGACGCCGTCGCTCGCGGTGAGGTCCGGCTCGATGACGAACTCGGCTCACTCTTGGACCTGGGTGTGTCACCTGCTCGACGCGCGACCCTCGAACAGCTCGCTTCGCATCGATCCGGCCTGCCACGAGTCGGTGGAGGGCTACTAGAGCAGCTGCGCATGGCACTTGCCGGGTTGTTTGGTGTGAACCCCTACCGAGCTTCAGCATCTGACGTCGTGCACCAGGCCAAGCGCGTGCGGTTACTCAGGTCGGGCCGGTTTGCCTATTCGAACGGGTCTGCTGCACGGATAGGTGACAACTGATCTGCCTAGCCTTCGGGTTGGGCTGGGAGGATGTCCACCGTGTCGAAGAAGCCGTATCCCAAGGAGTTCCGTGATGACGTTGTCCGCGTCGCCAGGAGCCGTGAGCCCGGTGTCGGGCTGGATCAGATCGCCAAGGACTTCGGGATCCACTTCACCACGCTGTACGACTGGCTGAAGAAGGCCGACATCGAGGACGGCGAACGCCCCGGAACCACCCAGGTTGCCTCGGCCGAGCTGCGGGAGGCCCGGCGGCGGATCCGGCTGCTGGAGCAGGAGAACGAGGTGCTGCGCCGCGCTGCGGCGTATTTCGCGCAGGCGCATCTGCCGGGAAAATGACGTACCCGCTCGTGAAGGAGCTCGCCGCCGATGGGATCCCCGTCGCGGTGACGTGCCGGGTCCTCAAGCTCGCCCGCCAGCCGTACTACCGCTGGCTTGCCAACCCGATCACCGATGCTGAACTTGTCGAGGCGTATCGCGCCAATGCGCTGTTCGACGCGCACCGGGATGATCCGGAGTTCGGGCACCGGCTGCTGGCCGACGAGGCCCGCGAGCATGGGCAGGTGATGGCGGACCGGACCGCGTGGCGCCTCTGCTCGGACAACGGCTGGTGGAGCACGTT
>JAXGTK010000056.1:0-14120 GCA_040774965.1 Propionicimonas sp. | reverse complement strand
TCGTCAGGGACCGGACTGAGGAGCGGGCTTGGTCGATCCCCGGGGAGCGGTTGGGGGTGGTCGGGAGTATCGGTGAGTGCCGGCTCGGTGAGCGAGTGCTGGAGGAGGGCGAGGGCGCGGGCGGGGGTGGCGAGGATGCCGAGCGCGGTCGCACGGCGCTCGGACGCGGCCTGCGTGGAGCCCTGGTCGGCGAGGATGGCGGAGAGCTGCTCCAGTGCGGCGTCGAGGAAGACCGCGTCGGCGGCGGTGAGCCAGCCGTAGAGGTCGCGCAGGCCGTCGCGCTGCAGCCGTCCGATCTCCACCTTCGGTCGGGCCGCAGCGGCCCAGCGGGCCTCGGCGGCCGCCGGGTCGGCCTGCACCACCAGTGCCTCGACGAACCGCAACAGGCGCGGCGGGGCGAGCCGGGCGACGAACGGGGCGATCGTCGCGTCCACCCACAGCGCCTTCGCCAGTGACAACTCAGCCGTCACCCGGGCGACGCGGCGGGCCAGCCACACCGGCACCCCGCAGGCCACGACCGTCTCCCACAGCCGGGGAAGTCGGGCTTCGAGGTTCAGCAGTTCGACCACCATGGGTGTCACCGAGTCGACGCTGCAGCCGAGAGCCGCGGCCAGCTCCAGACAGGCGAAGTCGTCGACCAGCCCGGTGCCCTCACCGCCCATCCGGACCTTGTCGGTGGGGATCTGGTGGCGGTAGCTCTTCACGACCTGCAGGATCGCCAGGGCCTCCTGCACCTCGGCCCGACGCTTCGCCGCCTGCGCCCGCTCGAGCACGCCCAGGGCCGCACCGGCATCAAACCCGGCCACCGCGGCGTATTCGAACATGTGTCCATCCAAACACCTGCCACTGACACTTTCATCGGGCAGGAATGGAGAAGCACCGGACGCGGTTGTGGCAGCAGACTGGGTGCCGCACAGGCAGACGGGAGGAACGTCATGGCAACCGACGACAAGGTCAGCTTCAGCGCGGAGGAGCGGGCCGCGATGAAGGAGTACGCCGCCGAGCTCAAGGCGGAGAAGAAGCGCAAGGGCAACGCTGACAAGGCCGCCCAAGACGAGGCCGACCTGCTCGCGAAGATCGCCGAGCTCACCGGTGACGACAAGGTCCTCGCCGAGAAGGTGCACGCCCTCGTGCGTGAGCACGCCCCCGAGCTTGCGCCCAAGACCTGGTACGGCATGCCCGCCTACAACCGGGACGGCAAGGCGGTGGTCTTCTTCCAGCCCGCCTCGAAGTTCAGGGCGCGATACTCCACGCTGGGCTTCAACGACGGCGCGGCCCTCGACGACGGCGCGATGTGGCCCACGTCCTACGCCCTCACCACCATCGGTCCGGCCGAGGAGAAGAAGCTGATCGCGCTGATCAGGCGCGCAGCGGGCTGAGAGGTCTCGGCCCTTCGTGACGCCTCGCTGGCGCTCGGCTCCTCAGGGGGCGGTGGTGGGGTTGTGCTCGGCTCCTCAGGGAGCGGTGGTCGGGCGCGCTCGGCTGCTCAGGGGCGGTTGGGTGGTGAGCTGAGGGCCGGCCCTTCGTGACGCCGGCTCGTTCCTCGCGGGCTCCTCAGGGGGCGTTGGTGGGGGCGTGCTCGGCTCCTCGGGGGCGGTGGGGGCGTGTTCGTCCTCAGGGGGCGGTTGGGTGAGGGTGGTGGCGCCCGGGTCAGCTGAGCAGCGCGGGCACCTCGGCGGCGGTCTCGACCAGGTGGATCGCGCCGGCCAGCGGACGGGAGTCCGCGAGGGCGGCGAGCAGCGGCCAGGCCGGCTGCACCCGCGTCCAGTAGTCGACACCCACCAGCACCAGCGGCGGGATCGGCTCGTCGGGCGCGGCGTAGAACCGCGGCGTGACCGCCTGGAAGACCTCCTGCACCGTCCCGGCGGCGCCCGGCAGGCAGACCAGGCCGCCGGAAGCATGGCGCAGCAGCACGTCCTCGCGGATCGCGTTCGAGAACAGCTTCGCGATCCCCGCGCTGAACACGTTGGGCGGCTCGTGCCCGTACAGCCAGGTCGGGATGCCGTAGCTGCGTCCACCGAGCTCCCAGCGGTCCCGGACGGCCATGCCCGCGCTCACCCAGGACGCGATGTCCTCGGCGAACCGGGGACGCTCCGCGAGCAGCGCCAGCGCCGCCTCCAGCTCGACGTCCGTACCGACCAGGGCGGCGCCGAGGTTCACCGCCTCCATCGCTCCCGGGCCGCCGCCGGTGATCACCGTGAGACCGGACGCGGCCAGCGCCCGCCCGAGCCGGGCGGCGTCGGCGTACCCGTCCGCCCCGCGCACCAGCTGGTGGCCGCCCATCACCCCGACCGCGCCCTCCAGCCCGACGTCGTCCAGCGCCTCCGAGATCGCGTGGTCGTGCAGCGTCATCGCCAGCTCGCTGGTCAGGCTGCGGTGCTGGCCGACGTGCCTCCACCAGCGGTAGTTCCGCGCGTCCAGGGTGTAGCGGTAGCCCGACTCGAGACCCGCGTACAGCTCGTCCGCGGTGTACAGCCCCGACCGGTACGGGTTGAACGGCAGGTCGGGCAGCGTCGGGAAGACCAGCGCGCCGCGCCGTTCCAGCGCGTGCTCCACACCGGGGCCGAAGTCGCAGCCGAGGAACATCGCGCGAGCCACGTCCGTGCCCAGCAGAGCCTCGCCGTGCCCGGTCAGGTCCAGCGACTGCAGCGAGCACTCGGCCAGGCCCAGTCCGGACGCGAGCCGGGCGTCCAGCTGCGCCAGCGAGTCGATCTCGATCCCGGTGCCCGACGCGGTCATACGAGCGAACTCGGGTCGTCGGGGACGTCGGCGGCGAACTCGACCAGGACCTCGAAGGGCACCACGTCCAGTGCCCGCTCGTTCGTGGACGCCAGCAGCACCGGGGGTGCGGTCCCGGCCGCGTACGACTGCGCCCAGCGTTCGGCGACCACGCACCAGCGGTCGCCGGGGTTCAGGCCCGGGAAGCCTGGCGCCGGGCTGGTCAGGTCGTTGCCGAGGCTGCGCTGGTGAGCGAGGAACTCCCGGGTCACCAGCACGCAGATCAGGTGCCGCGCCGCAGCGGGCCCGCACGTGCAGCTGCCGTCCCGGTAGAAACCCGTCACCGGGTCGTCGCCGCACGGCTCGAGCGGCTCGCCGAAGACGTTGAGTTCGTCGTTCATGGCTGGTCGGTCCCGGGCTCGTCGACAGGTGCGGGGGTGAACCGGAGCGTGACGATCTGGAACGGGCGCAGGGCCAGCCGGGTGCCGGCCGGATCGAGCGCCACCCCCGGGGCGTCCACGGCGCGTTCCCGTAGGTCCGTCGCCACCACGGACGCGGCGTCGAAGCCCGGCGTGACCACGCCCGCCGTCCGCCGTCCGTGCGCCTCGTAGAGCCGCACCACCACGTCGCCGGAGCCGTCCTCGGCGAGCTTCACCGCCTCGACGACGATCCCCGGGGAGTCCACCGCGACCAGTGGCTCGACCGGGTGCTCACCGCGGATGACCCGCCGGGGCAGGTTCGTCCGGTAGCCCAGTTCGACCGCTTCGGCGGCGCCCGCGCCGGGCCGGACGGCGACCGTGAACTCGTGCAGCCCGCGGTCGGCCTCCGGGTCGGGGTAGACGGGCGCGCGCAGCAGCGAGAGCCGGGCGGTCGTCGTCGTGCCGCCGTCCGCCCGCACGTCCCGGGTGACCTCGTGGCCGTAGGTGGCGTCGTTGGCGATCGCGACCCCGTAGCCGGGCTCGTCCACGAGCAGCCAGCGGTGCGCGCAGAACTCGAACCGGGCCGCCTCCCAACTGGTGTTGGTGTGGGTCGGACGCCGATAGTGCCCGAAGTGGGTCTCGGCGGCGGAGGTGTCGGCGCGTACGTCGAGGCCGAAGCCGAGCTTGAGCAGCTTCTGCCGCTCCTGCCAGTCCACCTCGGTGCGGATCACCAGCGCCGGCGAGCCGGGCGGCAGGCTGATCCACTGGGTGACCGGGGAGGTCCCGACGACCTTGTGGACGGTGACGACCGGCTCGCCGTCCACCTCGTCGAGGGCGGCCGTGCCCGGTTCGGCCGGCACCCCCGCCCGGCGGTAGAACTCGTCGATGTCCCAGGCGTCCCACTGGTTGGGGACGTCGCGGAACAGTTCCAGCCGGTTCCCGGGCGCGCCCGGCGCGATCGCCTCCCGTCCCGTGGCGGCATCGACCAGGGAGACCAGCTCGCCGGTGGCGTCCACCACGGCGCTGAGGTGCTCGTTGGCGAGGGTGAACGTGCCGTCCGGATGCTCCTCGACCGCGGCCTGCGGCGTGGTGGACCCCACCGCGATCCCGAGTGCGGGGACGCCGTCGCGCGGGTGCGGCGCCGCGTTGGCGACCAGCACCGCCGCGCCCCTCCCGCACAGCGCGGCGAGCGCGTCGGAGATCACCTCCTCGAGTTCCTCGGCCACCTCGGCGTAGTTCCGTTCGGCGTCGGCGTACACCCAGGCGATCGAGCTGCCCGGCAGGATGTCGTGGAACTGCTGCAGCAGCACGGTGCGCCAGCACTGCTGCAGTCGCGCCGCGGGGTACGGGTAGCCGGCCCTGACCGCCGCGGTGGCCGCCCACAGCTCCGCCTCGCGCAGCAGGTGCTCGCAACGCCGGTTGCCGCGCTTGGTGTTCGCCTGCGTCGTGAACGTCCCACGATGTAGTTCGAGATACATCTCGCCCAGCCACACCGGGGCGTCCGGGTACTCGGCCTGCGCCCGGGTGAAGAAGTCCCGCGCGCTGCCCAGCACCACCTTCGGCGAGCCCTCGAGGTCGGCGGCGCGGTGGGCGGACGCCAGCATCTCGCGGGTCGGCCCGCCGCCCCCGTCCCCGTAGCCGAACGGCAGCAGCGAGACCGAGGCCCGGCCGTGGTCGGAGAAGTTCCGGACGGCGTGCGCGAGCTCGGCGGGGGAGACCTCGGCGTTGTAGGTGTCCACGGGAGGGAAGTGGGTGAAGATCCGCGAGCCGTCGATGCCCTCCCACCAGAAGGTGTGGTGCGGCATCCGGTTGGTCTGGTTCCAGGAGATCTTCTGGGTGAGGAACCAGGTCATGCCCGCCGCGACACAGACCCCCGGCAGCCCGGCGGAGTAGCCGAAGGTGTCCGGCAGCCAGACCTCCCTGCAGTCGGTGCCGAACTCCTCGGCGAAGAAGCGCCCGCCCTGCACGAACTGGCGGGCCATCGCCTCGGAGCCGGTCATGTTCGTGTCGGCCTCGACCCACATGCCGCCGACCGGCACGAACTGGCCCCGTGCGGCGAGCGCCTGCAACCGGGCGAACAGGTCGGGGTAGCCGTCCTTGATCCAGGCGAGCTGCTGGGCCTGGGAGCAGGAGAACACGAATTCCGGGTCGTCCTCGGCCAGCGCGGCCACCGAGCTGAACGTGCGCGCGCACTTGCGGATCGTCTCCCGCACCGGCCACAGCCAGGCCGAGTCGATGTGCGCGTGGCCCGTGGCCACCACAGTGTGGGCGGACGCGACCGCGGGAGCGGCCAGCGCGGGCGCGAGCACCGCCCGTCCGGCCGCGGCGGTGCCGGGCACGTCGTCGGGATCCATCACGTCGACCATCGCGTCCAGGGCCCGCAGGAGCTGGTGCCGGCGTGGGGTGTCGACCCCAAGCTGGTGCATGAGTCCGGCGAGCGCGGCGACGTCGGCGAGCAATGCGGCGACCTCGGTGCGCCGCTCGGCCAGCACCACCTCGCCGAGCCGGTACAGCGGCTCCCGGCTGGCCGTCGCCGGATTCCCGTTCGGGTCGGGGCGCAGGTCCTCCAGCTGCAGGATGTTCGGGTTGCCGGCTGCCTCCACGTACACGGTGAACCGTCCGTCGACCAGCGCAGGGCCCAGCTGGGAGAGCTTCAGGTAGTGGTTCCGGGGCGAGATCGCCTTCACCAGGGTGGCGTCCGTGCGCCACGCCAGCCCCTCGGCCTGGAAGCCCGGCTGGTCGGTGGTGAAGCCGAGGTCGACGAGCAGTTCGGCCTCGGTGCCCGGTGCCCGGCCCAGCCCTTCGGGGACCTGGCCGGTGAGCCGGAACCAGGTCGTGGACCAGGGGGCGCCCCAGGCGTCGCCGGCATGGGCCAGCTCGAAGTCCTGCACCACGGCCCGGTAGATCGTCACGGGCTCGCCGGGGACGTCCCAGCGCTCGACAGCGACCGGGTGCCCGGGGCCGTACAGCGCGGGCTGCAGACGCTCCCGGACGAAGCGGTCGAGGCGTCGTTCGAGGAGGACGCGGTCGTCGTGCATCGGGCTGCTCCCTGCGCGCGTGGCGGCTGACGACGCCACCCTATCCGTCGTGGATAAGCTGCCACGGTAGGCAGGTCTGCGGGAAGGGACCCATGCGTGAAGTCGTGATCCTCGGCAGCACCGGATCGATCGGATCCCAGGCGATCGATGTGGTGTCGGCCCGTCCGGAGCGCTTCAGGGTCGTCGGGCTGGCGGCGGGCGGATCGTCCGTGGACCGGCTCCTCGAACAGGCCCGGGCGCTGCGTCCGTCCGTGCTCGCGGTGAGCGATCCGGCGGCGGCCGACCGGGTCGCGGCCGAACTGCCCGGCGTCGAGGTGTGGGCGGGCCCGGACGCGGCCACGCGCCTGGCCGCCCTGGAGTGCGACGTGGTGCTGAACGGCATCACGGGTGCGGCCGGGCTCGAGCCGACGCTCGCCGCGCTCGGGGTCGGCACCAGCCTCGCCCTGGCCAACAAGGAGTCCCTGGTGATCGGCGGACGGCTGGTCACCGACGCGGCCGCGCCCGGCCAGATCGTCGCGGTCGACTCCGAGCACTCGGCCTTCGCCCAGGCGCTGCGCGCCGGCCGGGCCGAGGAGGTGCGCCGGCTGGTCCTGACCGCGTCCGGGGGGCCGTTCCGGGGCCGCACCCGCGAGCAGCTGCGGGGGGTCACCCCCGAGCAGGCGATGGCCCACCCCACCTGGCACATGGGCCGGGTGATCACGATCAACTCGGCCACGCTGGTGAACAAGGGACTCGAACTGCTGGAGGCGGGGCTGCTCTACGGCGTCGACCTGGACGCGATCCAGGTCGTCGTGCACCCGCAGTCGGTCGTGCACTCGATGGTGGAGTTCTGGGACGGCTCGACGATCGCCCAGTGCTCGCCGCCGGACATGCGTCTGCCGATCGCGCTCGCCCTGGCCTGGCCCGAGCGCCTGCCGGACGCGGCGGCACCCTGCGACTGGGGCAGCCCGACCAGCTGGACGTTCGAGCCGCTCGACGACGAGGCGTTCCCGGCCGTCGAGCTCGCCCGGTACTGCGGGAAGGCCGGCGAACTGGCCCCGGCGGTGTACAACGCGGCCAACGAGACCTGCGTCGACGCGTTCTGCGCCGGGAAGTTGGACTTTGCTGGCATCGTTGAGGTTGTTGCCGACGTGGTGGACGCCCATCTCGCCCGGCCCGCCCCCGGCCCGCTCAGCGTGGCGACGGTGCTGGCCGCCGATGCCTGGGCCCGCACGGCGGCGACCGAGCGGATCGACCAGGAGCACTGAATGGAAACCCTCACCGTGATTGCCTTCGGGATCGCGTTCTTCGCGCTGATCATGGTCTCGGTGGCGCTGCACGAGGTCGGGCACATGCTGCCGGCCAAGCTCTTCGGCGTCCGCGTGCCCCGCTACTTCGTGGGCTTCGGGCCCACGCTGTGGTCCACGAAGCGCGGTGACACCGAGTACGGGGTCAAGGGGTTCCCGCTCGGCGGGTTCGTCCAGCTGCTCGGCATGTACCCGCCGCGCCCGGACGGCAGGCGGCGCCGCACCAGGCTCGCCGAGTTCGCCGACGCGGCCCGCGACGCCGAGTGGGAGGACATCACGCCCGACGATGTCGCGAACGAGCGGCTGTTCTACCAGAAGCACACCTGGCAGAAGCTGATCGTGATGGCCGGCGGCCCGGCGATGAACCTGCTGATCGCCTTCTTCCTGCTCCTCGGCGTCACCGCCGGCTACGGCGTGGTGCGTCCCCAGACCACCATCGCCTATGTCCAGCCGTGCATCATCACCGACGCGTCGCGCACCGAGTGCACGGCGTCCGACCCGGCCTCGCCCGCCGCGCAGGCGGGCCTGCAGGCCGGCGACCGGATCGTGAGCTTCAACGGCATCCCGATCACCGACTACAACCAGCTCAGCAGCCTGATCCGGGCCAACCTCGGCGGCGAGGCCCGGATCGTGGTGGAGCGCGACGGGCAGACCGTCGACCTGACTCCCGTGCACACGGTCGTGAGCTCGGTGGCCGGCACGCTGGACCCGAGCGCCCGGGTGCAGGCCGGCTGGCTGGGCGTGAGCCCCGAGCGCGTCCTGGTCAAGGGCGGCCCGCTCACCGTGCTCTCCGACATGTGGACGATGACCGAGCAGAGCGCGGTCGCGCTGGTGCAGTTCCCGGTGCGGGTCTGGCACGTGGTGGTCGACATGGTCACCGGCCAGCCGCGCAGCCCCTACGACCCGATCAGCATCGTCGGGGCCAGCACGGTCGCCGGCCAGGTGGTCGCGTCCGGGGAGGTGAGCCTGCCCGACAAGGTGGCGACGTTCTTCACCCTGCTCGCCTCGGTGAACCTGTTCCTGGCGCTGTTCAACTTCATCCCGCTGCCCCCGCTGGACGGCGGGCACATCGCCGGGGCGCTGTACGAGGGTGCCCGGCGGCGGCTGGCGAAGCTGTTCGGGCGTCGCGACCCCGGCTTCTTCGACACCGCCCGGCTGCTGCCCGTGGCCTACGCCGTCGGCGGACTGCTGCTGCTCAGCGGCGTCGCGCTGATCCTGGCCGACATCATCAGCCCGATCCAGATCTTCTGACGCGCCGACCTCAGCGCCCGACCGCGAAGGACAGGGTTCCGTCCGGCCCGGTGAGCGTCAGGCTGACGATGCCGAGTTCGGCCCGGTCCACCTGCTTGAGCAGGTCGAGGTAGCGGGTCGCCCGCCGACTCGCCGCACGAGGGCAGCGGACGGCGGTGGTGACCTGCGTGTTCGACACGGTCCACGCGTCGCCGTCGCGGACCAGGTCGGCGGCGTACCCGCCGCAGCCCGTGTCGCCCCGCAGGTGGTCGCCGGCGACGACCAGGGTGATGTTCGAGTCGGTCCGGGCGGTCCCGGCCAGGTCGGCCAGTCGCCAGGTGGCCGCGTCGGCGGTGAACGGGACCAGCGCGATCGTGGGTGATCCGTCCGCGCCGTCCAGGACGAGGCCGCCGAGACCGGTTCGGTAGGACCGGACCTGGGACAGCGCGGCGAGGAACGCCGTCTCCTCGCGTCCCGCCCGGCCGGAGCAGGTCGCCGTGCCGGCCACGACCCGGGTGAAGCGGAGCCGCCCGCCGGTGAGGGTGTACCTCGCGCGGAACGTGTTGCAGCCGGAGAACCCGCGGGCGGTGCCTCCGTGGAGCCGGATGGTCATGGTCCGGCTCGGCGCGAACAGGACTCCCTCGAAGCCGGCGACCTGCCAGGTGGTGCCGATCAGCGGGGCGGACGGGGCGTCGTTGTCCGCCGAAGGGGTCGCGGCCGCGGTCGGCGTGGTGCTCGGCGTCGCCACCGGCACGGGCGTCGGCGGCACGGTGCCCGCGATCAGCACCGGGGTGACGACGGACGCCACGACGGCGAGCGCGGCCAGGCCCACCACCGTCCACCCCATCCGGCGGCCGCGAACCGCGTTGTGCCCCTCGGCGAGCACCTGCGCGACGTCCAGCGGGACGTCCGCCGGCCCGGCTCCGGAGTCCGGGGACCCGTCGGCGTCCGGCGCGCCGATCAGCGCGCGGGCGTGCGCGAGCGCCCCGTCCGGGCCCACCTGCGGCCACGCCACGTAGGTCTTCACCAGCGCGGTCTGCAGCAACTCGGCGGCGGCGTCGGTGTCGGCTCCCGCGACCTGCCGGGCGGCGCCGGAGAGGGCCGCGGAATCGGCGGCCAGGAACGCGGAGAACTCCGCGTCCCGGTCGGTGCGGTGCGCCATGCGGCCCCTCCTGAGGTCGGTCGTGCGTCCATCCTGCCCGGACACAGGACTTCTGCGCAGGAACCGCACCGCCTCCGCCGGTCCGGGGGACCGCTGGGTAGGCTGTCACGCGGAACCGGCACGCACGCTGCCGGACCGACAGATCGAGGAGTAGATGACCGTCAATCTCGGGATGCCCGCAGCCCCTCCGCCCGTGCTCGCCCCACGCCGGCCCACCCGGCAGATCCGGGTCGGCAAGGTGCTGGTGGGCGGGGGTGCGCCGGTGTCGGTGCAGTCGATGACCACCACCAAGACCACCGACATCAACGGCACGCTGCAGCAGATCGCAGAACTCACCGCGACCGGCTGCGACATCGTGCGCGTAGCCGTGCCCAGCCAGGACGACGCGGACGTGCTGCACATCATCGCGAAGAAGAGCCAGATCCCGGTGATCGCCGACATCCACTTCCAGCCGAAGTACGTGTTCGCCGCGATCGACGCCGGCTGTGCCGCCGTCCGGGTGAACCCGGGCAACATCCGCGCCTTCGACGACCAGGTCAGGCAGATCGCGCAGGCGGCCACCGACGCCGGGGTGTCGATCCGGATCGGCGTGAACGCCGGTTCGCTCGACAAGCGGCTGCTCACCAAGTACGGCGCACCCACCGCCGAGGCGCTCGTCGAGTCCGCGCTGTGGGAGGCGAGCCTGTTCGAGGAGCACGACTTCCACGACTTCAAGATCTCGGTCAAGCACCACGACCCGGTGGTGATGGTGCGGGCCTACGAGCAGCTCAGCGAGGCGTGCGACTACCCGCTGCACCTGGGGGTCACCGAGGCCGGGCCCGCGTTCCAGGGCACGATCAAGTCCTCGGTCGCGTTCGGCGCGCTGCTGGCGCAGGGCATCGGGGACACCATCCGGGTCTCGCTCTCCGCGCCGCCGGTCGAGGAGGTGAAGGTCGGGATCAAGATCCTGGAGTCGCTGAAACTGCGTCCGCGGCACCTCGAGATCGTGTCCTGTCCGTCCTGCGGTCGCGCCCAGGTGGACGTGTACAAGCTCGCCGACGAGGTCACCGAGGGCCTGCAGGGCATGGAGGTGCCGTTGCGGGTCGCCGTGATGGGCTGCGTCGTGAACGGCCCGGGCGAGGCCCGCGAGGCCGACCTCGGAGTGGCCTCCGGCAACGGCAAGGGCCAGATCTTCGTGAAGGGAGAGGTGATCAAGACCGTCCCCGAGTCGGAGATCGTGGCCACCCTGATCGAGGAGGCCAACCGGCTCGCCGCCGAACTGACCGTGGGTGAGTCGGGCCCGGTCGAAGTGACCGTCGGCTAGCCATGTCCGCACGGATCCTGACCAGCTGGGACGCCGCCACGGCCCGGCGGCTGGTCGATGAGGATCCGGTCACGAACGTCTTCGTCGGCTCCCGCCTGGACGCGGGCGTGCTCAACCCCGGCTCGCCGGGCCTGGTCTGGGGCTGGCCGGGCGACGACGTCACGGCACTGCTCCACGTGGGCGCGAACCTCGTCCCCGTGGTGACGGACGCCGAAGCCCTGCCCGCCTTCGTGGAGGCCGCGGGCAAGTACCGCACGTTCCAGTCGATCGTGGGGCCGTCGTGGTTCACACTGCCCTTCTGGCGGGCGCTGGGCGAGCGCTGGGGAAGGGCGTACAGCCGCACCAGGGAGGTGCGCCCCCGCCAGCCGGTGATGGCGATCACCGAGGCGCCCAGGCTGGCCGCGGACCGTCGGGTGCGGCCGATCGCCCCCGCCGACTTCGACTCCTACTTCGCGGCCTCGGTGGCGATGTACACCGAGGAGGTCGGCGCGGACCCCCTCGCCGGCGGCGACGGCAGCTACCGGACCTACTGCCGCTGGCTCGTCGACTCGGGTCGCGCGTTCGGCATCGTCGAGGACGGCAGGGTCATCTTCAAGAGCGATGTGGGTGCGGCGAGCGGTCCGGTCGCACAGATCCAGGGCGTGTGGCTCGACCCCGCGCTGCGCGGCCAGGGGCTGTCCGAACCGGCCGTGGCGGGCGTCACCGAGTACGTACTCGCCGAATACCCCACGGCGTGCCTGTACGTGAACGACTTCAACACCCGCGCGATCCGCTGCTACGAGCGGGTCGGCTACGAGCAGGTGGGGGAGTTCGCCACCGTCCTGTTCTGATCCTCGCGAGTGCCTCCGTTTCCGTCGAACGCTCCTGCTCGAGCACAGGCGCTCGACCGGAACGGAGGCGTTCGGCGGATCAGGCGACGTCCTCGACGGGGGCGCCGGTGAGTTGGACGAGCTCGTCGGGGGACAGCGGGAAGACCGCGTGCGGGTGGCCCGCGGCGGCCCAGATCCGCTCGAAGCGGAACAATTCGCGGTCGATCAGGACCACCGGCGGGGTGGTGTGGGCCACCGGCGAGACACCGCCGATGGAGAAGCCCGTGGACGCCTTGACGAAGTCGGCGTCGGCGCGTCCGAGCGTCCCGACGAGGGCGGAGACCTTCTTCTCGTCCACGCGCCGGTCGCCGGACGTGACCACGAGGACCGCGGCGTCGTCGGCCTTCCGGCGGAAGACGATGCTCTTGGCGATCTGGCCGAGTTCCACGCCGAGTGCGGACGCGGCGTCCGCCGCGGTGCGGCCGGTGACGGGCAGCATCACCACGTCGTGCGGGTGGCCCAGTTCGGCCAGCTTCGCGGCGACCCGTCGGGCGCCGTCGGGGATCTCGGTCACGGCGACATCCTGCCAGCACCGGTGCGTCCGTCCGGTCACGAGCCGACTGGTGGATTTTGGTAAGGCGAGGCTAACCTAAATATCGATCGTTTCCCTCCCGAAGGACTGCCGATGACCCTGACCACGCCCGTGGCGTTCGAGACCGTGCCCCTGGACACGGCACTGCGACCCGCCGCACTGGTGTCCCGCGAGTGGCTGACGCCCGGCTATGTGCGGGTGCGCGTGGCCGGCGAGGCCCTGCGGGGCTTCCGTGCCCCGGGTGCGGACGACCACGTCCGGATCTTCTTCGCCCCCGCGGACGGCCCGCTGCCCGGCACGCCCGAGGAGTGGCGGGAGCTGCCGAGCCGGGAGTACACGCCACTCAACGCCGACCCGGACGCCGGCTGGGTCGAGTTCGACCTCGTCGTCCACGGGGACGGGCCCGGCTCCACCTGGGCGGCGAAGGCGCCGGTGGGCTCCCGCGTCGCGGTGGCGGGGCCGCGGCGCAGCAACGCCGTCACCGGGGATCCGGACGCCTGGTTCCTGGCCGGCGACGAGACCGCCGTCCCCGCGATCACCCGGTTCCTGCGCTCCCGGCGCCCGGGCACCCCGGCCGTCGTGGTCGTCGAGGTCGCTGCGGAGAACGAACTCGTCCCGCTCCCCGACGACGCAGACACCCGCGTCACCGTCCTGGTCCGGGGCGCGGACAGCCTCGCCGATGCGCTCGCCGCGCTGGGCGAGAGCGACCGTCCGCAGGGTTCCGTGCTCGGCTTCGTCGCCGCGGAGGCCTCCGTGGTTCCGATCGCGCGGACGCTGCTGCTCGAGCGCTGGGCGCTGCCGCCGGAGGCCGTGGTCACGAAGGGTTACTGGCGCCACGCCTGAGCCCGGGATGAGCGCACCCTCCCGGCTCGGTAGGATCGCCCGGTGATCACCCGCCTGTCCCAGCTGTTCGTCCGCACCCTGCGCGAGGACCCCGCCGACGCCGAGGTGCCCAGCCACCGCTGGCTCGTCCGCGCCGGCTACATCCGCCGCGCCGCCCCCGGCATCTACTCCTGGCTGCCGCTGGGCCTGCGCGTGCTGCAGCAGGTGGAGCGGATCGTCCGCGAGGAGATGGACGCGATCGGCGCCCAGGAGGTGCGGTTCCCCGCCCTGCTCCCGCGCGAGCCGTACGAGGCGACGAACCGCTGGACCGAGTACGGCGCGACGCTGTTCCGGTTGCAGGACCGCAAGGGTGCCGACTACCTTCTCGGCCCCACCCACGAGGAGATGTTCACCCTGCTCGTGAAGGACCTGTACTCCTCGTACAAGGACCTGCCGCTGTCGCTGTACCAGATCCAGACCAAGTACCGCGACGAGGCCCGGCCCCGCGCCGGCCTGCTGCGCGGCCGCGAGTTCGTGATGAAGGACTCCTACTCCTTCGACGTCGACGACGCCGGGCTGGAGGCGTCGTATGCGGCGCACCGCGAGGCCTACATCAGGATCTTCGACCGGCTCGGCCTGGAGTACGTGATCGTGAGGGCGATGTCGGGCGCCATGGGCGGTTCGGCCTCAGAGGAGTTCCTGGCGGTCTCCGCGACCGGCGAGGACACCTTCGTGCGCTCG
>JAXGTK010000055.1:0-14153 GCA_040774965.1 Propionicimonas sp. | reverse complement strand
TGGTCGCCCACCAGTGGCTGACCGAGTGCTTCCAGCCGGTGGTCACGGCCGTGCCGCCGGAGCTGCGGGGCAAGCGCGAGGCCGCGCAGATCTACCACGAGGTGCTCGACTACCGCTGGTACGCCTCGCAGCGGGAGAACCGCGAGGTGCCGCTGCTGGAGGCGACCTGGGGCTACATCTCCGACGTCCTGCGCGCCCTGCCGGACGAGGACCTCACCGACGCGACACGGGTCGGCGGGGACGAGCGCCAGCTGGCCAACCCCTACGACCCGTCCCAGGGCTTCGTGGACGACGAGGGCCCGATGCCGGAGGACCCCTGGGAGACCGCCGAGGACGACGAGCCCGCCTCCCCGCCCGGCTTCCTGGACATCGACGCGCTGCGCGCGCGCAAGCGCTGACCGTCCGGCTGCGCCCACTCGGTACACTTCCGCGGTGAGCTTCCGCCTGTACGACAGCGCCCAGCGCAAAGTGGTCGACTTCCAGCCGTTGCAGCCCGGCGTGGTGTCGATCTACTGCTGCGGGCCCACCGTGCAGTCCGCCCCGCACCTGGGCCACATCCGCAAGGAGGTCAACTTCGACGTCCTGCGGCGCTGGCTCGAGGCCTCCGGGCACCGCGTGACGATGGTCACCAACGTCACCGACATCGACGACAAGATCCTGATCAAGTCGGCGGAGGCCGGTCGCCCGTGGTGGGCGCACGCCTACCTGTTCGAGGGCGCCTTCCACGAGGCGTTCCGCGCCCTCGGCGTCCGTCCGCCCACCTACGAGCCCCGCGCCACCGGCCACGTGCCCGAGATGATCGAGCTCATCGGGGTGCTCATCGACCGTGGACACGCCTACGTGGCCGACGACTCCTCCGGCGACGTCTACTTCGACGTGAAATCGTGGCCCGCCTACGGCGCGCTGTCCGGCATGAAGGTCGACGAGATGGCCCCCGCGGAGGACGCGGACCCCCGCGGGAAGCGCGACCCGCGCGACTTCGCCCTGTGGAAGGGCCACAAGGCCGGCGACCCCGAGACGGCCGCCTGGGAGACACCGTGGGGACGCGGCCGCCCCGGCTGGCACCTGGAGTGCTCGGCGATGGCCGGCAAGTACCTCGGGGACGCCTTCGACATCCACGGCGGGGGCCTGGACCTGCGGTTCCCGCACCACGAGAACGAGCTGGCCCAGTCCCGGGCCGCCGGACGCCCGTTCGCGACCTACTGGATGCACAACGCCTGGGTCACCATGGCCGGGGAGAAGATGAGCAAGTCGCTGGGCAACACCGCCGACGTGCCCACCGCGGTCAGGCGCTTCGGCGGCCGCGCGGTGCGGCTGTACCTGGCCGGCCCGCACTACCGCTCGGCGATCGAGCTGTCGGACGCGGCGCTCGCCGAGGCCGCCGCCCAGCTGGCCCGGATCGACTCGTTCCTGGACCGGGCCCCGGCCCTCGAAGCCGGCTGGTCCCCGAAGGACGCGATCCCGGCCGCATTCGCCGAGGCGATGGACGACGACCTGGGCACACCCGCGGCGATCGCCGTACTGTTCACCACCGTCAAGGAGGGCAACATCGCCCTCGACGCCGGCGACGACGCGGCCGCGCTGCGGGCGCACACCGCCGTCCGCTCGATGCTGGGCGTGCTCGGGCTCGACCCGTCCGCCCCGGAGTGGGCGGGCGCCTCAGGGGCGTCCGACGACCTGAAACCGGTGGTCGACGGGCTGGTCGGCGCGCTGCTGGAACAGCGCCAGCAGGCCCGGGCGCGCAAGGACTGGCCGGCGGCGGACGCGATCCGCGATCGCCTCGCCGAGCTCGGCCTGAAGGTCGAGGACACCGCCAACGGCCCCCGCTGGTCGATCGAGAAGTAGGAGCGTCATGCCGGGCAACAGCCAGCGCAAGGGAGCCGTGCGCAAGAAGGGGAAGACCACTCCGGCCGGGTCGGGCGGACGCGTCCGCCGCGGGCTGGAGGGCAAGGGCCCCACGCCCCGCGCCGAGGACCGGCCCTACCACAAGGCCTACCGCAAGCGGGGCCCGGACGAGCCCGGCAGGACCACCGGCGGCAAGCCGAAGGGCTCCCGCCGGAGCGCCCGCCCGGCGAAGGCCGGCGGCACCGCCACCGCGGGCGCCGACTGGGTGATCGGGCGCAACCCGGTGCTGGAGGCGCTCCAGGCCGGGCTGCCGGTGAAGCGCGCCTACGTGGCCGACGGGGTCGAGCGGGACGACCGGCTGCGCGACATCCTGGCCTTCGCCGCCGAGCACGGCATCCCGCTGCTGCAGGCCACGCGTCCCGAGCTCGACCGGCTCACCGGTGGCGGCGTGCACCAGGGCGTCGCGCTGCAACTGCCCGCGTTCGAGTACGCGGACGCCGAGGACGTGCTGGCCGACGCGCTGGACGCCCCGACGCCCGGGCTGGTCGTCGCGTGCGACTCGATCACCGACCCGCGCAACCTCGGCGCGATCGTGCGCAGCGCCGCCGCCTTCGGCGCGCACGGCGTGATCATCCCCGAGCGCCGCTCGGCCCAGATGACGGCGGCGGCCTGGAAGACCTCGGCGGGCGCCGCGGCGCGCGTCCCGGTGGCCCGCGTGACGAACCTCAACCGGACCCTGAAGACCTGGGCCGAGGCCGGCTTCACCGTGGTCGGGCTCGCCGGCGAGGCCGAGACCGACATCGCGGGCTTCGCCGGTATCGACGGGCCCCTGCTGCTGGTCGTCGGTTCCGAGGGCGAGGGACTGGCCCGGCTGGTCCGCGAGAACTGCGACGTGCTCGTGCACATCCCGATCCAGTCCGCGGTGGAGTCGCTGAACGCGTCCGTGGCTGCGGCGATCGCCCTCTACGAAGTCAGCCGCTCCCGCGCCTGACTTCTCCTCGAACACTCGCGAGCGAGTGCGGTACGACGCGTTTGCACGAAAGTGTTCGACATCTGCGTGCCTGTTCGGGAATTCGGCCTCCGGCAGCGACAGTTGATCCGACGCGGGGCCATTCGAGGTGGCCGGCCCCCGAACGTCAGCCACCCCGATCACGGGCCACCTCCCAGAAGGGAACCACAGTGCACCTGCCCCTGCGGGGAGCGAACTCCCCGGTCAC
The DNA here is from genome assembly GCA_040774965.1 of Propionicimonas sp. GTDB lineage: Bacteria > Actinomycetota > Actinomycetes > Propionibacteriales > Propionibacteriaceae > Propionicimonas. Next base: position 11,091 of record JAXGTK010000055.1, on the reverse strand, counting down.
CCGGCTCGTCGCCGGGATCGCCGCCGCCGCGCTCGGTGTCGGCCTGAGCATCACCGGCGCTCCCGCCGCCCACGCTGCCGAGACGTACTTCTGCTCCGACGACACCCAGCCCTACGCACCGGTCGCCGACGTCGAGGCGTTCACCGCCGGCACCACCGTCACCGGCCTGTCCGTCACCACGGGCACCACCCCGTCGGAGTTCACCGGCGACTACATCGGCTACATCGCCAACGGCATCGGCATGAACAAGGACCTGCTGCTGTTCCGCCTGCACAGCGACGTGATCGACGGCACGGGCGCCGACGGCCTGAAGGCCGCCGGGATCTGGGCCGGCATGTCGGGCTCGCCGGTCTACACCACGGACGGCAAGCTGATCGGCGCCGTCTCCTACAGCCTCAACGACGACAACCTGCCGGTCGCCGGCGTCACCCCGGCCGAGTACATGGCCTCGATCGGCAGCACCGTGGTCGGCACCTCCGCGAAGGTGAGGGTGACCGGCTCGAACCTCAGGGTGTCCGCCGCCGGCGTCACCGTGGCCGGCACGAGCCTCACCGGAACGAGCCTGTCCGAGGTGAAGACCGTGAACGTCGCCGGTGGGGCGGGCGCCGCCACCAACGCGTTCATCAACCGCACGTTCGCCCGCACTCCGAAGGCCCGGGGCACGAGCCTGCTGCGGAGCGGGAGCTTCACGCCCGCGGCGGCCCAGTCCACGAGCGTGACCGCGCCCCTGGTGGCCGGGGGGACCATCGCCGCGCTGTACGCGGACGCCGACCTGGTCGCCGGTGCGATCGGCACCGTCACCGCGATCTGCGGCGACACCGTGTACGCGTTCGGGCACCCGATGGATTTCGAGGGGACGACGTCGCTGCTGATGGCGAACGCGTCGACCGCCCTGATCGTGCCCGACGCCACCGGCACCTACGGCTCGTACAAGCAGGTCTCCGCGTTCGGCGCACCGGTCGGCATGGTCACCCAGGACCGCCTGGTCGGCATCAGGGGCACCATCGGCACCGTCACCGGAACGCCGGTGTCCCTCACCGTGCAGGACCCGTCCGGCGCCACCGTGGGCAGCTTCCACACCACGGTCGGCTACCCGTTGCTGACCGCCGCCGCGGTGGCGGCGCTGATCGGCCAGGCCGCCTACGAGCAACTCGACGAGTACTACACGGGAACCGGCGAGATCAGCTGGACGATCAACTACCAGCGAGGGGACGGCACCGACGGCTCGATGAGCGCGTCCCAGGTCGTCGCGGACTCCGACTTCTTCGCCGACTCCATCTCGACCGACCCGGCCGACGACGTGTGGGCGATCCAGTACAACGACTTCGAGGACGTCACCATCACCGGTGTCGACGTCACGATGAAGCTGGTCAGCGAGGACGCCCTCACCTACCGGCCCTCGGACGTCCAGGTCCAGGACCCGACCGGGACGTGGGGCTCGCTGGACGGCAGCAGGCTCAAGGCCGGCGGCACCTACTCGCTGCGTCCGGAGTACACGTTGCAGAAGAACGGCAGGACCACCAGCACGACCAGCACCGGCGACCCGGTCACGATCAAGCTGGTCAAGAAGGCCCGCAGGAGCGGCACCTACAAGGTCTCCGCGACCAGCCAGGCCAACGGTGACTGCGAGGAGTACTCCGACGGCACGATCATCTGTTACTACTGGGACGAGAGCAGCCCGAGCTACGTGAGCTTCGACGACCTGGTCTCCAGCCTGGAGTCGCAGACGTCGAACGCCTCGGTGACCGGCCACCTCGCCTACAAGTCGACGTCCGGGTCGCGGTCCGCCTCGTCCGACTGGACGGGACCGGGCGTGATGAGCGGGTCCGTGAAGGACTACTTCACGATCAGGAAGTAGGACGAGCCACCCTCCCGGCCCGTGGCCGCCCCGCGCGGTCACGGGCCGGCGTCCGTCCGGGCGGCGTTCACGTGCCGGCGGCCCGGGTGCCTGCTCTCGTTCACCACGGCCGCCTAGCTTCGGGAACAGTCCGGAGGGAAGGGGCGCGGTGACGCGGCAGGTGGTCCTGGTGGCTGCGTACGACTCGCAGCTCAAGTGGGCGATGGCCCTCGCCGGAGAGTTCGCCGCCCAGGGCTGGGAGTACACGGTGGTCGTGCCCACGGACGTGCGGCACTCGCTGTCGGCGGACCAGGTGGCCGCCGCCGGAGCCGACTGTGTCGAACGGCTGCCGTGGGCGGAGCTGTTGCGCCGGTCCCGCGAGGCCGACTGTGTGGTCCTGGCCGTCCAGGGCACGCTCGCGGCGCGCTTCACCGACGAACTGGAGCTGCTGCGCCGGACCTCGCCGGGCAGCCACGAGCCCGTGGTGGTCACCGGCTGGGTCGGCATCATCATCGAGAAGCTCGTCGCCGGCTACCTCGACCGCGCCGGGTCGGACGTGATCGCGGTGAACTCCGCGGACAACCTGCGCGAGTTCACCGAGGCCGGGCGGCGCCTCGGCATCGCCCCGGACAACCTGCTGCTCAGCGGGCTGCCGCTGCTGCCGGACCGTCCGTCCCCGCCCCGCGACGGGCCGGTCCGCACGGTGGTGTTCGCCGACCAGCCGACGGTGCCGGGCTTCCGCTGGGACCGCGCCTACGCCTACCAGCGGCTGATCGGGCACGCCGCGTCCCATCCCGAGCGGACGGTGCTGCTGAAGCCGCGCCACCGTCCTGACGAGGGCACCTTCCACGTCATGCAGGACCACCCCGAGACGCTGGTGCGCCGGCTGGGCCGCACCCCGGCGAACTTCGCGATCACCTACGAGCGGATCACCGACCTGCTGCCCCGCACCGACCTGCTGCTCACCGTCTCGTCGACGGCGGGGCTGGAGGCGATCGGGGCGGGCGTGCGGACGGCCTTCATCGCCGACTTCGGCATCCACGAGAAGCACGGCAACCAGGTGCTGATGCCGTCCGGGCTCCTGACCACCTTCGACGACGTCGACGCCGACCGGATCCCGAGCGCGGACCCCGCCTGGCTGGAGGACGTCTTCGTGGGCGGCGGGGTCCCGCCGGTGACCCGGATCGTCGACCGGGTCACCGAGCTCACCGCGGTGGATCCGGGCCTGCGGCCGAGTCGTCGCGTGGCCGCGGGCCCCTACCTGAGCGGACGCGTGGCCGTGCGCAGCACCCGCGCGCGGATGCCCTCGATCGCGAGGGACCCGTCCGCCTCGTCGGCGGCCCCGTCGCGTCGGCGCCGGCTCGCCCCCGTCCTGCTGCCCCTGGCCCGGCGCGGCGACCACGTCCTGCGTGGCCTGCTGCCGGCGAGCTGGCACCGCGCGGCCCTCAACGGCTGGTACCGGCTGCGGGTCGGTTGACCCGCTCCCCCGCTCAGGACCAACCGGCGGGCGGCTGGTCGATCCTGACCAGGTTGCCGGACGGGTCGCGCACCGCGCAGTCCCGCGTCCCCCACGGCTGTTCGGCGGGCTCGGAGACCACCTCGGCGCCGGCCTCGCGGATCCGGGCGAAGGTGGCGTCCAGGTCGCCGGTGTGGAAGTGGACGCCGTTCATGGCGCCCTTGGCGATGAGCGCGGCGACCGTGTCGTTGTCGGAGGGGCTGCCGTTCACGTGGTTCGTGATCACGAGCACGACTCCGGGCTGCGCCGGCGAGCCGACTGTGATCCAGCGGGCGTCGCCCTTGGCGACGTCGTTGAACACCTGCAGACCGAGGGTCCCGTGGTAGAACGCGAGCGCGGCGTCCGGGTCGGTGACCTGCACGAAGCAGGTGGAGAGGGTGAGGTCCATGCGCCCAACCTAGGCACTCGCGGCGGCGGGCGCTTCTCCGTTCCTGCCCGATCTGCGGCGCGGGCGGTCCACCTGCCGGGCGAGGCAGCCGGGCGTCCGGGCGAGCGCGTCGTGGTTGCGGGCGCGGTAGACGGTCGGGGTCTCGCCCACGACCTCGGTGAACCGGGCGCTGAACGAGCCCAGTGACGAACAGCCGACCGCCAGGCAGACCTCGGTGACGCTCAGTTCGCCGCCCCGGAGCAGGGCCTTGGCCCGCTCGATGCGCCGGGTCATCAGGTAGGCGTAGGGCGTCTCGCCGTAGGCCGCCCGGAACTGGCGCGTGAAGTGGGCGGGCGACATCAGCGCGGAGCGTGCGACCTGGGCCACGTCCAGCGGACGCGCGAACTCGCGGTCCATCAGGTCGCGGGCGCGGCGCAGCAGCGCAAGGTTCGCGAGGTCCTCACGGGTCACGCAGGGAGCATAGGCCGCCTCAGGCCCCGGCCACCGCCTCGACGAGCGCGGCGTTGAACGCGGGCAGGTCACGCGGGCTGCGGCTGCTGACCAGGTTGCCGTCCACGACCACCTCCGCATCGACCCAGGTCGCCCCCGCGTTGCGCAGGTCGGTCGCGATCCGGGTGGTGGACGTGATCGTGCGGCCCGGCACGGCGCCCGCCTCGATCAGGATCCACGGCCCGTGGCAGATGGAGGCGACCGGCTTGCCGGCGTCCATGAAGGCGCGGACGAACGCGATCGCCTTCGGGTTGGTGCGGATCTTGTCGGCGTTCAGCGTGCCGCCGGGCAGGACCAGCGCGTCGTAGTCGTCGGGGTTCGCCTCGTCCAGGGTGAGGTCGACGGTGAAGTCGTCGCCGCGTTCCCAGTCGTGGATCAGCGCGGTGATCGTGCCCGGCTCCTCCGACACCAGGACGGGCTGTGCGCCGGCGCTCTCCAGCGTCGCCCACGGCTCGGTCAGCTCGGGTTGCTCGACGCCCCGCTTGAGCAGGAACGCCACCTTCTTGCCGCTCAGGTCGGCCATGTCTACCTCCTCGGTTCCGGAACCGACCCTACTCTCGCTGAACGCCTGCGTTCCGGTCGAACGCCTGTGCTCGGGCAGAGGCGCTCGACGGAAACAGAGGCGTTCGGCGCAGTGGGACGCCTAGACGCCGAGGCGGGTCCGGCGGATCAGCTCGCCGTCGGTGAAGTTCGCGCCCGGGACGTGGCCGGGCAGCGGCAGGATCCGCTCGTGGATGGCGTCCACGATCCAGCCGGCCTGCGGGAAGAACAGGTCCTCCAGCTCCGGCGCCGGGGTGATGTGGTTGCGGGCGCCGACCACGACGACCGGGGCGTCCAGGGCGTCGAAGGCGAGGTTCTGGATGTCGGTGGCGACGGTCTGCAGGAAGTTCCCGCGGGCCACCGCGTCCGAGGCCAGCACCAGGCGTCCGGTCTTCTTCACGGACTCCACGATCTTCGTGTAGTCGAGCGGGGCGACGAAGCGCAGGTCGATCACCTCGGCGGAGATGCCGTACTTCTCGGCCAGGATGTCCGCCGCCTCCAGCGCCCGGTACAGGGTGGCGCCGAGCGTGGCGATGGTGACGTCGGTGCCCTCGCGGCGGATCGCCGGCTCCCCCTCGGGCGTCTCGTAGTAGCCCTCCGGCACGCCGTCGGCCTCGAACTGCTCGCCGATGTCGTAGAGCAGCTGGCTCTCCAGGAACACCACCGGGTCGGTGCCGGCCAGGGCGAGGTTCAGCATGCCCTTGGCATCGGTCGGGGTGGACGGGAAGTACACCTTCAGGCCCGGGATGTGCGCGACCAGCGCCGACCAGTCCTGGGAGTGCTGGGCACCGTACTTGTTGCCGACGCTCACCCGCAGCACCAGCGGCATCTTCAGCAGGCCCGCCGACATCGACTGCCACTTCGCCATCTGGTTGAACACCTCGTCACCGGCGCGACCGAGGAAGTCGCAGTACATCAGCTCGACCACCGCGCGGCCGCCGCTCAACGCGTAGCCCACGCCGGCGCCGACGATCGCGGCCTCGGAGATCGGCGAGTTGAACAGCCGCCGGTACGGCAGCAGCTCGGTCAGGCCGCGGTAGACGGCGAACGCGCCGCCCCAGTCGCGGTTCTCCTCGCCCCAGGCGCACATCGTCGGGTCGATCGCGTACCGGTGCGCCATGGCCTCGAACAGGCCGTCGCGGAACTGGTACATGCGCACCTTGGAGACCGGCTTGCCGTCCGCGTCCTTCGCGGTGCGGACCTTCTTCGCGATGGCCTGGACGCGGGCGTTCTCGGCCAGCGGCTCGTTCAGCTCGGGCTCCTCGCCGCCGCCGAAGGCCTCCACGTGCCCGTTGGAGAGCATCTTCGCCTCGATGTAGGTGGCGTCCACCCGCTCGCACTCGGCGTCGTTGGACGCCAGCGCCAGCACCCGGGTGAGCCGGTCGACGATCCGCGCGTGCAGGTCGTCCACCTCGGCCCGCTTCAGCACCTTCTTGTTCACCAGCAGGTCGGCGAAGGACGTGATCGAGTCGGCGGCCTCCCACGCCTCGATCTCCTCGCGGGTGCGGTAGCTGGAGGCGTCGGACGGGGAGTGCCCGGAGATCCGGTAGGTGATGGTGTCCAGCAGGACAGGCCCGCGGCCCTCCAGCAGGAGCTCCTTCTTGCGCTTGATGGCGTCCGCGACGGCGAGCGGGTCGTAGCCGTCCACGCGTTCGGCGTGCATGGCTTCGGGGTTCACGCCCGCGCCCACCCGGGCGAGGATGTCGTAGCCCATGGTCTCGCCGTCGGTCTGGCCGCCCATGCCGTAGAAGTTGTTGAAGAAGTTGAACAGGATCGGCGGGTTGCCGCCGTCCTCCGCACGCCACAGCTGCCGGAACTGGTCCATGGCCGAGAAGGTCATCGCCTCCCACACCGGCCCGCAGCCCATGGACGCGTCGCCGATGTTGGCGATCACGATGCCGGGCTGCCGGTTCACCCGCTTGTACAGGGCCGAGCCGTTCGCGATCGGGGCGGAGCCGCCGACGATGGCGTTGTTGGGCATGGAGCCGAACGGCGTGAAGAACGCGTGCATGGAGCCGCCCATGCCGCGGTTGAAGCCCACCTTGCGGGCGAAGATCTCGGCGAGGGTGCCGAACAGGATGAAGTTCTCGGTGAGTTCCGCAGCGGTGTCGTAGCCGATCTTCTCCGCGTAGCGCAGGGTGTCGCCGCCGAGGAAGCCGGACATGACGCCCTGGAGCTTGTCGGCGTCCATCTTGCGGGCGGCCGAGAACGACTTGGCGAGGATCTCGCCGTGGCTGCGGTGCGAGCCGAAGATGTAGTCGTCGGCGTCCAGTTCGGCGGCCTGTCCGACCGCGGCGGCCTCCTGGCCGGCGGACAGGTGGGCCGGGCCCTTGTGGTTGTACTCGATGCCCTGCCACCCGCCGGTGGTCTTGATCGAGTTGAGCATCGACTCGAACTGCCGGATCGCGATCATGTCGTGCAGCATCGCGACGAGGCCGTCCGCGCCGTAGCGCTTCTTCGCCGCGGCGAAGTCCTGGGAGTACGCGTTCACCGGGATCGGCGGGACGGTGATCGTCGAGGCCTTGCGGACCTCGGCCGGGTTCACGTTCAGTGACTTGGGCATGTCTTCCTTCTTCTTCGTCAGATCGTGGGTGGCCCTTCGTGACACCGGCTCGTTCCTCGCCGGCTCCTCAGGGACCGTCCGTGGTGGATGGCTCAGTCGGTGATGGCCCAGGCAGCCTCGCGGATGCCTTCGGACACAGTCGGGTGGGGGAAGACGACCTGGCGCAGGTCGTCGATGGTGAGTTCGGTCTCGAGTACGGCCGCGGCGCCCCAGATGGTCTCGGGGGCGTAGCTGCCGAGCATGTGGACGCCGAGGACGGCGCGGGTGCCGCGATCGGCGATCAGCTTCACCGCGCCGGGTCCGCGCACGCCGTTCTCGGCGACGAAGCGTCCGGAGACGGCCAGCGGCACGGTGGCGGTGACCACGTCGTGGCCCCTCTCCCGGGCCTGGGCCTCGGTGAGCCCGACGCCGGCGGCCTCGGGCATGGAGTAGACGGCCCACGGGATGGTGTCGGTGCGCAGCCTCTGGCCGTTCCGCCTCGCGGCGACCGGGTCGATGATGTGCGCGGCGGCGATCTCGCCCATCCGGTAGGCGGCGTGGGCGAGCAGGCTGCGTCCGGTGACGTCCCCGACGGCCCAGGTGTTCGGCAGGTTGGTGCGCATGGTGTCGTCCACGACCACCCCGCGCGGGCCGACCTCGAGGCCGGCCTCCTCCGCGCCCCAGCCCTGGACGAGCGGACGCCGCCCGACCGCCATCAGCACCAGGTCGGCCTCGGCGCGCTGCTCGGCACCCTTGGCGTCGGTGTAGACCACGGTCGCGCCCTCGATGCCGGTCACGCGGCAGCCGAGCCGGAACGTGACGCCGGTGAGGGCCTTGCGCAGCCGTCCGGCCAGGTCGTCGTCCATGAACGGGACGATCTCGGGCAGCATCTCGACCACCTCGACCTGGGCACCGAACGCGGCGAACAGCGACGCGAACTCGACCCCGATCACGCCACCGCCGATCACGACGAGCCGCTTCGGCACGTCGGCGACCGCGAGCAGGCCCGTGGAGTCGACGACCAGCGGGTTGTCCTTCGCGCCCGGGATGGGCGGCATCACCGGGACCGAGCCGGTGGCGACGATCACGTGGTCGGCCGTCTTCCGCTCCCCGGCGACCTCGACCACGCCGGGCGCGACCAGGGTGCCGTGGGCGTTGGCGACCTCGACCCCGGCCCGCTTCTCGGACGCGCCGACGCCGGCGACGAGCTTGCCGACCACGTCGGCCTTCCACGCCTGCACCTGCGTCCAGTCGTAGGCGACGCCGGTCGCGGTCACGCCGTACTGCTCGGAGTGCAGCGCGTGGGCGTAGAGCTTCGCCGAGTTCAGCAGCGACTTGGTGGGGATGCAGCCCACGTTCAGGCAGGTGCCGCCGAGGGACTCCTGCTCGACCAGCAGCACGGTCTTCTTCGCGTGCCCGAGCCGCTCGGCGGCCAGGTAGCCGCCGGGGCCGCCGCCCAGGATGATCACGTCGTAGTCAGCCATTTTCCGTCCCTCTCAGCCGAGCACGGTCAGGTCGATGTCGGCGATCGCCGCGCACAGGTCCTTCAGGTAACGGGCGGCGTCCGCGCCGTCGATCACCTGGTGGTCGGCGGTCAGCGAGAACCCGATCCGCTGTTCGGCGCCCACCGAACCGTCCGCGTTGACCACGGCGCGCGGGAAGATCGCGTCGACGCCGAGGATGGCGGCCTGCGGCACGTTCAGCAGCGGCGTGAACGACTCGATCCCGAACGCGCCGAGGTTGGAGACGGTGAACGTCGCGCCACTGAGCAGGTCGGGGTTGATCGAGCCGCCAATCGCCTCGTTCGCCAGGGCCTTGGACCGTACCGAGAACTCGCGCAGGGTGAGCGTGTCGGCGAACCGCAGCGTCGGGACGAGGAGGCCGCGCGGGGTGTCGACGGCCATGCCGAGGTGGACGTTCTCGAAGGTGCGCAGCACCCCGTCAAAGACGTGGGCATTCACGACCGGGTGCTTCGCGAGCGTCTTCACCGTCGCGTAGCCGACCAGGTCGCCGATGGTGACCGCGGCGAGTTCGGGGTCGCCGGCGTTCTTCAGCCGCTTGCGCAGCGTGAGCAGGCCGGCCGCCGGCGCAGTCGCGGTGTAGGTGAGCTGCGCGGACGTGGCGAGGCTGTTCATCATCCGCTCGGCGATCACCTTGCGGATGCCCTTGAGCGGGGTGTCGGTGTAGGCGCCCGGGAACTGGCCAGCGGTCCCTGAGGAAGCCGCGAGGGACGAGCGGCTGTCACGAAGGGCGTCCCTCGCCGGCTCCTCGGCGACCGGCCCGGCGGCCAGGTCGGCGCGGGTGACCCGTCCGCCGATCCCGGAACCGGCCGCTCCGGGCACGAAGCCCTCGGCCTGCGCGCGGGCGCCGGCGGTGAGGCCCGGTCCCGCGGCGACGGCGGCCTGCACGTCGCGCTCGATCACGCGGCCCTGCGGTCCGGTGCCGGCCAGTTGGTCGGCCGCGATCCCCCGGGACGCGGCGAGCCCGCGGGCACGGGGCGAGACGGCGGGAGCACCGGCGTCGGCGGCCCTTCGTGACACCGGCTCCTTCGTCGCCGGTTCCTCAGGGACCGTTGAAGGAGCGGTCTCGACCGTCGCCGGTTCCTCAGGCACCGATGTCGGGGCCAGGCCCGAGATGTCCTCGCCGGGCGCGCCGACGATCACCAGCGGCTCCTTCACCGGCACGTCGTCGCCCTCTTCGGCGAGCAGCGCGAGCACCGTCCCGGAGACGCCCGCGGGCACCTCCATCGAGGACTTGTCGGTCTCGATCTCACACAGCAGCGTCGACTCGGTGACCTCGTCACCGACCGCGACGAGCCAGGTGGTGATCAGGCACGACTCCACCGTGTTGCCGAGCTGGGGCATCACCACTACCTGGGCCATTGGTTCTCCTGTTTCCTAGACGAAGCGGACGTCGAGACCGCTGTTGCTGAGTTCTGCCTGCGACTCCGGCGACAGCGCGGAGTCGGTGATCACGCCGGTGAGGTCGGCGAGGTCCATGACACTGACGAAGCCGGCCTTGCCGTACTTGCTGGAGTCGGCCACGAGCCACGACTCGTTGGCCCGCGCGCGCATCGCGCGGATCACCTCGGCGCCCTCGGCGAACGCCGTGGTCAGTCCGAGGCCGGCGCTGAAGCCGTCCGTGCCGAAGAAGGCGAGCCGGACGTTGAACGCCTCCAGCGCGGCGAGTGCCCCGGGGCCGACCAGGGACTCGCTGGCCCGGTTGAAGGTGCCGCCGGTGAGCACGACGGTGAGGGACGGGTACAGCCGCGCGTGCCGCAGCACGAGCGTCGAGTTGGTCAGGATCCGCACGCCGCGGAGGCCGCCCAGGTGGGCCACGATCTCGGCGCAGGTGGTGCCCGCCTCGATCATGATCACGTCGTTGTCGCGCACGAGGCCGGCCGCGGCGGCCGCGACCCGTTCCTTCTCGGCCGAGTGCTGCAACTGGCGTTCCAGCACGTTGCGGTAGCCGGTGGCCTCCGCACCGCCGTGGGTGCGGGCGAGCAGGCCCTGGTCCTCGAGCGTGCGCAGGTCGGCGCGAATCGTGACCTCGGAGACGCCGAGCTGCCTGGACAGGCTGGCGACCGTGAGGGAACCCTCCCTGGCCAGGCGGGCAAGGATCAGGGACTCGCGCTCACTGCGCTCGATCGACATCGACCGTCCCTTTCGTTTTACTTTCGCTTTAGATCCTTTATCGATTCAATCGTAAGGGATGCCGCATGGTTCCGCAACTCCGTCCAGCCAATCGCCTGGCGACCACTCGACTTTCATTCGAAAGCT
>JAXGTK010000054.1:0-14223 GCA_040774965.1 Propionicimonas sp. | reverse complement strand
GCGCATCCGCTCCGAGCCGCCCTCGGGGGCGAAGGTGAGGCCCGAGCGCCGGCCGTTGCGGGACAGTTCGTTGGCGAGGTCGATGTTGAAGGCGTCCACCCGGGTGCTGGGCAGCGACAGCGAGACGAAACTGCCCTCGTACCGGTCGGCGAGCTGCCTGGTGACCGGCCCGATCTCGGAGTGGTCGGCGCTGGAGAGGCTGAGCAGGCCGACCTCGTCCAGCCCGGTGGCGGCGATCCCGCCGGCGACCATGGTGCCGATCGTCTCGATGTTCCGCTCCCGCACCGGGCGGGTGATCATGCCCGCCTGGCAGAACCGGCAGCCGCGGGTGCAGCCCCGGAAGATCTCCACCGAGTACCGCTCGTGCACGGTCTCGGCCAGCGGCACGACCGGCTTCGCCGGGTAGGGCCACTCGTCGAGTTCCATCAGGGTGTGCTTGGCCACCTTCGCCGGCACGCCGGGGGCGTTCGGACGCACGGACGCGATCGCCCCGTCCGCGCCGTAGGCGACGTCGTAGAGCCCCGGCACGTACGCGACCCCGCTGGTGGCCAGGCGCAGCAGGAGACCGCGCCGGCCGTCCGGGCGTCCGGAGGCCTTCCACTCCCGGACGATGTCGGAGACGACCAGCGCCGCCTCCTCCCCGTCGCCGAGGACGGCGGCGTCGATGAAGTCCGCGATCGGCTCCGGGTTGAACGCCGCGTGACCGCCGGCGACCACGATCGGCTCGTCCTCGCCGCGGTCCGCGGCGTGCAGGGCGATGCCGGCCAGGTCGATGGCCTCGAGCAGGTTCGTGTAGCCGAGTTCGGTGGAGAAACTCACCCCGAGCACGTCGAACGCGCGGACGGGCAGGTGGTTCTCGAGCGTGAACTGCGGCAGGCCGTGGCGGCGCATCAGGGCGGCCAGGTCCGGCCAGATCGAGAACGTGCGCTCGGCGAGCATCCAGCCGCGCTCGTTGAGCAGTTCGTACAGGATGGCCAGGCCCTGGTTCGGCTGGCCCACCTCGTAGGCGTCCGGGTACATCAGGGCCCAGCGAACCTCGGCAGCGGCGAAGTCCTTGCTCACCGAGTTCACCTCGCCCCCGATGTACTGCACCGGCTTGCTGACCTGCGCCAGCAGCGGCTCGAGCCTCGGGTAGAGCGATTCGACGGTCATGGTCATGATCGCACCAGCGTAATCAAGGCGGGCCGGGATGCCGAACCGGGCCCCGGGCGAAGAACTGCCCCCGATCCCCCCGCGACGCTACGCGGAGGTCGACGACGCTACCGATCGACGCGTAGCGTCCTCACCTGCGCGTAGCGAGGCGGGCGAGCACGGCGTCGCTGCGCAGTTCGCGCAGGGCGTCGCGGGCGATCCAGCGGGCGGACGCCGAGGTCGGGTGCCGGACCAGGATCTCCTCGCCGGTCGCGACGGCGGCCCCGTGGCAGGTCGTCGAACGCTTGCCGACCTGGCGCAGCGCCCAGTTCACGGCCTTCTTCACGAAGTTGCGACCGTCGGTGCACTCCCGGACGACCAGCGGCAGCAGATCGATCAGTCGTTGGTCGGGCGCGGCCTTGTCGTGCACGGCGAGCGCGCAGACCACCACGAAGCCGGCCCGCTTGGTGAACTCGGGCTCCGCCGCCGTCCACTGGCCGACCTTCGCGTAGGCGAACGGGGTGGACGCGAACAGCCCGCAGACCTGGTCGCAGACGTCCCAGGAGTCGAGGTCAGCGACCCACGCGTCCGCCTGTTCGGGCGTGACCAGCGCCGGCACGTCGACCAGCCCGGCGAGGATCCGGGCCTCGTGAACGCCGGACGCCCACAGCTGCGCGGCCACCTCGTGCACGAACCCCGGCCGCGTACGACGCAGTGGACGCAGCTCGCGCGCCAGCCCCCGCAACGCGGGCATCGACACGCCGAGCGTGCCGGTGGAGTTGATGCCGTAGCGGGCCATACCGGCCACGTTGTCCGGATCCGCGAGCGCCCGCAGCCGACCGAGCAGGAGGGAGGCGTGCTCCTCCGCCTCGGACGCCTCGACCGTCGGGAGCACCGTCAGGCGACCACCACGGGGATCAGTCGATCACCGGGGAGTGCGGGGCCGCGTTCTCCACGACGATGTCCGCGCGGTGCGCCGGATCGCAGGACTCGAGGTAGAGCAACTGGCCCTGGTAGTAGCGGGCGTTGCCCGGGGCCTCCGGATCGGGGGTGATCTTCTCCTCCCGCTCCGCCATCCGGTGGAAGGACTCCTCGAACGGCACCTCGAGCCACACCGAGATGTCCCAGACCTTCTTGCTGCGGCTGGCGCAGAGTTCGTCGCGGTGGATGAACATGCCGTCGATGATCACGACCGCGTCGTCGGGGGCGATCTGCCAGGGCGAGTGCACCTCGGACTCCGAGTCGAGGTCGTAGGCGGCGGTCCGGTAGCGGCCCGAGCCCTCGTGGCCCAGGGGTTCGAGCACCTCGTCGGTGAACCGCTCGTAGTCGTAGCTGTCCTCGAAGTAGCCCTTCGCCGACGACCGTCCCTGCGCGTAGCGCACCGACCGCGGGTTCAGGTAGTCGTCCATCGAGATCCGGATCACCTCGAGCCCCGATTCGCGCAACAGGTCGGCGAGTTCGTCGGCGAACGTCGTCTTGCCGGCACCGTCCACGCCGTCGACTCCGACGAGCGTGCGCCCTGACCGTGGCCGGATCTGTGCCCTCAGCCATTTCAGTGCACTCGCGGCATCGAGCCTGTTCATCACGTCATTGGTCATCTCTCGCCCCACCTCACGCGATCGTGTGCGAAGAGTTCCAGAATACCCCGCCGGGCTTTGAAAGCTCTGCCGGGGCGGGGGCAGCAGGTGCTGCGGTGCGGGACAGCTTGAGGCGTTCCGCCTGCCAGAGCACGAGGCCGCCGACCACCACGATGGCGCCCATCTGCCACAGGGTCTCCGGTCCGGCCACACCGGCCTGGCGGTCGAAGATGCCGCTGAGCGAGCTGAACGGCAGGAACGCCTCGCCGATCAGGTTGTTCACCACGTGCAGCGCGATCGAGGCCTCCAGCCCACCGGTCCGCCAGACCATGACCGAACTCACGACCGCGAACAGCAGGTAGAAGGAGTTGAGCCACGGATCGCCCGCGCCGTGCAGCAGCATGAAGATGACCGAGGTCACGACCGTGGCGACGATCAGGCCGGCCCGCCGCGAGCCGAACCACGAGCCGATGGTGCGCGCGCCCAGCCCGCGCAGGGTGTACTCCTCCCCCGCCGCCTGGAACGGCGTGGTGAGCACGATGGTCACGATCAGGAAGAGGGAGTCGGAGTTCCAGGCCAGCCCGCCGACTCCGCCCTCGAGGACGATCTGGACGCCCGTCGAGAGGCCGAGGACGACGACCGCGATCAGCGCGAACCGTCCGAACAGCCGCCACCGGAAACCTCCCTGGATGGAGGAGAGCCACTTCGGGCGCTGCTGGAACGCGGCCCAGGCGGTGAGCAGGGAGAGCGGCACCCACAACGCCAGCACGAGGTTGTTGACGAGGAACAGCAGCGGGGTCATCTCGATCTCGCCCGCCTGCGCCTTCTGCAGGTCGAGGCGCCCGCTGGCGACGTCGATCGCGATGATCGGGATCGTCATCAGGGTGGTCAGGACGACACCACCGAGGAAGATGCCGATCGCGGCCAGCGGCTTCCACCAGCGGAACCGGGGCGCCCGGAAGAACTCGTGGTACTCCCGCGGTGTCGTGGGCAGGGCGGGAGGTTTCGGCGCGGGCCCGACCGGCTGGGGGACGCCGTAGTACGGGGCACCGGGCGCGTACGGCGGTGGCGGGCCCCACTGCTGTTGCGGGTTGGCGGGCGCCGCGACCGGCGGGGTCCAGCCCTGGCCCGGCCAGGGCGGCCCCTGCGGCGGGACAGCAGCGCCGGGCACCGGCCGGACTCCGGGCACCGGCTGGACGCCGGGCACCGGCTGGGCACCGGGCTCCGGCTCGTTCAGACCAGGTTCGGGAACCACAGCGCGACCTCCCGGGCAGCCGACTCCTCCGAGTCGGACGCGTGCACGAGGTTCTCCCGGTTCGACAGCGAGAAGTCACCGCGGATCGTGCCCGGCGCGGCCACGGCGGAGTTCGTCACACCGTTCATCAGGCGCACGACCTCGACCGCCGTCGGGCCCTCCAGCACCAGCGCCACCAGCGGCCCGCTGGTGAAGTAGTCCCGCAGCGGCGGGTACCACGGCTTCTCGACGTGATCGGCGTAGTGGCGGTCGGCCATCGCGGCGTCCGCGTGCCGGAACTCCAGGGCCACCACGGCCAGGCCCTTCGCCTCGTAGCGGGCGAGGATCGTACCGGCGAGGCCGCGGCGAACCGCGTCCGGCTTGAGCAGGACGAGGGTCCGTTGCAGATCGGTCATGGCCCGCACCATACCGTCCGCCTCCCTAGGCCGGAGGTCCGGCGGGCGGTGTCGATTCGATCCGGCGGCCGAGCGCGAAGCACACCACCCACAGCAGCGCGAACATGCCGCCGACGGCGTACATCATCGGGGTGGCGAGGCCGAGCGCGATCGCCGCGACCTGGGTGAGCCAGCCCAGCAGGTAGCCGGGCGGACGCCTCAGCAGGGCGGCGGCGAGGATCGCGAGCGCGGCGGCGCCGAGGCCGAGGGCGAAGGCCGTACCCACCGAGACCTCGGAGACCTGGATCATGCCGGGGATCGCCAGGCCGAACACGATCGCCTCGAACGCGAGGATGCTCAGCATCGCCCGGCCCATCGGATTGGTGGCGGCGAGCCTCACTGCTCGTCCGCCTCTCCGACCGACCAGTCGTCCAGCTCGACGAAGCCGGCGTCCGCCCCGTCCTCCGACGATTCGTGCACCAGCAGCGCCCGGGCCTCGCCGGCCGCGTACACCGAGCCCGCGATGAGTACCCCGGCGCCGGGGCCGGCCTCGTCGGCCAGGCGGACGGCGGTCTCGATCGCCTCCGTCATCGTCGCCGCGACGAGCACACGGTCGGCGCCCACGACACCGGACGCCCGCTCGGCCAGCGCCTCCGGGGCCAGCGCGCGGTCCGTGGACGCGATGCCGGTGCAGACGAGGGTCGTGGCGGCCTCTCCGAAGATCGACAGCACCCCGTCGACGTCCTTGTCGGCCATCATCGCGACCACGAGCACCAGCGGGTGGAAGTCGAAGGCCTCGGCGAGCGCGTCGATCGTGGCCCGGGCGCCGTGCGGGTTGTGGCAGGTGTCCAGCACGACCGTCGGGGAACGTCGCACCACTTCCAGGCGGGCCGGGGCGCGCACCTGTTCGAGCCCTTCCGCGATCACGTCGGCGGGGAGCGGCCGGCCACCCAGGAAGGCCTCCGCCGCAGCGACCGCGAGGGCCGCGTTCTGCGCCATGTGCGCCCCGAAGAGGGGCAGCAGCAGGTCACCCAGCGGGCCCTCGGCCGTCTCCAGCCGCAGCACCTGGCCGCCGACGCCGGGCGCACGGCTGATCAGGCCGAACTCCATCCCCTCACGGAGCACCTCCGCGCCCACCTCGGCGCACCGGGCCAGCAGCACGCGCGCCGCGTCCGGCTGCTGCGCGGCGAGCACGGCCTTCGAGCCCGGCTTGATGATGCCGGCCTTCTCCGCGGCGATCTCGGCCAGCGTGCTGCCGAGCAGGTGCATGTGGTCGAAGTCGATCGGGCACACGACCGCCACCTCGGCGTCCACGACGTTCGTGGCGTCCCAGCGTCCGCCCAGGCCCACCTCGACCACGGCGACATCCACCGGCGCGTCGGCGAAGGCGGCGTAGGCCAGCGCCGTCATCACCTCGAAGAAGGTCATCCGGATGCCGTCGATGAGCTGGCCGTCCACCAGCTCCACCAGCGGCCCGGTCTGCTCGACGAGTTCGTCGAAACGCGCGGGAGGAATCGGCTCGCCGTCGAGCATGATCCGTTCGGTGACGTCGCCCAGGTGCGGGCTGGAGTAGCGGCCGACCCGCAGGCCCAGTGCCCGCAGCAGCGAGTCGATCATGGCCGCCGTGCTGCCCTTGCCGTTCGTGCCGGCCACCAGGATCACCGGGCAGGCGCGCTCCGGTGACCCGAGCAGGTCGCACAGCGCCTGCACCCTGGCCTGGCTCGGCGCCACTCTGTGCTCGGGCCAGCGGGCCTGCAGTTCGGCGACGATCTCGGCATGCGTTCTGCTCATGGTGGGCACAGCCTAACCGCGCACACCCGTACCCGGGCGTCGCCGTCCCCCTCGTTATACTGACCGGGTGTCCGACTCCGTAGCCGCCTCGCTCTCACGACGACCCTGGCCGGAGTGGGTGACGCTCGCCGCCCGACTCGTCCTGGGCGTCGTGCTGCTCGTCGCCGGCATGCTCAAGGTGACCAGCCTCGACTCCTCGATCACGTCCGTCCGGCTGTACGAGATCCTGCCGTGGGAGGTCACCGCGTTCGTCGGCTCCGCACTGCCGATCGTCGAGATCTCGGTCGGCCTGCTGCTGATCAGCGGCACCTTCGTGCGGCTCTCCGCCATTGCCGGCGCGCTGATGATGCTCGCCTTCATCATCGCCATCTCCTCGGTGTGGGCGCGCGGCATCAACATCGACTGTGGCTGCTTCGCCCCCGGTTCCGAGGTGTCGGCGAACCAGACCGCGTACCCGCTGGAAATCCTCCGCGACACCGGACTCCTGCTCTGCGGAGCGTGGGCCGCCTGGCGGCCCCGGTCGCCGTTCGCCGTCGACAACTGGCTGTTCGCCCCGGCCGCCGAACCCACCGACGACCCCGACCAGACGACCGCCGACGACAAGGAGCCCGCCCGATGACCCAGAACAACCGGGAGCGGCTGCGCCAGGCCCAGGAGTCTGCGGCCAGGCAACAGCGGCTGACCCGGATCATCGGGGTGGGCGCCGCGGTCCTCGTGGTCGTGCTGATCGCCGTCTTCACCGGCGTCGTGGTCCAGAACCAGTCGCACCAGGCCGTCGACAGTTCCGCCGCGATCACCCCGCCGGACGCGACGTCCGACGGCGCGGCGATCGTGCTCAGCCCGGGGGTGGCCAAGCAGGGCGCGCCGGTGGTGGAGCTGTTCTTCGACTACCAGTGCCCGATCTGCAAGCAGTTCGAGACCTACTTCGGCGACGCGCTGACCGCGCTCGCGGCGTCCGGTGACATCGAACTGCACTACCGCACGATGAACTTCCTGGACACCAACCTGAACAACGACGCGTCCCTGCGCGCCGGGATCGCCGCGACCTGCGCCGACGTGGTCGGCGCCTACTCCGCGTTCCACAACGAGATCTACGCCGAACAACCCGCCACCGAGGGCGACGGCTACAGCGACACCGTGCTGCGCGACACCATCCCGGCGAAGGTCGGCATCACCGGGAAGGACCTGACCACGTTCCAGGCCTGCTACGACAACCAGTCCACGAAGGCCTTCGTGACCACCATGGGCGACCTCGGCGTCCAGGACCTGCAGAAGGTCACCAGCCAGGTCGCCACGCCGACCATCCTCGTGAACGGCAAGGACCTCCCGCTCTCCTCCTTCAACAACGTCTCGGCGAGCGGGTTGCTCGACCTGATCAAGCAGAACGCCTGACGGCGCGAGGAGTCCCCGACCATGTCCGGCACGAGCCAGCGGCAACGCATGCGCGAGGCGCAGTTGGCGAACCAGCGGGCGGCGCGCTTCCGCCGGCTCATCATCATCTCCTCGGCGGTGCTCGCGGTCGTGCTGGTGGCCGTGATGGCCGCGGTGTTCGTCCAGCAGGGCCAGAAGAACGCCGCCGACGCCGCGGCGTCGGCGACCGCGGGAATCCCGTACCCGCCGAACGCCACGGAGGACAAGGACGGCATCACCGTCTACTCCAGCGACGGCAAGCCGGTGGTCGGGCTGTACTTCGACTACCAGTGCGCCGGCTGCCTCCAGTTCGACCAGAGCTTCGGCTCGGCGCTGAGCCTGCTCGGCCAGACCCACGAGGTCACGCTCGTCGACCACACCCGGGTGGCCCTCGACAAGGGCAACGCCGACGGCCTGTCGCACAAGGCCGCGCTGGCCGCCGCCTGTGCGGACGTGGTCGGCTACTACCCGGCCTACACCACGGCCATCTGGGAGGCCGCGGCCGACGGCCCCTACACCGACCAGTTGTTCCTGGAGACGATCCCGAGCAAGGTCGGCATCGCCTCGGCCGACCTGACCGCCTTCCGGTCCTGCTACACGAACCAGAACCTCAGCGCCTTCGTGCAGGGCGTCGAGGATGACGCGGCGAAGGCCGGCATGGACGAACTGCCCGTCCTCACCGTGAACGGCAAGCAGGTGCCGAACGCCGACTTCGTCGGCAAGTCGGGCGACGACCTGAAGAAGATCATCGAGTCCGCGGCCAAGGGCTGAGCGCCCCTCTTCGCCGAGTCGTCGGAGCCCGGCGCCGCCAGGGCACCGTGCAACTGCGGCAACTCGACGGTGGAGTGGCGAATTCTGAACTATCCCGACCGCTCAATAAGATGCAACCCATGACTGAACAGGCCCTGACCGACGCCGTGCCCACCGCGACCCCGGGCACCGGCGGCGTACCGGAGCGTCCGGTGCTGGAGGGGCTCGAGGCGAAGTGGTCGGCGGCCTGGCGCGAGCAGGACACCTACGCGTTCGTCCGTCCGGCCTCCCGCGACCAGGTGTTCAGCATCGACACTCCTCCGCCGACGGTGTCCGGCTCGCTGCACGTGGGCCATGTGTTCAGCTACACCCACACCGACCTGGTGGCCCGCTACCAGCGCATGCGCGGCAAGCACGTGTTCTACCCGATGGGCTGGGACGACAACGGCCTGCCCACCGAGCGGCGCGTGCAGAACTACTACGGCGTGCGCTGCGACCCGTCCCTGCCCTACGACGCCGACTTCACCCCGCCGGAGAAGCCGGACCCGAAGCGGCAGCTGCCGATCAGCCGGCGGAACTTCGTGGAGCTGTGCCACGGCCTCACCGCGGTGGACGAGCAGGCGTTCGAGAACCTGTGGCGAACCCTCGGGCTGAGCGTCGACTGGAAGGCGCTCTACGCGACCATCTCCGACGAGTCGCAGGCGGTGGCCCAGAAGGCGTTCCTGCGCAACCTGGGCCGCGGCGAGGCGTACCTCTCCGAGGCTCCGACCCTGTGGGACATCACGTTCCAGACGGCCGTGGCGCAGGCCGAACTCGAGGCGCGCGACTACCCCGGCCACTACTACCGGGTGGCGTTCCATGCCGCCGACGGCGCGCCGATCCACATCGAGACCACCCGTCCGGAGCTGATTCCGGCCGTGTGCGCGCTGATCGCCCACCCCGACGACGAGCGCTACGCACACCTGTTCGGCACCACGGTCACCTCACCGGTCTTCGGGGTGCAGATCCCCGTGCTGGCGCACACCGCGGCCGAGCCGGACAAGGGCGCCGGCATCGCGATGTGCTGCACCTTCGGCGACCTGACCGACGTGCAGTGGTGGCGCGAACTGCAGTTGCCGACCCGCACGGTGATCGGCCGGGACGGTCGGCTGCACTCCGACACTCCGGAGTGGCTGGAGAACCCGGACGCCTACGGCGAACTCGCCGGCAAGACCACCTTCAGCGCCCGCGAGGCGATGGTGGGCCTGCTCCGCGCGTCCGGCGACCTCGACGGCGAGCCCAAGCCGACCCAGCGCATGGCGAACTTCTACGAGAAGGGCGAGAAGCCCCTCGAGATCGTCTCCACGCGGCAGTGGTACATCCGCAACGGCGGCCGCGACGAGGACCTCAAGCAGGCCCTGCTCGACCGCGGCGAGGAACTCGTCTGGGTGCCGGACCACATGCGCCACCGCTACGCGAACTGGGTGAACGGCCTGAACGGCGACTGGCTGATCAGCCGGCAGCGCTTCTTCGGCGTCCCGTTCCCGGTCTGGTACGCCCTCGACGCGGACGGCGAGCCCGACTACGCCCACCCGATCACCGCGGCCGAGGACACGCTGCCGGTCGACCCGTCGAGCGAGTGCCCGCCCGGCTACGCCGAGGACCAGCGGGGGGTGCCCGGCGGCTTCGTCGGCGACCCGGACGTGATGGACACCTGGGCGACGTCCTCGCTCTCGCCGCAGATCGCCTGTGGCTGGGAGACCGACGAGGACCTGTGGCGCCTCACGTTCCCGATGGACATGGCGCCGCAGGCGCACGACATCATCCGCACCTGGCTGTTCTCCCGGGTGGTGCGCGCCCACTTCGAGCACGGCTGCCTGCCGTGGCGGCTGGCCGCCATCTCCGGCTTCGTGGTGGACCCGGACCGCAAGAAGATGAGCAAGTCGAAGGGCAACGTGATCGTGCCCACCGACATCCTCGACAAGTTCGGGTCGGACGCGGTCCGCTGGCGCGCGGCCATGGCCCGTCCCGGCATGGACTCGCCGTTCGACGAGGCCCAGATGAAGGTCGGACGCCGTCTGGCGATGAAGGTGCTGAACGCCAGCAAGTTCATCCTCGGTATCGCCGCGGACACCCCGCTGCGCGTGCAGCCGTCCGAACCGGTCGACCTGGCGATGCTCGCGACCCTCACCCGGGTGGTCGAGCAGGCCACCGCGGCGTTCGAGGCCTACGACTACTCGGCTGCGCTCGAGGCCACCGAGAAGTTCTTCTGGCAGTTCTGCGACGACTACCTGGAGCTGGTCAAGGAACGTGCCTACGGCACCGAGTCCGAGGGCGTCGAGGTCGACGGTGCCGCGCGCGACTCGGCCCGCGCCGCCCTGCGGGACGCGCTGGACGTGCTGCTGCGGCTGTTCGCACCGTTCCTGCCGTTCGTGACCGAGGAGGTCTGGTCGTGGTGGCGGAAGGGCTCGGTGCACCACGCCACCTGGCCGCAGGCCTCCGACGTCGCCGCGAAGGACGGCAACCCCGCCCTGCTGGACGACCTCGCCGCAGCCCTGATCGGCATCCGTGGCGCGAAGTCCCAGGCGAAGGTGTCGATGAAGACCGAGGCGACCCGGGCGACCTTCGCGGGGTCGGAGGAGGTGCTCGGCCGGCTCTTCGCCGCCGAGGACGACCTGCGCGCCGTCGGCCGGATCAGCAGCCCGATCGAGTGGCTGGCCACGGGCGGGCCGCTCGAGGTGACCGTCGAACTCAAGCCCGCCGAGGGCTGATGGCCCCGGCCCGGGCAGGCGTTGTCGCGGCCGGCGTGGCCGCGTCCGTGCTGCTGGCGGGGTGCGCGTCCGGCGTCCGCAGCAGCGCGGGCCAGGTGACCGCCCCGACCACCACCGACTCGTTCTCCGTGCGGGTCGGCGACTGCCTCGGAAAGCTGCCCACCGAGAGCACCACCCAACTCCAGCTGTTGCCGTGCGACCAGGAGCACTACTGGGAGGCGTTCGCCACCGCGACGCTCACCGGCGACGACTTCCCCGGCAACGCGGCCGTCCGCGAGCAGGCGGGCGAGGCCTGCGACCAGGCCTTCGCCACCTTCGTCGGCGTCGAGGCGGACAAGTCCAAGCTGAACCTGACCATGCTCACGCCCACCAGCGAGACCTGGACGCAGGCCGGCGACCGCGCGGTGGTCTGCCTCGTCGGCAACCCGAGCGGCGGCGTCACCGGCACCCTCAGGGACGCAGCGAAGTAGGCGCCCACCCAGACGCTGTCGGCGGACCGGGCTACAGCAGGTCGCGCAGCACCGGGTCGGCCATGTCCAGCACGGCCTTCTTCGCCTCGGCGGCATTGGTGGCCGCCCGAGCTGCCGCCGCCATCTGCTGGCACTGCTCGTGGGTGTGCAGCCCGAGCGAGGTGCGCACCGCGGGAACCTTTCCGGGAGCCATCGACAGGCTCGACACCCCGAGACCGGTGAGCACCAGCGCCAGTGCCGGATCACCGCCGGCCTCACCGCACACACCGACGGGCTTGCCCATCGCCGCGCCGCCCTCGCAGGCCAGCGCCACGACGTCGAGCAGCGCGGGCTCCCACGGGTTGAGCAGGTCGGCGAGCTCGCCCTGCATGCGGTCGGCGGCCATCGTGTACTGCTGCAGGTCGTTGGTGCCGAGCGAGGCGAAGTCGACGTGGTAGAGGATGCCCTTCGAGCGGATCGCCGCGGCCGGCACCTCGATCATGATCCCCACCTTGGGCAGCCCGAGCGAGCGCACCTTGTCGGCGAACCACATGGCCTCGGCCTGGGTGGCGATCATCGGCGCCATCACCCGGACGTCCGCGCCGGTCGCCTTGTAGGCGGCCGCCAGCGCCTCCAGCTGGGCGTCCATCACCTCGGTGCGGATCATGCCGAGCCGGATGCCCCGCCGTCCCAGCGCCGGGTTCTCCTCCGGGCCGAGGTCGGCGAACTTCAGGGGCTTGTCGGCACCCGCGTCGAGGGTGCGGACGACGATCCGCCGGTCGCCGAACGCCTCGAACACGGCGGTGTAGGTCGCGGTCTGCTCCTCCACCGTCGGCATGGTGTCGCGGTCGAGGAAGAGGAACTCGGTACGGAACAGGCCGACGCCCTCGACCGCCTGCTTGGCGGCCTTCTGGGCGTCATCGGCGGTGCCGATGTTGGCCAGCAGGGCCACCGGGTAGCCGTCCCTGGTCGCACCCTTGCCGGTGCCGCCGGCCAGGGCCGCCGCGCGGCGCTTCTTGCGCTCCTCCAGCATGGTGACCTCGTCCGCCGACGGGTTCACCGTGATCTCGCCGACGCCGCCGTCGATGGCGACCGTCGTGCCCGCCGGAACCTCGAGGATGCCGTTCGCCTGCACCACGGCGGGGATGCCGAGCTGCGAGGCGAGGATCGCCGTGTGGCTCGTCGGGCCTCCCGCCGCGGTCACGATGCCGAGGCAGGTGTCCGTGGTCAGGGTCGCGGTCTCCGCCGGGGCGAGGTCGTGCGCGGCCAGGATGGAGGGCTCGGTGAGCGTCGGCACGCCCGGCTCGGGCTGGCCCAGCAGCCGCGCCACCGCACGGTCGCGGACGTCGCGCAGGTCGGTGACCCGCTCGGCCATGTAGCCGCCGAGCGCGGTGAACATCGTGCAGATCTCCTCGACGGCGTCGGTGACCGCGTTGGTCATGCCCTTGCCCGACTGGAGCTGGGTGTCGATGCCCATGGCGAGCCCGGGGTCGCGCGCCATCATGGCGCCGGCCTCGAGGATCGGCTTCGCGTGGTCGCCCGCGACAGCGGCCCTGGCCTCCAGCCCCCTGGCCACGTCGTCGAGGACGCCGTGGACGGTCGCCGAAGCGGCCGCGGCGTCCGTCGTGGGAGCCTCGTCCGCCGGAGCGGTGGGTGCCGGGGTCACGACCACGAGCGGCCCCACGGCAATACCGGCGCTGACGCCGATACCGTGGAAAGTCGAGTGCTGTCCGGCGTCGGCAGCCATCGGGCTACTCCGCGTCGAGGTCGCGGGACAGCAGTTCGACCAGCGAGTCCAGTGCGGCGTCCGCCCCGTCCCCCTCGGCGGCGAGGGTCACGGTCTCGCCGTGCTTGGCGCCCAGGGCCATCACCATCAGGATGCTGCGCGCGTCCACCGGGTTGCCGCCTTCCTTGGCGATCGTCACCGGGAGTCCTGTGGCCGTCGCGGCCTGTACGAACAGGGACGCGGGGCGCGCGTGCAGACCGACCGAGGACGCGATGCTGACGGAACGGGTGGCCATGAGAACTCCTTCGTTGGGCGTCGTTGTCTCCGGGATCCACAATGGCATATCCACGCCTGCCGCTGCGACAGTTCGACCTTCTCGGTACGTTTCCGACCCCCGGGAAGCCGAACTGGTTGAACTCCGGGCCTCAGGCGCTCTTGTCGCGCCGCTCGGTGCGCGCCAGTTGCGCACGGCTGACCAGTTGCGGGGCGGCTCCGTCGTTGACCACATCGGCGTCCACCATCACCTGGGCGACCTCGTCGTCGCTCGGCACGTGGTACATCACGTTGAGCAGGATCTCCTCGAGGATGGACCGCAGCCCGCGGGCCCCGATGCCGCGCCGCAGCGCCATGGCGGCGATCGCCTCGATGGCCTCCGTGGTGAACTCCAGGTCGACGCCGTCCAGCTCGAACAGCTTGCGGAACTGCTTGATCAGCGCGTTCTTCGGCTCGACGAGAATGCGCACCAGCGCCTCCGCGTCCAGCTGTTCGACCGTGGAGATCATCGGCAGCCGGCCGATGAACTCCGGGATCAGCCCGAACTTGTGCAGGTCCTCGGGACGGACCTCCTCGAACGGGTTGAGGGACGCGGGACGGCGCACTGCGGCGTCGTTGTTGAAGCCGAGCGGACGCTTGCCGACCCGCGCGTTGATGATCTCCTCCAGGCCGGCGAACGCCCCGCCCACGATGAACAGGATGTTCGTGGTGTCGATCTGGATGAACTCCTGGTGCGG
>JAXGTK010000053.1:0-14362 GCA_040774965.1 Propionicimonas sp. | reverse complement strand
TTCCGCACCGAGTTCCTCACCGAGACCCGCGGCACCGGCATCATGCACCACGTCTTCGAGGGCTACGAGCCGTGGGCGGGCGAGATCAAGACCCGCCTGACCGGCTCGCTCGTCGCCGACCGGCTCGGGTCGGTGACCTCGTACGCGCTGTTCAACCTGCAGGAGCGGGGGACGCTGTTCGTGGCGCCCGGCGACGAGGTCTACCAGGGCATGATCGTCGGCGAGAACCCTCGCCAGGAGGACATGGACGTGAACCCCACCAAGGAGAAGAAGCTGACCAACGTCCGCTCCTCCACCGGTGAGGAGCTCGAACGGCTGATCCCGCCACGCCTGCTCAGCCTGGAGCAGTCGCTGGAGTTCTGCCGCAGCGACGAGTGCCTCGAGGTCACGCCGAAGAACGTCCGGATCCGCAAGGTGGCCCTGAGCGCGGACGAGCGGGCGAAACAGCGCAGCCGCGCCAAGCGCGCCTGACTCCACGGGGTGGGGGGCGCCGACCCCTAGACTCGCTGCAGCAGACACCCCGGGAGCATCGATGACCTACCCCAACGGCTGGGACGGGCCGGGGTACTTCGCGGCCCAGCTGGCTCCCGAGCAGGTGCGCACCGACTGGACGGCGCCGATCGGCGAGCAGGGCATCGTGCCGCCGCGCCCGCTCCAGCTCGGCGACATCCTCGGCGGCGCGTTCCGTGCCGTCCGCTACGCCCCGCTGACGATGTTCGGGCTCACCCTCGTGCTCGTCATGGTGGCCCAGCTCCTCGGCCTGGGCGTCGGCTACGTGCTGAGCCGGCAGTTCGGCGCGTCCTTCACGGCCACCGGGGACGAGGACTACTTCGACGCCGGCCTGATCTCGTGGACGACCCTGACCGGCACGCTGGCCAGCTCCCTGGTCACGATCGTGGTCAGCATGGGCCTGATCCACGCGGTGTCCGAGGCGGCCGCGGCGCGACGGGTCAGCCCACGGGACGCCCTGCGCCGGATGGTCTCCCGGCTCTGGGCCGTGCTCGCCCTGGGCGCGCTCGGCGCGGCGCCGGTGGTCGCGGCCTTCACCGCCCTGATCGCGGTCTTCGGCACGGGTTCGGACGAGGCGATCGGGTTCGCCCTGCTCGGCGGGCTGGCCCTCCTGCCCCTGCTGGTCTGGCTGGGCACCCGGCTGATGCTCGCCCCCGCAGCCATCTCGGTCGAGCGGCTCGGGCCGATCCGGGCGATCCGGCGCAGCTGGTTCCTCACGAAGGGCCTGTTCTGGCGGTTGCTGGGCATCTACGTGCTGTCCAGCCTGATCATCTCCCTGGCGGCGGGCACCGTCTCCTCGGTGTTCAGCTTCGCCGGCATGCTCCTCGGCCTCGCGGACGCGAACCTCGCGCTGATCGGCATGACCACCGCGTCCAGCATCACCTCCAGCGTGCTGAGCCTGCCCCTGACCGCGGCCGTGCAGGGCCTGCTCTACGTGGACGCGCGGATCCGCAGGGAGGGCTACGACCTGCAGCTCAGCGAGGCGTTGTACGGATGAGCCCGCCCCTGACCCCGGACGCCGACGAGGCCCGCAGGCAGCTCACCGACGAGCTGTCCAACCCGGTCTACGCCAACGTCGGCAGCTGGATCTCCGACCAGTTCAACAAGCTGCTCGACTGGCTCGCCGGCAACCCGGACTCCTCCCACGCCCTGTCCAGTGGCCAGCTGGTCGCGATCGCGCTCACCGCCGTGGGCCTGGCCGCCGTCGCCGCGTGGACGCTCCTCGGCCCGGTGCGCCGCGAGCGCCGCCACGCCGAGGTGTTCTCCGACGAGGAACGCACCGCCGAGCAGTTGCGCACCGACGCGGCGGGACTCGCCGCGACCGGGAACTGGGCCGAGGCCACCCTGGGCGCCTTCCGCGCCCTGGTCCGCTCGCTCAGCGAACGCGGCATCGTCGAGGAGTTCGCGGGCATGACCGCGCACGAGGCCGCCGGACGGGCAGCGGTCCGCCTCCCGGGGCAGGCGGACCGGCTCACCGCCGCCGCCGACGTGTTCGACTCCCTCGCGTACGGCCACCGGAACGGCACCGCCGGGCAGTACGAGGCGATGGTCGCCCTCGCCGCCGAGGTGGCGGACGCCCGTCCCGCGCCCGTCTCCGACGCGCCGACCGACCCCGGCGTCCGGGTGGAGGCCGTCCGATGAAGCGCTGGGCCATCGCGGCCGCGGTGCTCACCGGCCTGTTCGCCGCGCTCGTGGCGGCAGCGGCCCTGCTGCCCGAGTCGCCGGACCGCCTGGCCGGCTCGATCACGGACCCGCGGCCGCAGGGGGTGCGCGCGCTCGGCCAGGTGCTCGGCGCGGACGGGGTGGACGTTGCCCAGGTGACCACCCTCGACGACGCGACCGCCCGGGCCACCGCCGGCAGCACCCTCGCCGTCTACCTGTCCGAGGACCTCTCCGACGCGGCCGTCGCCCGGCTGAACGACGTACCCGCCGACGTGGTCGTGGTCTACACCGCACTCAGCGACCTGACCACCCTCGACGCCCTCACCGACCGGCGGATCGTGCCGGACTACTGGTGGACGGACGCCGAGACCGCCTCGGCGGACTGCACGGACCCGGACGCGGCCGCCGCGGGCACGCTGACCCCGTCCCGGGTCTGGGGCGTGCGCGCCCGCACCACCCTGGCCACGATCTGCTTCCCCGCCGGCTACGGGAACTCCGGCCTGTACGCCGACACCCGGCTGCCCGGGCACCGCGTCACCGTGGTCGCCGGCGACCGCTGGCTGCGCAACGACACGATCACCGAGAACGGCGACGCCGCACTCGCCCTGCGCGTGTTCGGACGACACGCGAAGCTCACCTGGTACCTGCCCGGGGTGGACGCGACCGCGCCGCCGACCCAGGCCGGTGAGGGCGAGATCGACATGTGGTCCCTGCTCCCGCCGTGGTCCCGCGCAGTGCTGGCGGTGCTGCTGGTCGCCGGTGCGGCGGCGGCGCTGTGGCGGGGACGCCGCTTCGGCCCCCTGGTCAGCGAGAAGCTGCCCGTGGAGGCGCCCGCGTCCGAGGTGTCCTCGGGGCTCGCCCGGCTGTACCGGCAGGCGGGCGCGCGAGGCCATGCCGCCGCCGGGTTGCGCGCCACCACTCTGCACCGGGTCGCCCCGCGGCTCGGGCTGCCGGCGTCCGCCTCGCCCGACGTGGTCGTCGAGCGGCTCGCCCGGGCCACCGGCGACCCTCCCGGGCGGCTGCGCGAGCTGTGCTACGGCCCGCCGCCGCCGACCGACACCGACCTGGTGGCGCTCGCCACCGCCCTGACCGACCTCGAACGAAAGCTGACCAGCCGTGAGTGACCAGTTCTACGCACCCCCGCCGGCCCACGACCCGGCCACCCCGTCCGCCCCGGGCCCCGAACCGGCCGGACACGCGCCCGTCGGCGGCGGCTGGGCGCTGAACCCCGCCCAGGAGTCGCTGCAGCGGGTGCGCCACGAGGTCGGCAAGGCCGTGGTGGGGCAGGACGGCGCGGTCACCGGCCTGCTGGTCGGGCTGCTGGTCGGCGGCCACGTGCTGCTCGAGGGCGTTCCGGGCGTGGCGAAGACGCTGCTCGTCCGGGCGCTGGCGACGAGCCTCGCGCTGGAGACCAGGCGCGTGCAGTTCACGCCCGACCTGATGCCGGGCGACGTCACCGGCTCGCTGATCTACGACGCGCAGGCGGCCCGGTTCGACTTCCGGCCCGGCCCGGTGTTCACCAACCTGCTGCTCGCCGACGAGATCAACCGGACGCCGCCGAAGACCCAGGCGGCCCTGCTGGAGGCCATGGAGGAGCGGCAGGTCAGCGTGGACGGCGTGCCGCGTCCGCTGCCCGACCCGTTCATGGTCGTCGCCACCCAGAACCCGGTCGAGTACGAGGGCACCTACCCGCTGCCCGAGGCGCAGCTCGACCGGTTCCTGCTCAAGCTCGTGCTGCCGCTGCCGCCCCGCGACGACGAGATCGCCGTGCTCGCCCGGCACGCCGCAGGCTTCGACCCCCGGGACCTGGCCGGCGCCGGGCTGGGCGCGGTCACCGGGGCCGCCGACCTGGCCAACGCCCGCGCGCAGGTGGCGACCACCCGGGTCGATGCGCAGGTGCTGGCCTACGTCGTCGACGTCTGCCGGGCCACCCGGTCGGCCCCGTCGGTCTCGCTCGGCGTCTCGCCGCGCGGCGCGACGGCGCTGATGAAGACGGCGCGCGCGTGGGCGTGGCTGAACGGACGCGACTTCGTCACCCCCGACGACGTGAAGGCGATGGCGGTGCCGACGCTGAACCACCGGATCGGGATCCGCACCGAGGCCCAGATGGACGGGACGACCGCCGCGAGCGTCGTCGGCAGTGTGCTGGCCACCGTCCCGGTGCCGCGCTGAGCCATGGTCGTATCGGGTCGCGTTCCGCTCCTGCTGCTGGTCGGCGTCCTGCCGGTGATCGCCCGGCCGCAGCCGATCGTCGTGGTCGGCTGGGTGGCCCTGGTCGTGCTGGTCGCCGCGCTCGACCTGCTGGCCGCGGTGCGCCCCGACCGGCTGCGGATCACCCGCGAGCTGCCCGGCAGCGTCCGGCTCACCGAGAGCGCGACGTCCCGGCTGAGTGTCGCGAACCCGTCCCGGCGCACGGCACGGGTGCAGGTACGCGACGCGTGGCCGCCGAGCGCGAGCCCCGCGGCGCAACGTCCGCTGCTGGTGGTGCCCGGCGGTGAGTCGCTGCGACAGCTGACGAGGCTCACGCCGGGCCGCCGGGGCGACCTCGCCGCAGCCGGGGTGACCGTCCGCTCGTTCGGGCCGCTGGGGTTGGCCGCGCGGCAGCGCACGTTCGAGGTTCCCGGAGTGCTGCGGGTCCTGCCCGAGTTCCGTTCCCGCAGCCACCTGCCGTACCGGCTGGCCCGGTTGCGCGAGCTGGACGGGCAGGCCTCGGTGCACGTCCGCGGCCAGGGCACCGAGTTCGACTCGCTGCGCGAGTACGCGATCGGCGACGACGTCCGCTCGATCGACTGGCGGGCGTCCGCCCGGGCCGCCCGGACGATGGTGCGCACCTGGCGCCCGGAACGCGACCGGCACGTCCTGCTGGTGCTGGACACGTCCCGCTGGGCGGCCGGCCGGATCGGCGGGAACGGTGCGGCCGAGGCTCTCCGGCTCGACGCGGGCATCGAG
The DNA here is from genome assembly GCA_040774965.1 of Propionicimonas sp. Lineage (GTDB taxonomy): Bacteria > Actinomycetota > Actinomycetes > Propionibacteriales > Propionibacteriaceae > Propionicimonas. Next base: position 9,241 of record JAXGTK010000053.1, on the reverse strand, counting down.
GTGTGCCTGCTGATGGCCGCGCTCGGAGCGGCGTCCGGTGACCGGATGAGCCTGCTCGTCGCCGACCAGCAGGTGCGGCTGCGGCTGCCCGGCACCGGCAAGGGTTCCGCGCTGGCCGCGTTCGCCGACGGGCTCAGCCGGACCGAGGCCGTCCTCACCGAGACCGACTGGTCGCAGGTGGCCAACCAGGTCGACCAGCTCTGCCGGCAGCGCAGCCTGGTGATCCTCGTGACCGCGCTCGACCCCGCCCTGTACGCCGACGGGCTCGGCACCGTCCTGGCCCGGATGGGCCACGACCACCAGGTGGTGGTCGCCCACGTCACCGACCCGGCCGGGCGGGCGGGCGCGGACGGCGTGACGAGCGTGGCCGCGGCCTACGACGCCGCGGCGGACGGACGCCTGTGGCTCGCCACCCAGGCGCTCGCCACCCGGGTCGAGCGGATCGGCGTCGAGGTGGTGCAGGCCGATCCCGACCACCTCGCCCCGGCCGTCTGCGACACCTACCTCGCCCTGAAGGCCGCCGGCCGCCTCTGACCCCACCTCGCCACGTGGAAGTCGCGAAGCTGCGCGTGGACGCGTAGCGTCCCCCCTGTCGCGTAGCGAAGCCGGGAAAGGCTGGGGGAACCCGGGACGGTGTCAGCCGGCGACGGCGACCGTGCTGCGGGCCTCCTCCTCGCTCACGCCCGGATCGGTACCGGCGGCGACGGCGCGGCGCCCGGCCACGAACGTGACCAGCCAGAAGGCCGTGCAGGCGAGCACGCCGATGCCGAGCTTGAGCCACGGGTCCAGCGAGGAACCGGTGACGAAGCCCTCGATGAAGCCGCTGACCGCCAGCCCGAGGGTGAGCGCGACCACGATCACCATCGTGGTGCGGCCCTCCTCGGCCAGTGAACGCGCGCGACTGCGGTGGCCGGGCACGAGCCACGCCCAGAACAGCCGCATCCCGGCCGCGCCGGCGACGAACACGCAGCTGAGCTCGAGCAGGCCGTGCGGCAGGATCAGCGACCAGAACACCTGGTCCGCGCCCTGGACGTGCATCACGGCCCCCGTCACGCCCACGTTGAGGGAGTTGGAGAACAGGATCTGTGCCGGGTACAGCCCGGTGATGCCCGTGGCGATGCACAGGGCGGCGATGATCGCGTTGTTCGTCCAGACCAGCGCGGCGAAGCTCGCGCTCGGGTACTCGGAGTAGTAGGACGCGAAGGCCTGCTCGGCGAGGTAGCGCTGCTCCTCGGGCGGGACGACCGCGTTCAGCACGTCCGGGTTCGTGGCCGTCCACCAGCCCGCGACCGCCGCGACCAGCAGGCACGCGGCGCTCACGACGACCGACCACCAGCGGACGCGGTACAACGCCGCCGGGATCGTCCGGGTGAAGAACCTCGCGACCGTGGTCCAGGTCAGGTCGTGCGGGCTGGCGATCCGCGCGCGGGCCTTCACCAGGACCACCGAGAGTTCCGAGACCAGGCCCGGGTCGGGCGCGCTGGACCGCAGCAGCGAGAGGTGGGTGGCGCCCTGGCGGTACAGGTGGACGAGCTCGTCGGCCTCGCGCCCGGTCAGCCGGCGCTGGGCGGCCAGCACCTCCAGCCGACGCCACTGCGGCGCGTGCGCGGCGGCGAACACGTCGATGTCCACGCGGCAAGACTAGGGCCCGGTAGCCTCGGGGCGTGGCCGACGAGATCCTCACCGGGGAAGGTGTCGCGCTGCAGGTCAGCGCCGCCTCGGTGCTGGCCCGCGCCGGTGCGTGGCTGATCGACGCGCTCGTCACCGGCGTGGTCGTGCTGGGCCTGCCCACGGTGCTGATCAGCGTGATCGGCGCCGACCGGTTCGACGAGGCCCTGGCCCGGGCGATCCTCTACGCACTGATCGTGGCCGTCTTCCTGATCGCGCCGATCACGGTCGAGACGCTCACCCACGGACGCTCCCTGGGCAAGGTGGCGTTCGGCCTGCAGGTCCTCCGGGACGACGGCGGGCCGATCCGGCTTCGGCACGCCTCGGTCCGCGCGCTCGTGGGCGTCTTCGAGCTCTGGCTGCTCGTCGGAGGGCTCGCCTTCGTCACCTCGATGCTCAACGACCGCGGCAAGCGGGTGGGCGACTACCTGGCCGGCACCTACGTGGTGCGGATGCGCGGCGTGCGGGGCACCGTCCCGCCCCTGTGGCTGCCCCCGGAACTCGCCGCGTGGGCGCAGCTCACCGACATCCGTCCGCTGCCGGGCGGGCTCGCGCTGCGGGCGCGGCTGTTCCTGTCCCGGGCCCACGAGTTCCCGCCGCCCGTCCGCTACCGCAACGCCCTGCGCCTGGCCGCCCAGCTGGAGGAGTTCGTCGCCCCGGCCCCGCCGCCCGGGACGCACCCGAACGGTTCATCTCCGCGGTCCTGTTCGAGCGGCGGCGTCGGGAGCAGGACGCGTTCTCGCGCGCGCGGCCCCGGGTGGACGCCCAGCTGGCCGGTATCGAGGACCTGCCCTACGGGGTCCCCGACCCGGAGTCCTGACCCCGGACCGGGTCGGGGACGGTTCCTGATTCGGTCCACACGGCGGGTGGACGGAGGGCACCGGCCCACAGACGGGCTCGGTACTGGACCCCGGACCGGATCGGGGACGGTTCCTGATTCGGTCCACACGGCGGGTGGACGGAGGGCACCGGCCCACAGGCGGGCTCGGTACTGTGCTGCCATGGCGCTCCCGGTGCTGGATCCGACCGAACAACGCATCATCGGCAGCCTGCTCGAGAAGCAGCGCACCGTCCCGGCGAGCTACCCCCTCAGCCTGAACGGGCTGCGGCTCGCCTGCAACCAGACCTCCAGCCGCGACCCTGTCCTCGACCTCACCGAGCGGGAGATCCAGGACACCGCCCGCGCACTGAAGGACCGCGGGCTGCTCCGGCTGGTCTGGGCCGGCGCCGGCTCGCGGGTGGTGAAGTACCACCAGCTGCTGGACGAGGTGCTGGAACCGGCCGACGACGAGCGGGCACTGCTCACGGTCCTGCTGCTGCGGGGCGCGCAGTCGGCCGGCGAATTGAAGACCCGCACGGAACGGCTGCACCCCTTCGCCGACAAGGAGGCGGTGGAGGCCTGCCTGCAGCGGATGGCGGCGGCGCCCGAGCCGCTGGTCCGCCAGTCGCAGGTGCAGCACGGCCGCGACGCCCGCTGGATCCACCTGCTGGGTCCGGTTCCGCAGGACGATCCGACGGGCACGCCCGGTGCCGACCTCGAAGCGGTGCTCGGCGCCGGCGCGCAGGCCCGGGACGCGAAGGTCGTGGCGGCGTACGACGCGGTCGCGCCCGCCTACGCCGCACGGTTCTCCGACGAGCTGATCGCCAAGCCGTTCGACGTGTGGCTGCTGGAGCACATCGCCGAGACGAACGAGGGCCCGATCATGGACCTCGGCTGCGGCCCGGGCCAGATCGCCGCGTTCCTCGCCGACACCGGCGCCGAGGTGCACGGCCTGGACGCGTCGGCGGCGATGGTCGGGCAGGCCCGCGAGGCGTACCCGGACCTGGACTTCTCGGTCGGGTGGTTCCACCAGTTGCTGCGTCCGAGGGACGCGGCGGCCTGGGGCACGATCGTGGCCTGGTACGCCTTCGTGCACCTGGCGCCGTCCGAGCTGGCTCCGACGCTGGGGTCGGTCGCCGCGACGTTGCGTCCGGGCGGGACGCTGGCACTGGCGCTGCACACCGGCGGCGAGGTCGTGCACGTGGACGAGTTCCTCGGCGCCGAGGTCGACCTCGACTACGTGTTCCACACCCGCGACCAGGTGCTGTCCGCCGTCGCGGAGGCCGGGCTGGAGGTCGCCGAGTGGTACGAGCGCAAGCCCGTGCCGGAGGAGGCGCAGTCCGTGCGGCTCTACGTGCTGGCCCGCCGCGCCGGGTAGCGGGCTACGCCCGGCCGATGCCCGGCTCGGGACGCCAGTGCAGGCCCGACTCCGGGTCGACCAGCAGTTCCTGGGACGCCGCCACGCCGTCGACGAGCAGTTCGGCGTCGGCCGGCACGTTCCGCTTCAGCAGCGCCAGGCCGACCGGGCCCAGCTCGAAGTGCCGCTCGGAGGTGCCCATCCGGCCGACCGGACGCCCGTCCAGCAGCACGTCGGCTCCGATCGCGGGCAGCCGCTCGGCGCTGCCGTCGAGGTGGAGCAGGGTGAGCCGGCGGGGCGGCCGGCCGAGGTTGTAGACCCGCGCAACCGTCTCCTGGCCGGGGTAGCAGCCCTTGCGCAGGTGCACGGCGGGGCCGAGCCGGTCGTCGGCGGGGTTCGACAGTTCGTTGGGGATCGTGCGCTCGTCGGTGTCGAGGAAGGCCCGGGGGGACCCGGACGCGATCCGCAGCGCCTCCAGGGCCCAGAGGCCGGCGCGCCGCCCGCCGAGGACGGCGTCGACGTCGTCCCGCGGGACCACGGTGGGTACCGCGCCCGGCGGCTGCACCACGACGTGGTCCGCCGGCTCGGCGATCTCCACCCGGGCCACGAAGACCATCCGGCGCAGCCAGTCCAGCAGCGGCTCGAGGTGCCCCGGCTCGGTGTGGCACCACAGGGTCGTGCCGTCGTCGGCGGCGCCGAAGGAGTGGGTGATCCGCCCCTGCGCGTCCAGGATGTAGGCGAGCACGGGCCGGCCGGGCGCGAGCGAGCCGAAGTCCTGGCTGGTGATGTCGTTCAGCCAGCGCAGCCGGTCGGCGCCGGAGACCGTGAACACGGGCCGGTGGGACAGGTCGACGCCCGCCTCTCCGGCGAGCAGCGCCCTCTGCTCGCGGAACGGGTCACCGTAGTGCCAGGGGGCGCCGGCGTCGGGGCCCTCGGTGAGCCGGACGGTCACGCGCGCTCCAGCTGGGCCCAGAGGTAGGGCTGCAGTTCCTCGTCCTCGGTGGCCCGGTCGAACGAGAACAGCAGCCGTCCCTCGACGTTGCCGTAGAGCCGCCGGCCGGCCGTGTAGGCCACCTTCGCGTCCTTCGTGCGCGCGACCGCGTCGGTGATCAGGTCGAGCCGGCCGGGCTGCACCTTGCCGAACCAGATCTCGGCGAAGCCGTCCGGGCTGCACATCACCACGTCCACCGTGCCGTCGGCCAGCGGCCGCCAGAAGCCGGTCTCCATGAACAGCGGTTTCGTGGGGGTGCCGTCGGAGTCGGTCTCGAAGGCCTGGCACAAGTAGTGGAGGTAGTCCTCGCCGTTGTCGGCGAAGTCGACCTGCAGCGCGTAGCTGTGCTTCTCCAGTCCGGGCCACTGCCGGAAGCCCGTGCCCTCCCAGCGCCCGCGCAACCAGGCCAGGCCGACCAGGGCCGGGTTCAGGTCGGACGGGATCTCGAACGCCATCTCACTCCCCTCGTCTGCCGCGCAGCAGCGCCACGATGCCGAGCCCTGCGAGGACGGCGAGCACCAGGCAGGCGGTGAACACCACCGCGCCGGTCACCGAGAGGGTCAGCACCCGTCGAGCATAACCGGACGGCCCGGCCGCCCATTCCCCGCCGTGCCGCCGGTTGTCCGCCCGCCTACCGTGGGAACGTGCCCTTCACACCCGCCCATGTCGCCGCGGTGCTGCCGTTGCGCCACGGACGGCTGCGGATCCTTCCGTTCGCGGCCCTGGCCGCGGGCAGCATGAGCCCCGACCTGCCCTACTTCGTGCCGGGGCTGTCCTTCGCCGGAGCCTGGACGCACACCACGCTCGGCGTCGTGACCGTCGACCTGCTGCTCGGCGCGGCCGCGTGGGGCCTGTGGCGTTCGGTCGAGCGGCCGCTGCACGACCTCTCACCGAACCTGCTCCGTGCCCGCTGGACGCCCGCCCGGGCGGCGTCCCCGTGGTGGGCGGTCGGGCTGGCGCTCGTCATCGGCGCCGCGACGCACGTGGGCTGGGACGCGTTCACCCACGCCGGACGGTTCGGCGCCACCCACCTGGCCTTCCTCGCCGCGAGCTACCCGAGCCCGCTCGGTCCGCTGCCCGGCTACCAGTACGCCCAGTACCTGAGCAGCGCGCTCGGCCTGCTCGCGATCGCGTGGGTGGCGTACCGCCGCGTGCCCGTCGTGCCGACCGACCGGCCCGCTCCCGTCGTGGCCCGGCTGCTGCCGTGGCTGGCCACCGCCGCGGGGCTGCTCGGCGCCGTGGCCCGGCTGGCGGCGTCCGGCGGACCCGGCATCGGCGGACGGGCAGTGGTCTTCGCCGTGCTCACCGGCGGGATCGCGGCGGCGGGCGCCACCGTCGCGGTGACCTGCTGGGCGTACGCGCTCGCGTCCCGCGCCCGCTCGTTCCAGCCGGAGTGAGCGCCGCCCGTGCTTGGATGAGCGCATGCGGGCGGTGGTGCAGAGGGTGCGGCGGGCGGACGTGGCCGTCGACGGCGAGGTGATCGGGGCGATCCACGAACCCGGGCTGCTCGTGCTGGTCGGGGTCACCCACGGCGACACCGGGGCGGTCGCGGACCGGCTCGCCGAGAAGACCTGGCAACTGCGCATCCTCGACGGGGAACGGAGTTGTGCGGACGAAGGGGCCCCGCTGCTGGTCGTCAGCCAGTTCACCCTCTACGCCGACACCCGCAAGGGCCGGCGTCCCTCCTGGCACGCCGCCGCACCCGGCCCGGTGAGCGAACCGCTCGTCGAGGCCTACGTCGAGGCCCTGCGCCGTCGAGGCGCGCAGGTCGAGACGGGTCGCTTCGGTGCCCGGATGGAGGTGACACTGGTCAACGACGGTCCGGTCACCCTCATCCTCGACATGGACGCCTGAGTGCCGAGAACGGGCCCGAGTTCCAACCGGGCGCGACGAATCACTAGAGTTGTCGCTGGTCATCAGCCGAGACGACTGTTCAGGAGGTGGGCATGGCGCAATTGCTGCTGGTCAGCAACGAGGTCGCCGGCGGCACCCCCGCGGAACGTTCGCTGCCGGTGCTCGCCCTGCTCTCGCACGAGATCCAGGGCGTGGCCGCCGACACCCAGGCCCTGACCGAGTCCGCCCGCAGCGACCTCGTCGTGCTGGACGGGCGCAGCGACCTCGCCGGCGCGCGGATGATGGCCCGGCTGTTCCAGTCGTCGGGCTCCACCGTGCCCCTCCTCCTGGTGCTCACCGAGAGCGGGTTCGCCGCGGTGGCATCCGACTGGGGCCTGTCCGACATCGTGCTCGACACCGCCGGCCCGGCGGAGTTCGAGGCGCGGATCCGGCTCCTGGTCACGGCGGCGTCCAACGACGGCCTGATCTCCGCAGGCGGCATCGTGATCGACGACCAGGCGTACTCGGTGATGCTGGACGGCGACGCGCTCGACCTCACCTACACCGAGTTCGAGCTGCTGAAGTACCTCGTGCAGCACCCCGGACGGGTGTTCAGCCGCGAGCACCTCCTCGCCGATGTGTGGGGCTACGACTACTACGGCGGCACGCGCACCGTGGACGTGCACGTCCGGCGCCTGCGGGCCAAGCTCGGCCCCGAGCACGAGTCCCTGATCGGCACCGTGCGCAACGTCGGCTACCGCTTCTCCCCGGAGACCGGCCGCCGCTGACCGCCGCCGGTCCTCGCCCGGCGGAGTGTCGTCACGAGGGCCCGGACCCGACCGGTTTCGTCGCCAGGTAGAGGTGGACGCTCCCCCAGCCGCCGATCTCGCTGTCCCCGACGTCCAGGCCCGCGACGGTGAGGAGGCCCGCGACGTCGCGGACCAGGTCGCCGAACGGGATCCAGAAGTGGCGGACGAGCGCGGCACCCAGCCGGTTGCCGTCGGAGGGGTAGTTGATGTCGATCAGCACCAGCCGGCCACCCGGCTTCAGCACGCGGGCCAGTTCCGCGGCGGCAGCGGCGCCGTCCGGGTAGCCGGTGAAAGCCATCGTGTTCACCACGGTGTCGAAGCTGGCGTCCGGATACGGCAGCGCCTCGACCCGGCCCAGCCGCAGGTCGGCGTGCAGCCCGGCGCGCGCGAGGTTCCGGCGGGCGACGGCGAGCAGGTCCGGATTCAGGTCGATCCCGTCGGCGCGGTGGTGGCCGGCGTAGCGGGTGAGCAGCCAGCCGGTGCCGAAGGAGACCTCCAGCACCCGCGGGCCGCGGATCTCCGGCAGCGCCCTGGCCAGCCAGCGTCGCCAGACCGGGACGAGTTTCACCACGAGGTCGTAGGTGCCCGCGAACCGGCTGTAGAGCCGGTCGTTCGTCGCGGTGTACCCGCTCGGGTCGGACGGCTCTGCGGTGTAGCGCGGAGCAGGGGCCATACCCCATCCTCGCCCACGCCGCACGTTTGCGGCACGGGCGGGGCCGGGATCATCCTCGTGGTCAGGACTCCTCGCGTAGCCTGACCGCGTGTGGACCTCCCGGCTCTCCCCCGAACAGGCGGACGACGTGCGGGCGCTGGCCGGGCGGGCGGCGGCGTCCGACGGCACCGGGCCGCTGAACGAGGAGGCCCACTTCGCGCTCCGGGACGACACCGCCCGGCACCTGCTCGCCCACCGCGGTGACGCGCTGGTCGGCTACCTGCAGTGGCAACCCGGCTACCGCACCGCGCAACTGGTGGTCGACCCGGCGCACCGGCGGCTGGGCGTCGGGCGCGGGCTGGTCGCAGGGCTGGACGCGGCCCTTCGTGATGCCCGCCCGTCCCCCACGAGCCCGTCAGGGACCGGGGAGGAGGGCCCACCGGCCCTCGCGGGCTCCCCGGGGACCGGGGGGACCAGTTGGGGCGTCTGGGCGTTCGGTGACCTTCCGGCCGCGCAGGGGTTCGCCGCCGCGCTGGGCTGGACGCCGTCGCGGGGGCTGCTGGTGATGGAGCGCGACCTCGCCGGGGTCGGGCATCCCCGGCTCCCCGCCGGCTTCACCGTCCGCGGGTACGACCCGTCCGATGCGGCACCGTTCCTGGCGCTCAACGCCGCGGCGTTCGCCCACCACCCCGAGCAGGGCGCCCTGGACGCCGCCGGGCTCGCCGCCCGGACAGCCGAGCCGTGGTTCGACCCGGGCGGCCTGCTGCTCGGCTTCGACGCCGACGGCCTGGCGGGCTTCCACTGGACCAAGCTGGTCGACGGCGTCGGGGAGGTCTACGTGCTCGGCGTGGCCCCGCGCGCACAGGGCCACGGCTACGGGAAGGTGCTGCTGCAGGCCGGCCTGGCCCACCTTCGGGCAGGCGGTGCCGGCCATGTGGTCCTCTACGTCGACATCGCCGAGCCGGTAGCGGTAAGAATGTACGAAAGCGCGGGATTCCACGTCGCCCACCGCGACGTGCTCTACGCGTCGGAGCACGGGTTCGTGCAGAAGCAGGAGCAACCATGACCTCGGTCGGGGACAAGGAAATCATCGAGGTCGACGAGCCCGAAC
>JAXGTK010000052.1:0-14420 GCA_040774965.1 Propionicimonas sp. | reverse complement strand
TGCGGCGGCGAGGGCGAGCCCCAGCACCGGGCTGATCCGCTGGGGACGCTCCGTCGCCAGCCCGGCGAACTCCGAGCCGTCGCCCGAGCAGGCCGCTTCCAGCTCCCGGACGCGGGCGCGGGCCAGGTCGACGACCTCGGGAAGGTCCTCCTCGCGGGTGGTCAGGACCTCGCACCAGGTGCCCAGCGCGTCCCAACGGGCGCTGTCCACCATCAGGCGGCACCCCCGGTGCGGGTGTGTGCCCGCCCCCGGCCCGCGTTGATGGTCGTGGTTTCGATGTAGCTCGACGTCGCGCCCGTGCGGGTGGACACCACGACCGACTCCGTGGTTGCCGCGGACGGGGCGAGTGTGAACCATCCCCCCACCCCGAGCGTCGCGCCCAGGATCCCGAGCCCGACGCCGGCGACTCGGAGTGCTGTGCTGCTCCGGTCCTTGTCATCGTTGGGTTGGTCCATGACCCCACCCTCGGCCCGAGCGATGTGAAAGGGCTGTGGCCCTGCTGGCGGATCGCTGAAAGCAGCGGCCGCGCGGCTCAGGTCAGGACGTGGTCCGCCACCTGTATGCCGTCGTGTTCGACGGCGTGCAGGGCGTCGCCCCTGACCCGCTTGGCGATCCGGCTCAGCGCGACGTCGGTGATGTTGAGGAAGCTCGCGAGGTCGCGCTGGGTGACCCGCTGGACGAGGCCGGGGTGCTCACGCAGCAACGAGCGGTACCGCTGTTCGGGCGTGGCGCGCAGCCAGCCGGCGTCCGCCTGGAGCGTGGTGGCGTGTATCAGGGCGAGGGTCGTGATCAGCCGTGCCCACTGCAGGTGCTGCGTGGAGAGGTGGTCGATCACGCGGTAGTTCACGCGCAGAAGCAGGCTCGGCTCGATCGCCGTGACGGTGTGCACGGTCTCGGCCTCGATGGCCGCGCGCAGCGTCTCCGAGCGCGGGTGCAGGCCGCGGGACGCCACCCGCCGCACGCCGTCGACGCCCAGTGACGACATCGACGCGAGCACGTCCCCCTCCTCGGGGAAGAAGACGGTGGTCAGGCGGTCGCCCTCGCTGCGCATCTGCGCCTTGAACAGGCCCCTCTGCACGAAGTAGATGTACGGGTGGTGCTCGCCGACGCTGAACAGCACCGTCCCCGGTTCGACGCGCAGCACCCGGACGTTGCTGGCGAACAGGTCCCACTGCGGCAACTCGCAGCCCGCGTAGGCCTCGAGCAGCAGCCGGAGGCTTCGCATCGCATGACCCGTGGCGGCTCCGTCGGCGATCATCGTGTCCTCCTCCGTCCGGCCGGGGCAGCTACGCGGTTCAGACCAGTAATTCATCGTGCACTGCATCCGATTGATCGAGGTCAATCGAACCGGTGTGGATCTTGACACAGGTTAGCTGCTGGCTGGCCCGGCCGTGGGGCGTCTGAAATGTTTCTAGGCGCCTGGAGGGGTGGGACGCGCGACGACGCCGCGTCCGAGGGGAAGAAGGACGATGCAAGCACTGATGCGCTGTGCTGCCCGCGCGCGGGTTCACTGCTGCGAGGTTGCCTTGACTGTCCCCGATAATGGACTCCAGACGCACCTGGGGGCTCTCGGCCCCGCGCAGGCGGTGATGGGTGGCGGCCCGTCACCGGCCGGCAGGAGCCGAGGAGCGAACTGAGCTCGGCTCCCCAATTGAGCCGGTTCGCGGGTGGGCGCTCGGACTACGGTCCGGGCGCCCACTTTTGTGCCTAGCCCAGTGGAACCAGGTTGCGCACCACGGCGAAGACCACGGCGGCCCCACCGAGCACCACGTACCAGAGCTGTTGGTCGGCCAGGCGTCCAGGCAGCCGGAGCCGGGGCCCGCCGAGCAGTTCGACGATCCACCAGACGCCGGCGAACGCCGCACCGACCAGCAGGACGAGAACGAACTGGTTCGCCCGCCACGCCGCCCCCAGGTCACCGTGGAGCAGTGCCGCCCCCATGGTGGTGGCCCCACAGAAGGGGCAGAGCGTGTGCGTGAGCGAGCGCCAGGGGCAGGGAATTCCGTATCCACTGAACGCATAAATGCCACTCACCGACAGCCCTATGGCGCCGAAGATCGCTGCCGACCGCACCCGGTCCCGGGCGGCCAGGGCGGCGGAATGCGCTGTTTTCGGCACGCCGTCATTATGACGCCATATCCTCAGGGCACTCCTCGGCCCTAGGATCAGTCGCATCATCCATCTAGGGAGAGAGCATGTCCGACCAGAATCCGACCACGCCGGACCCGAGCGACGCCGTTCCTGGCTACGAACCCCCTGCTACTTCTGACCCGGCGCCTGCCGCGCCGCCCGCCTATACGCCGCCGCCCGCGCCCGAGCCGCCGGCATACACCCCGCCGGCCGCCGCTGAGCCGCCGGCATACACCCCGCCTGCCGCTGAGCCGCCGGCGTACACCCCGCCCGCCGCCGCCGAGCCGCCGGCGTACACCCCGCCGTCCACGGGTGGCTACGAGCCCCCGGCCGCACCGGCGGGTGGCTACTCGGCTCCCGCCGCGGGGAGCTACCCGCCGCCGCCCAGCGGTGGTTTCGCCGAGCCGCCCGCCCCGGGTGCGTACCCCCCGCCGCCGGCTCCCGGCTACACCGACCCGAACGCCGCGTACGGCGGCTACCCGCCGGCGGCGCCCTGGCCGACTGGCCGAAGCGCGCGCTCGGCGGCCTGGTCGACTACCTCGCCCCCGGCATCGTGATCGGCATCGTCGCCAGCCTGGTGATGAACAACGTGTCCTGGGGCCTCGGCCAGGGGCTGCAGGCGATCCTGGGTATCGCGTGGATGTGCTACCTCGGCTACAAGAGCGGCACCACCGGCGTCACCTTCGGCCGCAGCCTCGCCAAGACGAAGTTGATCAGCGCGGAGACGGGCCAGCCGATCGGCGTCGCGAACGGCATCATCCGCCAGATCGCGCACATCGTCGACTCGCTCATCTGCTACATCGGCTGGCTGTTCCCGCTGTGGGATGCCAAGCGCCAGACGCTCGCGGACAAGATGATGAAGACCGTCGTCATCGACAACTCCGCCGACCCCAACGCAGGCAACTACAGCTGGGGCTGAGCACTCACACCGTCAGGAACCGGCCGGGACGCCTCGTCCCGGCCGGTTCTGCGTCCGGTCCACCCGGGGACGGTTCCTTTCCGGTTCGGGGGGACGGTTCCTTTCCGGTTCGCGGGAACCGTCCCCGTTCCGGTTCACCCGGGGACGGTTCCTTTCCGGTTCACGGGAACCGTCCCCATTCCGGTTCACGCCGCTCAGGGCTCGAACCGGTAGCCGACGCCCGGCTCGGTGATGAAGTGCCGCGGGCTGCCCGGGTGGTTCTCGAGCTTGCGGCGCAACTGGGCGAAGTAGACCCGCAGGTAGTTGGTCTCCTTCTCGTACCCGGGTCCCCATACCTCGGCGAGCAACTGGGCACCCGACACCAGCGTGCCCGGGTGCCGCACGAGCGCCTCGACCAGGTGCCACTCGGTCGGGGTCAGCCGCACCTCCGCGCCCTTGTGGACGGCCCGCTTCGCGGCCAGGTCGAGGGTGAAGGACGGGGTGATCACCACCGGCTCGACCGGAAGGTCGGACGCCTCGGCCCGGCGCAGCGCGGCCCGGACGCGGGCGAGCAACTCGTCCATGCCGAACGGCTTGGTGACGTAGTCGTCCGCGCCCACATCGAGCGCGCGCACCTTCTGGGCCTGGCTGTCGCGGGCCGACAGCACGATGATCGGCACCCGGGACCAGCCGCGCACGCCCGCGATCACGTCCACGCCGTCCAGATCGGGCAGGCCGAGGTCGACGATCATCAGGTCGGGCGGGTTCGCCGCGGACGCCCGCAGCGCCGCGGCACCGGTGCCGACGCCCTCCACCTCGTAGCTACGGGCCTTCAGGTTGATGGTGAGCGCCCGGCGCAACGCCGGCTCGTCCTCAACGATCAGCAGCCGCGGCATCGGCCACCTCCAGGCTCACGGTCATGGTCAGTCCGCCGCCCGGCGTGGCGGACGGAGTGAGGGTACCGCCCATCGCCTCGGTGAACCCACGGGCGATCGCCAGTCCGAGCCCGACACCCGTGGTGGCGCGATCCCCGAAGTGCTGGAACGGCGCGAAGATCTCATTGAACCTCTCCGGCGCCACCCCGGGCCCGTGGTCGACGACGCGGACGGCGACCCTGCCGCCGAGCCGCTGTGCCTCCACGTGCACCTTCTCCCCGGGCGGCAGGTGCCGGTCGGCGTTCGCCACCAGGTTCGCCAGCACGCGCTCCAGCAACCCGGCGTCCGCCCGGATCAGCGGCAGGTCCTCGGGGATCGCCAGCTCGACGCGTCCCTCACCCAGCCGCAGGACGCCGGTGAGCACCTCCAGCAGCGCGGTCGGACGGGCGTGCACCGACAGCGCACCGGCGCGCAGCCGGCTGGCGTCCAGCAGGTTCCCGATGATGGCGTTCAGGCGCCCGGCCTGCTCCTCGATGGACGCGAGCAGCTCGGCCCGATCGCCGGGATCGAGCTCGATGTCGGTCTGTCGCAGCGTCGAGGCCGCCGCGGTGATGGTGGCCAGCGGGTTGCGCAGGTCGTGGCCGACGGCCGCCAGCAGGCTCGAACGCAACTCGTCGATGCGGGAGAGTTCCTCGGCCCGCCGGGCCTGCTCGGCCAGCTGCTGGGTGCGCCACAGGCGTCCCGCCGTGAGGGCCAGCGAACCCAGCAGGCCGCGGTCCTCGCCGAGGCGCTCGGGGCCGTTCAGCTCCAGTTCGAGGTGCTCCCCCGCGGGCACCACGAAGGCGACGTCGTCCGGTTCGCGCTCACCCGTCGTGACCAGCACCCGCCCGTGCTCGAGCAGGCGGGCCTCGTGCATGCCGTAGATCGCGCGGGCCTCGGACAGGGCGAGTTCGACGGAGTCCGGACCGTGGTCGCGACTGCCGAGTTCGGCCAGCCACTCCGCCTCCAGCCGGGCGCGCTCCGTACGCGCGCGGGCCCGGGCGCCCACTTCCGTGACCACGCCGACCAACGCGGCCACGGCGCCGAAGATGACCAGGTCGATCAGTTCGGCGTCACTGGCGACCACCAGGCTGCCGTAGGGCCGGGTGAAGAAGAAGTTGGCCAGGCCGAAGCTCACCGCGGACGCGGCCAGGGCGGGCAGCACGCCGCCGAGCACGGACGCGGCCACCGAGACCAGCACGAACAGCAGCAGCACGGTGTCGAGGCCGAGGCTCCCCCGCACCGGCGCGAGCACCACCGTGAGCAGGACGGGGACGACGCAGGCGACGCCGAAGCCGTAGAGCTGGCGGCGCCGGGAGAGCCGGGTCGCCAGCCCGCTCGCCGGCGTCGTGCCGCTGGTCTGCTGGCTCACCTGCCTGAGCTTGCCAGACTCCGCTCCCGTTGGCGTCTCCGGTCACGCGACGACGGTTCCGGCGCTGGTGCCGGCGCCGCGGCCTCCGCGGGTCGGGACTCGCCCGCGTCAGCCTGCTTCGGGTCGGCGTCCCCGCGTTCCGGCGGCACGGCGTCCTCGCGTCCCGGCGGCACGGCGACCTCCGCCCCGGTACCCGGACGCCCGAGGGCGTAGGGCTGGGCCGACGTCAGCTGGTAGGGCACGCTGGTCACCATCACGCCCGGCATGTAGAGCAGCCGGGACTTCAGCCGCAGGGCGCTCTGGTTGTGCAGCACCTGCTCCCACCAGTGCCCGACGACGTACTCGGGGATGAACACCTCGACGACGTCGCGCGGCCCGACGGGGATCTTCGCCAGGTAGTCGAGCACCGGCTCGGTGAGGTCGCGGTAGGGGGACTGGACGATCGTCAGGGGCACCGAGATCGCGCGGACGGCCCACTCCTCGGTGAGCTTGCGCGTCCGTCCCGGATCGGTGTCGACCCGCAGCGCGGTGATCGTGGCGGGACGCAGCGCCCGGGCGAACGCGAGCGCCTTCAGCGACGGCTCGTTCAGCTGGCTGATCAGCACGATCGCGTGGATCCGGCTGGGCAGAGTGATCCCGGCCACCCTCGGGGTGAGCTGCTGCGAGACCCGCTGGTAGTGCCGGTGGATCCGGGTCATCACGAAGAACAGCACGGGCATGGCGATCACGACGAGGTAGGCACCGTGGGTGAATTTGGTGATCAGCACGATCACGAGGACCACCGCTGTGGCGAGTGCCCCGACGCCGTTCACGAGCATCGATCCGACGAGCTTCGGCGACCAGCCCCGCTCGGCCGCGTGGCGGCGCCAGTAGACGACCATGCCGGTCTGGCTGAGCGCGAACGAGACGAACACGCCCAGGATGTAGAGCTGGATCAGGCGGGTCACCGACCCGTTGAACGCGACGATCAGCAGGGCTGCGACCGAGGCCAGGATGAGGATGCCGTTGCTGAACACGAGGCGGTCGCCGCGGCGTCCGAGTTGCTTGGGCAGGAACCGGTCCTCGGCGAGGATGGACGCGAGGATCGGGAAGCCATTGAACGCGGTGTTCGCGGCGAGGACGAGGATCAGGGTGGTGAAGCCCTGGACGGCGAAGAAGCCGGCCGAGTTGTTGCCGAACACCGCGGAGGAGAGTTGCGCCAGCACCGTCCGCTGCTGGTAGCCCGGGGGGACGTTGGTGAGGTCGTCGAGGCCGTCGGCGACGTGGACGCCGGCGATCGTGCTCAGGACCGAGATACCGAGCATCATCGTGATGCTCAGCCCGGCCATCGTGAGCAGGGTGAGCGCGGCGTTGTGGGCCTTCGGCTTGCGGAAGGTCGGCACGCCGTTGCTGACCGCTTCGACGCCGGTCAGCGAGGTGCAGCCGGACGCGAACGCGCGCAGCAGCAGGATGATGAGTGCCGCGCCGGCGGGGTTGGCCTGGGCGAAGCCGAGGTGCGCCGACTCGGCGACCGGGGCGTGGCCGTTCAGCATGTTCCAGAAGCCCACGCCCAGCATCGCGAAGACGCTCAGGATGAAACCGTAGGTGGGAATGGCGAACAGCGTCCCCGACTCGCGGACGCCGCGCAGGTTCATCACCGTGAGCACGACGATGAACAACAGGCCCAGTTCGACGGTGTGGGGACGCAGCCCCGGGAACGCGGAGACGAAGTTCTCCACGCCGGACGCCACCGAGACGGCCACCGTGAGCACGTAGTCGACCAGCAGGGCTGAGGCGGCGATGAGCGAGGCGTTGCGTCCGAGGTTCGCGCGGCTCACGGCGTACGCGCCGCCGCCGTCGGGGTAGGCGTGGCAGGTCTGCCGGTAGCTCAGGGTGACCAGGGCGAGGAGCGACACCACGGCCAGCGCGACCCACGGGGTGAACAGCACCATGGCCCCGCCGCCGAGGGCGAGCACGAGGATGATCTCCTGTGTCGCGTAGGCGTTGGAGGAGATCGGGTCGGAGCAGTACACCGGAAGGGCGAGGCGCTTCGGCAGCAGGGTCTCGTGCAGCTGGGTGGAGCGCATCGGGTTGCCGACGAGCAGCCGCTTGGGCAGGCGGAACGTGGTCACGATTCCAGCCAACGCGCCCGGTCCGCCCCGTTCCACTTCCTTGACGCGTCCCTAATGCCCCCGCCCCCGACCTTGACGCCCCCTTGACGGGGACAGTTCCGTTCCGGTTCGCGGGGACGGTTCCCTTCCGGTTCGCGGGGACGGTTCCGTTTCGGTTCAGCCTGCGGCGATGGAGGTCAGGCCACCGCGGCTGCCGTCCATTGGCCCGCGATGTGCACCCTGCGGACGCCGGAGACACTCATCCCGGTGGCCCTGGCGATCTGGGCGTACGAGACCGACCGCGTCCGCAGTTCGCGAATGGCCCGCCGCTGGACGTGCCGACTGAGGTAGCCGAAGTCCTCGGGCGACCGGACACCGCAGGCGTGCTCGAGCAGCTGCGCGACCTCGTCCTCACTGTGACCAGGCGGACGGCCTGATCCAGGGGGCGCCTCGTCCAGCGACGACACCAACCGGACGGACGCGACCTGCTCGATCGCCCCCGGGGGCATGAGCCGCCTGAGCTCGGCTTCGTCCACCAGCGATGACTGGCCGAGCAGTCGACGGCTGCTCCAGCGGTACTCCTCGGCGCTCGGCGCGAGGCCCGCCTCGACAGGGTTGGCCCAGACGTACCTGATCAGGGAGACGAGGTACGCGTCGTCCTCCACCGGCTCGCTCCGGAACCGGTCCTGGAAGACGTGCCCGACCCGTCCGTACTTGCGGTTGAACCAGCCGGCGTAGCGGACGCCGAGCCGCTTCATCACCGTGCCGATCGGCTCCCCAGCGGTGCGCAGCACGAGGTGCACGTGGTTGGGCATCAGGCAGTACGCGAGCACCCGGCAGCCGGAGAGTTCCCTGGTCTGGGCCAGCGCGTGGAGGAACCTCGCGCCGTCCTCCTCCTCGAGGAAGATGGCATCGCGATTCACCCCTCGCAGCATCACGTGGTAGATCCCTGACTCGGAGTGTTGTCTGGCGCGTCGGGGCATCCCGGTTCCTCCTCTGGACGATTGGTGTGCGGCGAGCTTAGGAACGTTTGGCGGCCGTGGCGGTGCCGTCACGGCAATCTGTGGACAACTTCTGGGGGTCGTTGGGGGCTGTGGACGGGTGAACGAGGCTGAACCGGATGGGAACCGTCCCCGCGAACCGGATGGGAACCGTCCCCGCGAACCGGATGGGAACCGTCCCCGAAAGCTGGAACCGGGGCGGCGGGCCGGGACGGAACGGGGTCCATTTCCGTTCGGGACGGCCGGTGGCTAGCGTGGCGCCGAAAGCGAGGTGCGCATGCGCGCGTTGGTGAAGACGGCCCCCGGACCGGGGCTGGAGTTGGTCGAGGTTCCTGAACCGGAGTGTGGACCGGACGAGGTGAAGATCCGGGTGCTGCGGGCCGGGCTGTGCGGGACGGACCTTCACCTGGAGTCCTGGGACGACTGGGCCGCCTCCACGGTGGTCGCGCCCCTCACGATCGGGCACGAGTTCTACGGCGAGGTGGTCGAGGTCGGCGACGAGGTCACCGGGATCACCCCCGGCGACCGGGCGTCCGGCGAGGGCCACATCGTGTGCGGGCGGTGCCGCAACTGTCGCGCCGGCCGCCGCCACCAGTGCATCCATACTGTCGGGCTCGGCGTGAACACGAACGGAGCGTTCGCCGACTACGTGGTGCTGCCCGCGTCCAACGTCTGGCTCCAGCCGGACGCCATTGACGCCGAGCTGGGCGCCATCTTCGACCCGCTCGGCAACGCCACCCACACCGCCCTGCAGTGGCCGGTCGTCGGCGAGGACGTGCTGGTCACCGGTGCCGGCCCGATCGGGGTGATGGCCGCTGCCATCGTCCGGCATGCCGGCGCCAAGCACGTCGTCGTCACAGACGTCAGCGACTACCGGCTCGACCTCGCGAAGGCCGCCGGTGCCGACCTGTGCGTGAACGTCGCGCACACCCGCATCGCGGACGCCCAGCAGCAACTCGCGATGCTGGAGGGCTTCGACATCGGTCTGGAGATGTCCGGTGCGCCGTCCGCCGTCGCCGAGATGCTCGCCAACCTGAACCACGGCGCCAAGGTGGCCATGCTCGGCCTGCCCAAGGACCCCTACCCGATCGACTGGGGCAAGGTGATCACCCACATGATCACCATCAAGGGCATTTACGGGCGCGAGATGTTCGAGACCTGGGACCTGATGAGCTCGATGCTGGCCACCTCGCCCGCCCTCGCCGATGCGGTCCGCTCGGTGATCACCCACCGCTTCCCTGCCGAGCAGTGGCCGGACGCCTTCGCCGCCGCCCGGAGTGGCGAGTGTGGCAAGGTCATCCTGAACTGGGAGTGAGAGCGGGACCAGCGTGAACCGGAAAGGAACCGTCCCCGTGAACCGGAAAGGGGACGGTTCCTCCCCGTGAACCGGAAAGGGGACGGTTCCTGTGAACCGGAATGGGACGGTTCCCGTGAACCGGAATGGGGACGGTTCTCGCGAACCGGAAAGGAACCGTCCCTGTTCGTCGGGGGACGCAGGCCGGCGTCGGCCTGACCGGTCCGCAGCGGCGCGGGCCCCGGGCGTAGCGTGGGCGGCAGGACCGACCAGGAGGAACCATGGACGCAGCTGTCCGCGCCGAACTCGCCGCGACTCTCACGCAGATCCGGGACGCCGGGCTGTACAAGACCGAGCGTCAGCTGACCACGCCGCAGTCGGCGCACGTCGAGACCGCGGCTGGCGAGGTGCTGAACTTCTGCGCGAACAACTACCTCGGCCTCGCCGACCACCCCGCCGTGATCGGGGCAGCGAAGAACGCGCTCGACGACTGGGGCTTCGGGATGGCGTCCGTCCGGTTCATCTGCGGCACCCAGACCCTGCACACGCGGCTGGAACGACGCCTCAGCGAGTTCCTCGGCACCGAGGACACCATCCTGTTCTCGAGTTGTTTCGACGCCAACGGCGGGGTGTTCGAGGTGCTGTTCGGCGAGGAGGACGTGATCATCTCCGACGAGCTCAACCACGCGTCCCTGATCGACGGCATCCGGTTGAGCAAGGCGCGTCGGCTGCGCTACCGCAACCGCGACCTGGCCGAGTTGGAGGACCGGCTCAAGGAGTGCGCGGGCCGCGCGAGGCGTGTCGTGATCGTCACCGACGGCGTTTTCAGCATGGACGGCTCGTACGCGCCCCTGGAGGGTATCTGCGAGCTCGCCGACGAGTACCGGGCCCTGGTGCTGGTGGACGACTCGCACGCGGTCGGCTTCGTCGGAGAGCACGGCCGCGGCACGCCGGAGCTGTCCGGCGTCGAGGGCGACGTGGACATCATCACCGGCACGCTCGGCAAGGCGCTCGGCGGCGCGTCCGGCGGCTACGTGAGCGGGCCGTCCGAGGTGGTCGAGCTGCTGCGCCAGCGCGCCCGTCCCTACCTCTTCTCCAACTCGGTCGCGCCCTCGGTGGTGGCCGGATCGCTGGCCGCCCTCGAACTGGTCAGCGGCTCCGGCGAGGCGCGCGAGCGGCTGGCCGCCAACGCCGCGCTCTTCCGGAAACTGATGGCAGCGGCCGGTTTCGACCTGCTGCCGGGCACCCACCCGATCGTGCCGGTGATGTTCCCCGGGGAGGACGGCGCGCGCACCGCGACGCAGGTCGCCGACAGGATGCTCGAGGAGGGTGTCTACGTGATCGCGTTCAGCTACCCGGTGGTGCCGAAGGGGAAGGCACGGATTCGCGTCCAGCTGTCCGCGGCGCACAGCGAGGACGACGTTCGTGCCTGCGTCCGGGCGTTCACGACCGCCCGGGACGCGGTCGTCGCGCATTGAACGACTCCCGGGAGATCGGGGACGGTTCCATTCCGGTTCGCATGGTCTGTCCCCCTTCCGGTTCGCGGGGACGGTTCCATTCCAGTTCATTCCGCCCGTAATCGGCAGAAAGTGAACCGGAAAGGAACCGTCCCCGCGAACTGGATAGGAACCGTCCCCGAAGCTCCGGGACGCTCCCCCCGGTCTCGGTGGGTGTTCAGCGGTTGAGGTAGGCCAGAACGGCCCGGACCCGGCGGTTGTCCTCGCCCCTGCCGAGGTCGAGCTTGGCGAAGATGTTGGCGACGTGCTTGGCGACCGCGGCCTGGGTGACCACGAGTTGTTCGGCGATCTCGGTGTTGGACGCGCCGTTGGCCATCAGCGAGAGCACCTCGAACTCGCGCGGGGTGAGCCGACCCAGCACCGGATCCCCGCGGCGCGCGTTGAGCAGTTGGCCGACGACCTCAGGGTCGACCACCACGCCGCCGGCGGCGACCAGTTCGACCGAGCCGAGGAAGTCGGCCACCCGGCCCACGCGTTCCTTGAGCAGATAGCCCAGCCCGGCGGACGCACGGGCCTCCAGCAGCGTGGCGGCGTAGGCCGGTGCGACGTACTGGCTGAGCATCAGCACAGGCAGTTCCGGGAAGGTCTCGCGGAGCTGGACGGCGGCGCGCAGCCCGTCGTCGGTCATCGACGGCGGCATCCGCACGTCCGCGATGACCAGGTCGGGCAATCCGTCGGTGGCGGCCAGCCGGCGGCACTGGGCAACCAGCTCGGGTGCGTCCGCGGCCTCGCCGACCACCTGGTGCCCGGCCCGTTCGAGCAGCCCCACCAGCCCGGCCCGGATCAGGGCCGCGTCGTCGGCCACCAGCAGTCGCATCCCGCCCCCTTCCGGTTCAGGTTAACGTCCGTCGTGAGTGGTTTCGGCAGGTTCGGCCCGCCGTCCCCGGTCGGGTTCGCGGCCCGGGGTTCGCTGGGCCGGCCGGTCAGCGGTTCGGGAGGCTCGCCCGCAGCAGCGTCGGACCGCCCGGCGGGCTGGACAACCAGAAGTCGCCACCGAGGGCGCGCGTCCACTCGACCAGGCCGCTCAGTCCGTGTCCGGGACGGACGCTCGCTCCACCCACGCCGTCGTCGTACACCTCGACCAGCAGCGGGTCGGCCAGTTCCAGGCGGACCGTGGCCGCGGACGCCTGCGCATGCCGGGCCAGGTTCGTGAACGCCTCGCTGACCAGGTAGTACGCCGCGAGAGAGGTCTGTTCGCCGGGCGTCCGGTCACCGGTCACCTCGACGCGCACGCCGAGCGGCTGGCGTCCCGCCAGCTCGCGGACGGCCGCGACCAGCCCGCGGTCGGTGAGCAGCTGCGGGTGGATTCCGCGGATCGTCTCGCGCAGCGCCGTGGTCGCGGCCTCCACCGAGGCCTGGGCCGACTGGAGGGCGCCCCGCGCGGCGTCCAGGTCGCCCCGGCCGAGCGCGTACTCGGCCTCGCCCAGCTGCATGCTGAGCAGGACGAGGTGCTGCTGGGCGCCGTCGTGCAGGTCGTGCTCGATCCTGCGACGCTCGGCGGCGAACACGTCCACGAGGTTTCGGCGGGAGGTGGTCAGCTCGTCGACCTGGCGGCTGAGTTCGGAGTGCGGCCGCAGCTGGATGTCGACGATGATCGCCTGCGCGGCGGCGAGCGCCCACGCCACGTACAGCCCGATGACGAGGACGACCGCCAGCCCGCCGCCGGCCAGGACCAGGTCGGTGCCCCACTCGAGGTTCATCACCATCCGGACCACCGTCGTGGCCAGGGCCAGCACCAGCAGGGCCAGGATCGAGCCCGGGATGGCGTCCAGCAGCCCGAACAGGACGGTGATGCCCCACACGGCGAGGTTGCCGTCGCTGAACCCGCGGGCGTCCCACGGGTGCCGGACGCGGCTGCGCGGCAGCGGGGTGAGTCGCGGCAGGCCCAGGACGACGAGCCTGCCCCGCTCGACGTTGGCGGTCGCCCAGGTCACCAGCGGCAGCACGAGCACCCCGAGGAGCGCGGCGAGCAGCGCGAGCACCCCGCCCACGATCGAGGTGAAGCAGTAGGCCACGGCCCGCCAGCCGATCGGGCTGACCAGCATCCGCAGCGGGTTGTGCGGTGCCGCGAGCCGACCCCGGAAGTCGGCGTCGGCGAGCGGGCTCTGCGTGGTCACCCGGTCAGCCTAGGGGTGTGGTGCCCGACGCGGGAGCGCGGCCGGGCGAGGCTCCGGTAGTGCTGGCACTACCCCGCGGACGCCCCACAGCACCCGTGAACCGGCGTCGCGGGCGCGGTTCGCTGGACGCATGAACAGCACCCCTGGGCGCCTGCTGAGCGCCCGCAACATCTCGAAGGCCTTCGGCGACGTCCACGCGCTCGACGGCGTCAGCATCGACATCCCGGCCGGACAGTCGGTCTCGGTGATGGGCCCGTCCGGTTCCGGAAAGTCCACGCTGCTGCACTGCCTGGCCGGCATCCTGCGTCCGGACGCGGGCGAGGTCAGCCTCGGCGACGAGCCGGTCTCGCTGTCCTCGGACGCGGCCCGCAGCCGGCTGCGCCTGCAGCACATGGGCTTCGTGTTCCAGGACGGCCAACTGCTGCCCGAACTGCCTGCGCTGGAGAACGTCGCGCTGCCGCTGCTGCTCCTCGGGCGCCCCCGGGCCGAGGCGCTCGGCCGGGCTGCCGACTGGCTCTCCCGGCTGGGCCTGTCCGGGCTGGAGAAGCGGCGTCCGGGGCAGTTGTCCGGCGGGCAGGAGCACCGGGTCGCCATCGCGCGGGCCATGGTCGGCAACCCCGCCGTGGTGCTGGCCGACGAACCCACCGGCGCCCTCGACCAGGCCACCGGCGCCGAGGTGATGCGCGTCCTGACCGCTGCGACCAGGGACACGGGCGCGAGCCTCGTCGTGGTCACCCACGACGCGGGCGTAGCCGAGTGGTGCGAGCGGCACGTCGAGATCGTGGACGGCCGCGTGATCAACGACATCGCCGCCCGGTGGGTCGCCTGATGCGCCGGGTCAGCCGGATCGCCCCGTTGCTGCTGCGCGGACGGATCTCCGCCGGCCACGGGCTGATCGACCTGATGACGGTCGCCGCCTTCGTCGTGAGCAGTTGGCTGCTGTTCGCGGTGCTGGCCGGGCTGGACGTGTTCGTCGAGCGCCAGGACGCGCCGCCGGCGACGTTCCTGGCCGCGCTCGGCGAGGACGCGTCCTACGCCGCGTCGCAGTTGCCGGTCTGGACGCTGATCGCGGCCTGCGCGAGCGTCC
>JAXGTK010000051.1:0-14898 GCA_040774965.1 Propionicimonas sp. | reverse complement strand
TCTCGCCGTCGACCTCCACCTCGGTCCAGCCGTTGAACGAGATGGGCTCGTCATATTGGCTGGTCTGGAAGTTCTTGGGCATGTCCGGGTAGAAGTAGTTCTTGCGGGCGAAGCGGCACCACTCGGCGATCTCGCAGTTGAGCGCCAGGCCGATCCGAATCGCCGACTCGACGGCCTTGCCGTTGACGACCGGCATCGAGCCCGGCAGCCCCAGACAGGTCGGGCAGACCTGGGTGTTGGGCTCCGCGCCGAACTCGGTGGCGCAGCCGCAGAACATCTTGGACGCGGTGTTGAGCTCGACGTGGACCTCGAGGCCCAGCACCGGGTCGTACGCCGCCAGGGCCTCGTCGTAGCCGAGCACGTCGACGCTCATCGCACGCCTCCCACCTTCAGGTACGCCCCGGCCGGCGAGGACGCCAGCTGGTCGAGCAGCCCGCCACCCCAGCGGGACGCCAGTTGACGCTCCAGCGCGGCCCCCACGCGGTACAGCCGGTCGTCGGCCAGCGGTGGCGCCATCACCTGGAACCCCACCGGCAGGCCGTCGTCGGGGCTCAGCCCACACGGGATGGACGCGGCGCAGTTGCCCGCCAGGTTGGACGGGATCGTGCACAGGTCGGCCTTGTACATGGCCAGCGGGTCGTCCACCCGCTCGCCGATGGTGAAGGCCGTGGTGGGCGTGGTGGGCGAGACCAGGACGTCCACCTTCCCGAACGCGGCGTCGAAGTCGCGGGTGATCAGCGTGCGCACCTTCTGGGCCGAGCCGTAGTACGCGTCGTAGTAGCCCGAGGACAGCGCGTAGGTGCCGATGATGATCCGCCGCTTGGCCTCGGCCCCGAAACCGGCGCCGCGGGTGAGGTTCATCACCTCCTCGGTGCTGTGCAGGCCGTCGTCGCCGACCCGCAGGCCGTAGCGCATCGCGTCGAACCGCGCGAGGTTGGAGGACACCTCGCTGGGCATGATCAGGTAGTAGGCGGCCAGCGCGTAGTCGAAGTTCGGACAGGACACCTCGACGATCTCGGCGCCGAGGCCCTCCAGGATCGCCAGCGCCTCCGCGAACCGCTGCTCCACGCCGGGCTGGTACCCCTCCCCGCCGAACTCGGTGACCACACCGATCCGCATGCCGGCGACATCGCCGCTGCGCGCCGCCCCGACCACGTCGGGCACCGGGGCGTTGATCGACGTGGAGTCACGGGGATCCCAGCCGGCCATCACGCTGTGCAGCAGCGCCGCGTCCAACACCGTCCGGGCGCACGGACCGGGCGTGTCCAGCGAGGACGCCATCGCGACCACGCCGTAGCGGGACGTGCCGCCGTAGGTGGGCTTCACGCCGACGGTCCCGGTCACCGCCGCCGGTTGCCGGATCGAGCCCCCGGTGTCGGTCCCGATCGCCAGCGGGGCCTCGAACGCGGCCAGCGACGCCGCGGAGCCGCCGCCGGAGCCGCCGGGGATCTTCGTGGTGTCCCACGGGTTGTGGGTGGTGAAGAAGCCGGAGTTCTCGGTGGAGGAACCCATCGCGAACTCGTCCATGTTGGTCTTGCCGAGCACGACCACGCCCGCGTCGAGGAGCTTCTGCGTGACGGTGGAGTTGTACGGGGGGACCCAGCCCTCGAGGATCCGCGAACCGCAGGTCGTCGGGGCGCCGGTCATGGCGAAGATGTCCTTCATCGCCAGCGGGACGCCGGCCAGCGGGCCGAGTTCCTCCCCGGCGGTCCGCTTCGCGTCCACCGCGTCGGCTGCCGCGAGCGCGCGCTCCCCGTCCACGTGCAGGAACGCCTTCACCGTGCCGTCCACGGCGTCGATCTGGTCGAGGTGCGCCTGGGCCACCTCGCGGGCGCTGAGCTCCCCCGAGGCCAGCTGCGCGGACAGTTCCGCCGCTGTGGCGGTGACGACGTTCATGCCTCCTCCCCCAGGATGCGCGGGACCCGGAAGCGTCCGTCCTCCACGGCGGGCGCGGCGGCCAGCACGGCCTGTGCGGGCAGCGACGGCGTGACCACGTCCTCCCGGAACACGTTGGTCAGCGGCAGCGCGTGCGAGGTCGGCGGCACGTCGTCGCCGGCCACCTCGGTGACGCGAGCAACCGAGGTGAGGATCACGTCCAGCTGGGGCGCCAGGTGGGCCAGTTCTTCATCCGTGAGCCGGATCCGGGCCAATTCCCCGAGTCGGGCCACGTCGGCGGCAGTCAAGGCCAAGGCGAACTCCTGTAACGAACCGGGGCCTTCGCCCGCGGGTATCTCACAATAGCGGTCGGGTTTGACACCGTTGTAACACCGGTACGCCAGACTGTCCGGGTGTTCCTGATGCGCGTCGCCCTCCCCGACCGCCCCGGCTCCCTGGGCGCCGTGGCCACCGCCGTCGGCACGGTCGGGGCCGACATCAACGCCGTGGAGATCGTGGAGAAGTACGAGGGCTACGCCGTCGACGACTTCATGCTCGAGTTGCCGGGCGGAGTGCCGCCAGACTCGCTGGTGACCGCCTGCACGTCGGTACCCGGTGTCGAGGTGGTGTGGCTGTCGCACTACCCGGAGGCGTGGGGACTGCAGGCGGACGTGGACGTGCTCAACGCCATGACCGAGGATCCGGTGCACGCCGAGGAGATCCTCACCCAGGAGGCCCCGCAGGTGTTCCGCGTGACCTGGGCCGTCCTCGTGGACCGGGCCGAGGGACGACTGCTCGCCCACACCGACCTCGCGCCCGAACTGGACGCTGAGGGCGTTCGGGCGCTCGGCGACCTCACGTCCCTGCGTGACGACGAATTGCCCGACGGGTGGCTGCCCGGCTGGGGCGAGACGTTGATCGCGGTGGCCCCGTTCCGCAGCAGCGCCACGATCGTGCTCGCCCGCCGCGGCGGGCCGGAGTTCCTGAAGTCGGAGATCGCCCGCCTGCGCCACCTCGCCGCGCTCGCCCTGTAGCCGGCCGCGGGTCGGCCCGCCGGGCCTGTCTGTTCCGCCCTCCCCCGTTCGTCGTGGCGGTGGAGGGAGGAAGCAGATGATCACTACGCACGCGACGTTCATCGTCCTCAGCGAGCAGGTGGCGGGCCCCGGGAACCGGTCCACCAGCCTCGGGGGGTCCGGCCCGGCGCCCGTGTTGCGGCCCGTGGCCGGAGGGTTCGCCGGCGCACTCACCCGTGCGGGGTGGGTCCGGCCGGTGGTTCAGCGAAGGATGGTGTAGATCCAGTACCCGTAGCCGACGACCGCAGCGGCGACCAGGACGAACACGAGGATCGTCCACCAGCGCATGCGCCGCTTCTTGCGGGTGGGCTGGACGTCGAGCGGGCCCCACTCACCCATCTGCGGACGCACCCGCGGCGGGGCGCCCACATTCAGGTTCAGGTCGGAGTTCAGGCCTTCAGGCACGTCGCCATCCTATTCGGCGACCCGAACCGCGTCCGGGCCGCGCTCCAGCAGCATGGCGAACCCGGCCGCGTCCAGGACCGGGACGCCCAGCGCGACAGCCTTGTCGTACTTCGATCCGCCGCCCTCGCCGGCGACCAGGAAGTCGGTGCGGGCCGACACCGAACCGGACGACTTCCCCCCGTGGGCGACGATCGCCTCGCCGATGCTGTCGCGGGTGTAGCCCGGCAGTGAACCGGTGACGACCAGGGTCAGCCCCGCGAGCGTCTGCGGCACGCCGGACTCCTCCGCCGGCTCCTCGGCCAGGCGGCAGCCGGCCGCCCTCCACTTGTCCACGATCGCGGTGTGCCAGTCGACCTCGAACCACGCCCGGATCGACTCCGCGAGGATGAGGCCGATCCCCGGCACCGCGGCCAGTTCCTCCACGCTGGCGGCCCGCAGCGCGTCGATACCGGGGAAGGCGGCCGCCACGTCGGGCGCGACCCCCTTGCCGATGTGGCGGATCGACAGTGCGACCAGGAAGCGGGCGAAGGGCCGGGTCCTGGCCGTCTCGAGGTTGGCCAGCAGCTTGTGCCCGTTCGCGGACAGGGTGCCGTCCTTGGTGGTGAGCACCCCCGCCGCCACCAGCCTGTCGGCGGTGAGGTCGAACAGGTCGCCCTCGTCGGTGAGCAGGCCCGCGCTGAGCAACGCGTCGGCGGCCTTCTCCCCGAGCACCTCGATGTCGAGGGCCTGCCGCGAGGCGAGGTGGAACAGCCGCTCGCGGAGCTGGGCCGGGCAGGAACGCCGGTTCGGGCAGCGGATGTCGGCGTCCCCCTCCTTCTCCGGTCGCAGCTCGCTGCCGCACGCCGGGCAGTGGGTGGGCATGACGAACTCCCGCTCGGTGCCGTCGCGCAGGTCGACCACCGGGCCGAGCACCTCCGGGATCACGTCGCCGGCCTTGCGCAGCACCACCGTGTCGCCGATCAGCACCCCCTTCCGCCTCACCTCGGACGCGTTGTGCAGGGTGGCCTGCTCGACAGTGGAACCGGCCACGAACACCGGTTCCATCACCGCGTACGGCGTGACCCGGCCGGTGCGGCCCACGTTCACCCGGATGTCGACCAGCTTCGTGGTCACCTCCTCGGGCGGGTACTTGTAGGCGATCGCCCAGCGGGGGGCCCGGGAGGTGTGGCCCAGCTGTTCCTGCAGGCGGCGGTCGTCGACCTTGATCACGACGCCGTCGATCTCGTGCTCGACCGAGTGCCGGTGCTCGCCGTAGTGGGCGATGTACTCCTTCACCTCCTCGACCGAGTGGCAGATGCGGTAGTGCGGCGACGTGGGCAGCCCCCAGCCCGCGAGCAGGTCGTAGCCGTGGGACTGCCGCTCGATGGGCGCACCGGAGAACGCCCCGATGCCGTGGACGAGGAAGTGCAGCCGGCGTTGGGCGGTGACCCTCGGGTCCTTCTGCCGCAGCGAGCCCGCGGCGGAGTTCCGCGGGTTCGCGAAGGGCGCCCTGCCCGCCTCGACCAGGCCCGCGTTCAGGGCGGCGAAGTCCTCGGTGCGCATGAACACCTCGCCGCGCACCTCGACCACCTCGGGCACGTCGGGCCCGGCCAGCCGGGCCGGGATCGCGTCGATGGTGCGGACGTTGGCGGTGACGTCCTCCCCGACCGTGCCGTCGCCGCGGGTGGCCGCGCTGGCCAGGCGTCCGTCCCGGTAGGTGAGGTCGAGCGCGAGCCCGTCGATCTTCAGCTCGCACAGGTAGCCGGACGCCGCCACGCTCTCGCCGGCCAGCGACTCGGCGCGGGCGAGCCACTTGTCCAGCTCCTCGAGGGAGAACACGTTGTCGAGGCTCATCAGGGGTACGAGGTGCGTGACCGGGGCGAAGGTGGAGCTCGCCGCACCACCGACCTGCTGGGTGGGGCTGTCGGGGGTGCGCAGCCCGGGGTTCGCCGCCTCGAGGTTGATCAGCTCCCGCATCAGCGCGTCGAACTCGGCGTCCGACACCACGGGGGCGTCCCGCTCGTAGTAGCGGTGCCGGTGCTCGGTGATCTCCGAGCTCAGCTCAGCGTGCCTGGCCCGGGCCGCGTCGTCGGTCATGCCGGAAACCTATCCCCCTCCTCCGACAGTCGCGGTGCGGCGGGGCCCACGACCCGTTCAGCCGCCCAGCTCCGCCGCGACCTGTTCGCGCACGCGGGCGAGTACCTCGAACCCCCGGCTCACCTCGCCGGGCGTCCAGCCGGCCAGTCCGCACGCCGGCGTGAGCACCAACCGGTCGGAGAGCCCGTCCGGCGCTCCGATCCGGTCCAGGCCGGCCAGGGTCCGGCGACGCACGGCGTCCACGCCGGGCGGACGCACGTCGCCGGTGGTCGGCAGGCTGCCCAGGTAGAGCGTCGCGCCCGCGTCCGCGGCGCCGGCGAGCGCGTCCCAGTCGGGCGTACCGAGCTGGTCGAGGTCCACCGAGACGCCGTCGAACCCCGCGGACGTCGAATCGCCATGCAGCAGCGCCCCGAGCGGCCAGCCGCCGTCCCAGCGGGCGCAGCTGTGCAGCACCGTGGGCACCGCCAGGCCGCGACGGGCCGGCTCGGCCGTGATCCAGCCCAGCGCGCGACACAGTTCGGGCAGGTCCACCGCCCGGTGCCGGAAGAAGCCGCCGGGCGTGGGCACGGCTCCGGCCGCCACCGCGGGCAACGACGGCTCGTCCACCTGCAGCACCAGTTCCGCCCCGGGCAGCCGCCGGGCGAGGTCGGAGAGCACCTCCCCGACGCCCTCGGCGAGCGCCTGGGCGAGGTCACGACGGGCACCGGTGTCGGCGAGCACGCGTCCGGTGTGGGCGACGCCGACGGAGGCGGCCAGGGTCCACGGGCCGGTGACCGCGACCTTGAACGGCCCCGCGTAGCCGTCCGCGGCCTCCTCGAGCCGGTCGAGGTCGTCGCGCCACGTCGCCCGTGCCCGGCGCTGGTCCACGCCCGGTGCGTCCGAGAGCCGCCACTCCCCCGCGGCCAGCTCGGCGGACAGCCCGGCCGGCAGGCCGAGGCCGCGTCCGATCATCCCGGCCCACGGGCCGCGGGCCGGGAGTTCGGGCAGGTACGGCAGGTCGGGCACCTTGTCGAACGTCATCCGGACGGCCGCCCCGAAGTCGGTGCCCGGCAGCGAGCCGAGGCCGGTGTACGCGACCATCAGGCGGCCGTCGCGGAGATCGTGGCGCTGCCCACCACGCGGTCGCCGTCGTAGTAGACCGCGGCCTGGCCGGGGGCGATGCCGAAGGCGGACTCGTCCAGTTCGATCCGGGCGCCGTCCGCGTCGGCCGCGATCACGGCGGGCAGGGCCTCGCCGTGCGCACGCACCTGCACCAGCCCGCGCCAGGCCCCGGCGACCGGCCGCCCGGTCCAGGTGGGGCGGATGCCCTCGATCACGCGGACGGCCAGCGACCGCTTCGGTCCGACGGTGACGGTGTTGCGGACGGGGTCGACGCCGAGCACGTAGCGGGGCCTCCCGTCCTCGGCGGGCACGGACAGGTGCAGGCCGTGCCGCTGGCCGACCGTGAACTGGTGGGTGCCGGTGTGTGCGCCGAGCACCTCACCCCGCTCGTCCACGATGTCGCCGGGACGCCGGCCCAGGCGCGCGTGCAGGAAGCCCGCGGTGTCGCCGGTCGGGATGAAGCAGATGTCGTGGCTGTCGGGCTTGCGGGCCAGCGTGAGCCCGCGGGCGGCCGCCTCGGCGCGTACCTCCGCCTTCGCCGTGTCGGCGCCGAGCGGGAACAGCGAGTGCCGCAGCTGTTCGGCGTCCAGGACGCCGAGCACGTAGGACTGGTCCTTGGCGGGCTCGGCGGAGCGGTGCAGCGACACGGCCCCGGCGGAGGACTCGAGGCGGGCGTAGTGCCCGGTCGCGACCGCGTCGAACCCGAGCGCGCGGCCGCGTTCGAGCACGGCCGCGAACTTGATCTTCTCGTTGCAGCGCAGGCACGGGTTCGGGGTGCGACCGGCGGCGTACTCGCTGACGAAGTCGGCGACGACATCCTCGGCGAAGCGCTCGGCGAAGTCCCACACGTAGAACGGGATGCCGAGGGCGTCGGCGGCACGGCGCGCGTCGTGGGAGTCCTCCAGCGAGCAGCACCCGCGGGCGCCGCTGCGGTAGGCCTCCGGGTTCTTCGACAGCGCCAGGTGCACCCCGACGACGTCGTGGCCGGCGTCGACGAGGCGCGCGGCGGCCACAGCGGAGTCCACCCCGCCGGACATCGCGGCCAGTACGCGCATCGATCGCCTCCTCGAACCCGAGACTCCTACGCTGGACCGGATCGGGGACGGTTCCCTGTTCGGTCCACGCCGGGGAGGTGGAACGGATTGGGGACGGTTCCTCTTTCGGTCCGGGGGTCAGCCGGCCGAACGGGCACGCTCCACGATCCCGGGCAGGACGCCGAGCAGGGCGTCGATCGCCCCGGACGTGGTGTCCGGGCCGAACGAGAACCGCAGGCTCGCCGACGCCTCCTCCAGCGTGCGGCCCATCGCCAGCAGCACCTCGCTGGGCTGGTGCACACCGGCCGTGCACGCTGAACCGGTGGACGCGTCGAAGCCCACGGCGTCGAGCAGCAGCAGGACGTCGTCCGCGCGCACACCCGAGAAGGTGAGGTTGACGATGGCCGGACTGCAGGGCTGCACGGTGTTGGCCCGGGTCCCGGGAATCGTGGCGAGGACGCCGGAGACCAGGCGTTCCTGCAGCCCGGCGAGGCGGACGGCCTCGGCCGCACGACGCCCGGTGGCGACCCGGCTGGCCGCCGCGAAGCCCGCCGCCAGCGCCACCGGCACCGTCCCCGAACGCAGTCGTGCCTCCTGCCCGCCGCCGAAACCGAGGGGCGCCACCACGACACCGCGGCGCACGACCAGCGCCCCGATGCCGACCGGGCCGCCGAGCTTGTGCGCCGAGGTGGAGAGCAGGTCGAGGCCCGACCGGGCAAAGTCGACATCGAGGTGTCCGAACGCCTGCACCGCGTCGCTGTGCGCGAGCGCGCCTGCGGCGTGCGCCAGCCGGGCCACCTCGGCCACCGGCTGCTCGGCACCGGTCTCGTTGTTCACCCACATCACCGACACGAGCCCGACGTCCGGCCCGATCAGGTCGGCGGCGCGGGCGAGGTCGAGGTGCCCGGTGCCGTGGACGGGCAGGACGACCACGTCGGCCAGTCGCTGCCGGGCGGCGGCGACCGACGGGTGTTCCACGGCCGAGACGGCGAGCACCGGACGCCGCCCGTCCGCGCGGGCGCCGAGGAGCGCGACGTTGTTGGCCTCGGTGCCTCCGGACGTGAACACGACCTCGTGCGGGTGGGCCCCGAGGTCGGCGGCGAGTGACTCCCGGGCGTCCTCCAGCGCCCGGCGTGCCGCCCGCCCGGACGCGTGCAGCGAACTCGGATTGCCCGGACGGGTCAGCAGCGCGGTCATCGCCTCGGCTGCTGCGGCCACCACCGGGGAGGAGGCGGCGTGGTCGAGGTAGGTACTACCGGCCATCCGTCCGCCTCCTATGAACAATATGAAACGATTCCCGGGATCCGTGGGTCAGTGGTTGGTTCTCCCTGAAGGTTAGGTCACACTTGGCACCACGCAGTTCCTGAGGGGGGAGCTTGAGTCCGATGAACACATCGGCGGTCGACCTGCCGGAGGGCAGTGTGCTGGCAGCCGCCGCGCTGGGCGCCCGCGTACGCGAGAACGGCACGTCCTTCTCCCTGTGGGCCCCCCGGGCGACGAGGGTCGAGCTGGCCCTCGTGGACGAGCACCGGCGTCAGACGAACCACGACCTCACCCTCACCGGCGACGGGGTGTGGAGCCTGCACCTGGCCGACATCGGCCCGGGCCAGCGTTACGGCTACCGCGTCCACGGCGCGTGGGCGCCGGAGAAGGGCGAGCGGTTCAACCCGGCGAAGCTCCTGCTCGACCCCTACGCCCGGGCGATCACGGGCGGCGTCGACTACGCGGGCCCGATCACCGACCACGCCCCCGAGTCGAACTTCCTGCCCGACCTCACCGATTCCTTCGCCGCGGTGCCGCTGAGCGTCGTGGTGGCGGACTCCGCGCCGCCCACGCCGCTCGCGAAGCCGGTCCCGCTGGCCGAGATGGTCATCTACGAGACCCACCTGAAGGGCTACACCCGGCAGCACCCCGCGGTGCCCGAGCACCTGCGGGGCACCTACGCGGGCATGGCCTACCCCGCGGTGGTCGAGCACCTCGTCGAACTCGGCGTGAACGCCGTGGAGTTCCTGCCGGTGCAGCACTTCGTCTCCGAGCCGTTCGTGGTGGGTCGCGGCCTGACGAACTACTGGGGCTACAACACCCTCGGCTTCTTCGCCCCCCATGCCGCCTACGCTTCGTCGGCGTCCGGCGAGCTCGGCGGGCAGGTGGCGGAGTTCAAGGCGATGGTCTCGGCGCTGCACGAGGCCGGCATCGCGGTCATCCTCGACGTCGTGTACAACCACACCGGTGAGGGCGGCCACGACGGCCCGACGCTGAGCTTCCGCGGCATCGACCACGGGGCGTACTACCGGCTCACCGACGACCACCGCAACGACTACGACGTGACCGGCTGCGGCAACGCGGTCGACACCGCCAACGACGGCGTGCTCAAGCTCGTGATGGACTCGTTGCGCTACTGGGTGACCGACATGGGTGTGGACGGGTTCCGCTTCGACCTGAACACCACGCTGATCCGCGACGCAGCGCACCACGTCGACCAGAACCACCGGTTCAAGCAGCTGGTGGCCGCCGACCCGGTCCTCGCCGGCACCGTGATGATCGCCGAGCCGTGGGACCTCGGTCCCTACGGCTACCAGGTGGGACGCTGGGGACCGGACTGGTCGGAATGGAACGACCGCTACCGCGGCTTCGCGCGTGACTTCTGGCGGGGTGCGGTCGGAGGCGTCCAGGAGCTCGCCACGCGGTTGTCCGGCTCGTCCGACATCTACGACCACGGCGGGCGCCCGGCCACGTCGTCGGTGAACTTCATCACCGCCCACGACGGCTTCACGCTGCGCGACGTCGTCACCTACGACCTCAAGCACAACGAGGCGAACGCGGAGCGGAACCGGGACGGTGCGGACGACAACCGCTCCTGGAACCACGGCTACGAGGGCGAGACCGATGATCCCGGGATCATCGCCGACCGCCAGCGGAGCACCCGCAACATCATGGCCACGCTGCTGCTCAGCGCGGGCGTGCCGATGATCCTCGCCGGCGACGAGATGGGACGCACCCAGGGCGGGAACAACAACGCGTACTGCCAGGACTCACCGGTCTCGTGGGTGAGCTGGCTGACCCGCGAGGAGTGGTCGGCCCAGGAGGACCTGACCCGGACGCTGCTGAAGCTGCGCGCACGGCACGCCCTGTTCCGTCCGGACGCCTGGCGCTACCACGGCGAGGTCACCGACGCCGCCGGGCACGGTCTGGGCCGCTCGCCGGTCGCGTGGTTCGCCGAGTCCGGCACCGAGATGACCACCGACGCGTGGCACGACATGGGCCGGCACACGCTCGGCATGTACCTCTCCGACCGCACCGAGGCCTTCCTGGTGTACTTCCACGCGGGCTGGGATCCGGTGGAGCTGTCGCTGCCCGGCGCACCCTGGGCACTGCGCTACCAGGTGGTCGCCCACACCGGGCTGGACGGCGAGTTGCCCCGCAAGAAGCTCGCCCCGGGCTCGACGGTCACCCTGCCCGCCCGGACGGTGGTCGTGTTCGGCGCCGAGGTGCGCACCGGCGCACAGCTCGTCCCCGCCTCGCCGCCCAGCCCCGCCGAGGACACCGTCACCGACGCCTGAACGACCCGGTACCGACGGACCGGGTCCGCCCCTGCGGGAGCCCGGTGCAGGGCACGCCTCGCCGCGACCGCCGTCCCGGGGTACCCGCTGCCCACCCTGAACCGGCCCTCGACGCCTCGGTGCGAACCCCTGCGCATTCCCTCCCGCACGAAAGTGCCAGCCGCTAGGTTGGAGACGTGAGCGCAACCGCAAACCCGTCCCGCAAGCGTCAGCAGCGGACCCCGGCCGCGACGGCCGCCACGGAGCCGACGACGAAGCCGGCCCCCGGCCCTGCGCCTGCTCCCACGCCGGTCGCCCCCCTCGACCTGGGTCCCACGGTGACGCTGCCCCGCGGGTTCGGGCGTATCCCGGTCAGCAAGGTCAGCCCGGTGATCGAGGGCGGCGCCTACCCGGCCAAGGCCGTCGTCGGCGAGCTCGTCCCCGTGCGCGCGAAGGTGTTCCGCGAGGGCCACGACGCCGTCAACGCGTCAGTGATCCTGACCAGCCCGACGGGCGAGCAGACGCGAACCGACATGGTTCCGGTGGAGCCCCGCGGGCTCGACCCGTGGGAGGCGTGGGTGCGCCCGGACGCCGAGGGCGCCTGGACGTTCCGGGTCGAGGGCTGGTCGGACCCGTGGGCCACCTGGCTGCACAACGCCGAGGCGAAGCTGCCCGCCGGTGTCGACATCGAACTGGTCTGCCTCGAGGGACGCGATCTCCTCGAACGCACCGCCGCCATCGCCGAGCAGGCGGGCGATCCCGTCGCGGCGTCCATCCTCAAGGCGACCGCGATGCTGCTCATCCCCGAGCGCCCGGCGGACGACCTGATCGAGGTCGCGACCACCCACGGCATCCAGCGGGCCATGGAGCAGTACGGCCCCCGCGAACTGCTCTCCCCCACCGCGGACTTCCCGCTGTACGTCGACCGGGCGAGGGCGCTGTACTCCAGTTGGTACGAGTTCTTCCCGCGCTCGGTCGGTGCCCGCTACGACGCGGCCACGAAGAAGTGGACCTCCGGCACGTTCGACACCTGCCACGAGCGCCTCGAAGAGGTCGCCGCGATGGGCTTCGACGTGGTCTACCTGCCGCCCATCCACCCGATCGGGACCGCGTTCCGCAAGGGTCGCAACAACACCCTGATCCCCGGCCCCGGCGACCCCGGCTCGCCGTGGGCGATCGGAGCCCCGGAGGGCGGCCACGACGCCATCCACCCCGACCTCGGCGACTGGGACGCGTTCGACCGGTTCGTGGCCAGGGCCGACGAGCTCGGTCTGGAGGTCGCGCTCGACTTCGCCCTGCAGGCGAGCCCGGACCACCCCTGGGTGACCGAGCACCCGGAGTGGTTCACCACCCGGCTGGACGGCACCGTCGCGTACGCCGAGAACCCGCCGAAGAAGTACCAGGACATCTACCCGATCAACTTCGACAACGACCCCGAGGGCATCTACCGGGAAGTGCTGCGCATCCTGCGGCTGTGGATGTCCCACGGCGTGCGGATCTTCCGCGTGGACAACCCGCACACCAAGCCGGTCGAGTTCTGGGCGTGGGTGATGCGGCAGGTCCGCGAGTCCGACCCCGACGTGGTCTTCCTCGCCGAGGCGTTCACCAAGCCCGAGATGATGCACGCCCTCGGCAAGGTGGGCTTCCACCAGAGCTACACCTACTTCACATGGCGCAACACCAAGGCCGAACTGCAGGAGTACCTCACCGAACTGTCCACGCAGATGGACGCCTTCTACCGGCCGAACTTCTTCGTGAACACCCCCGACATCAACCCGTTCTTCCTGCAGTCGGGCAATCCGGCGGCGTTCGCGATCCGCGCCATCCTCGCCGCCACGCTGTCCCCGTCCTGGGGCGTGTACTCGGGCTTCGAGCTGTTCGAGCACGAGCCCCTCAGGCCGGGCGGTGAGGAGTACCGGAACTCCGAGAAGTTCGAGTACCGGCCCCGCGATTTCGCCGCACAGCCGAACCTCGGCGTCCTGCTCGGCGCCCTGAACCAGGTGCGCCGGGACCACCCGGCGCTGCAGCAGTTGCGCCAGATCCAGTTCCTCGACGCCCCTCACGACGGGGTGATCGCCTACGCCAAGCGCGACGGCGACGACGCCGTCGTCGTCATCTGCAGCCTCGACCCCGACCAGGGAGTGGAGACCGACGTCCACCTCGACCTCGCCTGGCTGGGCGTGAGCGCCCCGACGATCGACCTTCGCGACGAGTTCTCCGGGGCCACCTTCACCTGGGCCGAGCGGAACTTCGTCCGGCTGCACCCGGCCAACCCGGCCATGATCCTGCACGTGCTGCGCCGGTGAGGTGAACGACGTGACCACGGCAGCCGCCTGGGAACAGTACCTGCGCCAGGCCCGGTGGTTCGGCGGCAAGGGCCTCGGCGCCCGGATCGCCGGTATCACCCCCCTGCCCTGGTACACCCCGGACGGGTCGTGGCCCGCCGTGCGGTCCGAACTCGCCGAGATCGCCTACGACGACGGCCGCACCGAGGTCTACCAGCTGCTCGCCGCCTACGTCCCCGCAGGCACCGCCCCGGCCGGCCTGCCCGTCGGCCGCACGACGCTGCCGGAACTCGGCGAGGTGGACATCGTGGACGCGCCGGCGCACCCGGCTGCGATGGCCGCGCTCGTCGGGGCCCTGCTCGACGACCCGCCCGGGGGCATGGCCTGGCGCGACCCCGGCCCGGTGGACGCCGGCGCCGCGATGCGGCTGTTCACCGGCGAGCAGAGCAACACGACCGTGATGGTCGGCGAGACCACCCTGTTCAAGCTCTTCCGCAAGCTCGAGCCGGGGCGGAACCTCGACGCCGAGGTGCTCGGAGCGCTCAGCGGTTCGGGGATCACCCCCGACCTGTACGGGCTTCTCTCGCACGACGAGTACGACCTCGGCCTGTTCTGCCAGCGCA
Source organism: Propionicimonas sp. (assembly GCA_040774965.1). Taxonomy (GTDB): domain Bacteria; phylum Actinomycetota; class Actinomycetes; order Propionibacteriales; family Propionibacteriaceae; genus Propionicimonas. The sequence continues at coordinate 887 of JAXGTK010000051.1, read as the reverse complement.
TCACCGGCATCACCGACGGCTGGGTGTTCGCCACCGACGCCTGCGCAGCCGGCCGCGACATCTCCGCGGAGTGCCTCCAGCTGGGCGTCGAACTCCGCGAACTGCACGCCCGCCTGGCCGACGCCTTCGGCACGTCGACCCGTCCCGGAGCGGACCTCACCACGGACATGGTCCGCCGGTTCGCGGAGGCCGCCGAGGCGGTGCACGAGCTCGACGAGTACCGGCACGCTGCCCAGCTGCTGTTCACCGCACCGACCGGGCAGTCGCTGACCACGCAGCGGGTGCACGGGGACTTCCACCTGGGCCAAGTACTGCACCGCCGCGCGCCCGACGGCAGCCCCTGGGTGATCATCGACTTCGAGGGCGAACCGCTGAAGGCCCTGGCCGAGCGGCGCGAGTTCGACTCGGTCTGGCGCGACGTGGCCGGCCTGCTGCGCAGCCTCGACTACGCCCGCAGCGCCCACTCCGACCCGGACGGGCACGAGGCCCGGCAGTGGTGCACGGCCGCACGCGAGGCCTTCCTCGACGGCTACGCCGGCGAACACCGCGCCGAACCGGCGCTGCTCCGCGCATACGAGCTCGACAAGGCCGTTTACGAAGTCGTCTACGAAGTACGCAATCGCCCGAATTGGGCACACATCCCGTGGGGTGCGGTCCAAGATGAGGCAAGGAGGGTCTCCCTGAACCCTCCGGCACCGAGTGACAAGGAGCAGTGATGGCACACGACGTGGCAGGTGGGCTCACCGGTTGGGATCTGGAGGGCTTCCACAACGGCGGCGACACAGAGTGCTGGCGCAGGCTCGGGGCGCACGAGGTGACCATCTTCGACGACGAGCGGGGCGAGATCCACGGGACGCGCTTCGCGGTGTGGGCGCCGAACGCGCACG
>JAXGTK010000050.1:0-14963 GCA_040774965.1 Propionicimonas sp. | reverse complement strand
GACGGCGAAGAGCGGGAGCTGTCCAGCATCTCCCCTTGCCAAGGGCTTGTGGATAAACCGGACCGCCCGGAACCGTCCCCGGCGCCTCGGAATGCTCCGTCAGGAACTGTGGAAAAGCCGGACCGCCCGGAACCGTCCCCGGATCAGCGGGGTTCGTCGATGAGGTCGGGGACGACGTCCTCCTCGGGATGGACCCACGGCAGGACGGACCAGCCGGACCGGCGGACGATGTAGCCCACCGCGACCACCACGGTGAGGCCGCACGCGATGGCGCCGATCGCCAGCGTCCAGCGCGGGCCCCAGACGTCGCCGACCCAGCCGATCAGCGGCGCGCCCAGCGGCGTCCCGCCCAGGAAGATCGCCTGGTACAGCGCCATCACGCGGCCGCGCATCACCGGCTCGGTCGCCAGCTGCACGGACGCGTTGGCCGCCGTCATCACGGTCAGCGCGGTCAGCCCGGTGGGCACCAGGAAGAACGCGTACCACCAGAACCCGGGCGCGAGCGCGAGACCCGTCACGGCGATCGAGAAGCCGGCCAGCGCACCGATGATCAGCCGCAGCCGCAGCCGCGACCGGCGCGCCGCGAGCAGCCCCGCGGACAGCGACCCGATCGCGAGGATCGAACCGAGCAGGCCGTACAGCTCCGCGCCCGCGTGGAAGACCGCCGTCGACATCAGGGCGTTCGTGATCTGGAAGTTCATCCCGAACGTGCCGAGCATGAACACGATGAACAGCAGCAGGATGATGTCCGGGCGTGAGCGGACGTAGCGCAGCCCGTCCCGCACCGCCCCCCTCCGCTTCGCGAACGGGACCGGGTACAGCTCGGCGTCCCGCATCATCACCAGCGCGACGAGCACCGCGATGAAGCTCAGGCCGTTGATCAACAGCGCGGGCCCGACCCCCCACCACGCGATCGTGAGGCCGGCCACCGCGGGCCCGACCAGCCGGGCGCCGTTGAACGAGGTGGTGTTCAGCCCGACCGCGTTCGGAATCAGCCGCTCGCTGACCATCTCGGGCGCGAACGCCTGCCGGGCCGGGCCGTCGAACGCCGCGGCCACGCCGAGCAGGAACGCGAGCACGTAGACGTGCCACAGTTGCACCCACCCGGCCAGCGTCAGCCCGGCCAGCGTCAGCCCGACCGCGGCCTGCGCGGCCTGGGTGAACATCAGCAGCTTCCGCTTCGGGATCCGGTCGGCCACCGACCCGGCGTAGGGCGCGAGCAGGGCGATCGGCAGGAACTGCAGCCCGGTGGTGATGCCCAGCGCGGACGCCGAGTTGTCGGTGAGGATCGTCAGCACCAGCCAGTCCTGGGCCACGCGGGCCATCCAGGTGCCGATGTTCGAGATCAGGCCGCCCGTCCAGAACAGCCGGTAGTTCCGGATGGCGAGCGAGGCGAACGTCGGCACCCGCTCCGCGGCCACCGCCGCACTCACTTCTCCAACACCCGGTTCAGCAATCCCGTGGCCTCCCTCAGCACCTTCAGCTCGTCGTTGGTCAGCCCGTGCAGCTTGCGCACCATCCAGTCGTCGCGGGCGCGGATCGTGGCGTCGAGCAGGTCGCGTCCGGCGTCGGTGAGCACGACGAGCTTCGAGCGGCCGTCGGCCGGGTTGTCCTGGGTCTCGACCAGTCCGCGCTCGGTCAGGCAGTTCACCGTCTTCGTCATGGACGGGGCCGAGATCCGGTCCAGCTCGGCCAGTTCGCCGGGCGTGCGCGGGCCGTCCAGCAGCTTGAACATGGCGCTCGCGTGGTGCGGCGCCAACTCGGCGTCCGACTCGAACCGGACGCGGCGGCTGACCTGCTGGCACGCCATCCGGACATCGTTCGCGAGGTGCTGGATCGATTCCATGTACTTAGCTTAACTCATTAGTTTGGCTAAGTATCTCTCGGGCAGCAGAACTGAGCACCTGTGCGCAGGAGGAACGCGTATCCGGACGGCCTCCCGCCTCCTCCCATCCCTGTGCGGACCACCGTGGCCGCACAGGGTGGAAAGGAAGCACCATGCCAGCAGACAAGCGGACTCCGCTGCAGGACGAGGTCGTGCGCGCCCTCATCGAGACGAAGGCCATCGACTTCGAGGCCGTCGGTGCGCTGTTCAGCAAGTTCGGCGCCCAGGCGGCCCTCGAGGGCGACTCCCTGGTCAACATCATCAACAAGCACGTCACCTGGGCCTGCGGCTGGCCCGGACCCGAGATCTTCCGGGCCCAGGACATCGCCCAGTTCCGGCAGTGACGCCGACCAGCGGGATCCGCCGGTGAGGTCGACAGCAACCGGCGGGAACCGGGACGGCCGTGGCGCAGGAGGTCCGGACGGACGCCTGCTCCACGCCGCCGTCCGGCTCGTCCTGCGCGCGGTGGTCGCGACCCGCGAGGAGAGCACCGGGTCGGACGCCGCCCCGCCGCTCGACCGGGACAAGGTGCGCGCCGAGGCGGCGATGCTGCTCCGCGCGGCGACGCCGCTGGCCGGCCGCGTGCCCGGACTGCGTTCCGGACTGGGCCGGCTCGCCGCCGAGCTCTCCGCGGAGAGCCGGGACGAACTCGCGGTGCGGCTGTGCCTGAACCCCGGGATCGCCCTCGACCTCGCCCTCGTCCCGCTGCACCTTCACGACCTGGGGCTCGGCGACCCGGGCCTGACGCCGCTGCTGGGCGACCTGTTCGGCCCGGACCGGCTGCGCGGTCCCGAACGCCCACCGCACCGGGCGCTCGAGCAGCAGTGGCTGCACGGGCTGTGGACCGGCGCCGACGAGCCGGAGGAGTTCGCCCGCGCCGTCGCGTCCTCCTGCCTCGCGTGGGAGTTCGACCACCTCGCCGGCACGACCGACGACGCCTACGCCTTCACCCACGCGATCCTCTACGCGAGCGACCACGGACGCCGCCGCGTGCCGCTGCCGCGACCGGCCGAACGGGTCGCGGCGGACGCCGAGACGATCCTGGCCGTCGCGCTCGACGCCGGGAACCACGACGTCGCCGCGGAGGTCCTGTGGACGTGGCCGATGCTCAGCCTGGACGCGCCGCCGCTCGCGGCGCAGGCACGCGTGCTGCTCGCGGACGTGAGCAGGGCGCACGGGTTCCTGCCCGGACCGGGCTTCGACACGGGCGTCCACGAACGGCTGCCGTTGCCCGAGCGGGACGGCTACGTCCTGCGCACCAGCTACCACACGACCCTGGTGCACGGGCTGCTGCTGGCGAGCATCCTCGACCGCGGGCAGCGACCCGCGTCCGGTGGTCCGGGCGGCCCGCGGCCGGGGGCAGCCGCCGCGCTCGCACCCCTGTGCACGCCCGCACCGCGGGCACAGGCGTGGTGGAACCGGGTGGCCTCGCTCTCCCCCACCGGGCAGGACGCCCTGGCGCCCGCCCTGGCGACGATGGCGCTGCGCCGCGCCGCGAGGAGCGCCGACCTCGCCGCCCTGCGCGCGACGCTGGACGTGGCCGCCGCGTACGGCGTCCCCGCGTCCCCGGCGATCGGGCAGGCGCGCGTCCTGCTGCGCCGGGCGCTGGCCTGCGCGGGGGTCGCCGGCTACAGCGACCTGGCCCAGGCGACCACCGCGGGGTGAGCCAGGCTGCCCAGCACCAGGTCCGCGCCGAGCGCGGGGTGCTCCGGTGCCGGCACCGCCACGACCGTCATGCCGGCGGCGCGAGCGGCGGCGACCCCGGTGGTGGTGTCCTCGAACGCCACGCTGTCCTCCGCGGGCACGCCCAGCAGCGCGCAGGCGCACAGGTAGAGGTCCGGACCGGGCTTGGGGACGGGCACCTCGTCGGCCGCCACGACCGCGCCGAAGGCGTCCGTCAGCCCGGCGCGGGTCAGCGTCACGTCCAGAACCGCGCGCGGGGAGTTGCTGGCCACCGCGATCGGGATCCGATCCCGCAGCACCCCGACCAGTTCGAGGGCCCCGGGCATCGGCTCGGCCTCACGCAGCACCACCTCCGCGAAGGTGCGCAGCACCTCGGCCTGGATCTCGTCCTCGTTGCCGGCCTCGCCGAACACCTCGGCCATCATCGCCACGGTCGCGGGCACGCTCTTGCCGATGAACCGTGCCTTCTCCGCCGGACCGTAGACCAGCCCGCGGGACGCGAACACCGCAGCCTCGGCCACCGTCCAGATGGGCTCGGTGTCCATCAGCAGCCCGTCGCAGTCGAACACCACGCCCGCCGGACGCAGGGACGCCAGCCCCTCCGTCACGGCTCCACCTCCCGGGGCAGCGGGGTCAGGACTCACGGGCCGCCCACCACTCCTTCAGCTCGCGGGTCGCCCGCTCCTCGCCCAGCGGGCCGTCCTCCATCCGCCGCTCGAGCAGGAACCGGTACGCCTGGCCCACCTCGCGGCCCTCCCCGATGCCGAGCACCTCCATGATCTGCGAGCCGTCGAGGTCGGGACGGATCGCGTCCAGCTCCTCCTGGGCGGCGAGCTCGTCGATCCGCCACTCCAGCTCCTCGTACGCCCGGCGCAGCTTCTGCGCCTTGCGCACGTTCCGGGTGGTGCAGTCCGAGCGGGTCAGGATGTGCAGGTGCTCCAGCTGGTCGCCGGCGTCGCGGACGTAACGGCGCACCGCGGAGTCCGTCCACTCCCCCTCGGAGTAGCCGTGGAAGCGCAGGTGCAGCTCCACCAGCCTCGCCACCGCCTTCGTCTCCTGGCTGGAGAACCTCAGCGCCTGCATCCGCCTGGTGGTGAGCTTCGCCCCGACCACGTCATGGTGGTGGAAGGACACCTTGCCGCCCGGCTCGAACTTCCGCGTCCTCGGCTTGCCGATGTCGTGGAAGATCGCCGCCAGCCGGTTCACCAGGTCGGGCTCGTGGCCGCGCGCCCTCTCCAGCTCGATCGCCTGGTCGAGCACGGTCAGGGTGTGCTCGTACACGTCCTTGTGCCGGTTGTGCTCGTCGCGCTCCATCTTCAGCGCGGGCAGCTCGGGCAGCACGATGTCGGCCAGGCCGGTGTCCACGAGCAGGTTCAACCCGGGCCGCGGGTTGTCGGTGAGCAGCAGTTTCACCAGCTCGTCGCGGATCCGCTCGGCGGAGACGATCGTGATCCGGGACGCCATCGACGTCATCGCCGCGACCACGTCCGGGTCGGGGTGGAAGCCGAGCTGGGAGACGAAGCGGGCCGCCCGCATCATCCGCAGGGGGTCGTCGGAGAACGACAGCTCCGCCGCGGCCGGCGTCCGGAGTACCTCGGCGCCCAGGTCGGCGAGCCCGCCGAACGGGTCCAGCAGCTCGCCGTCGCCGACCCGCAGCGCCATCGCGTTCACCGTGAAGTCGCGACGGACCAGGTCGCCGCCGAGGTGGTCGCCGAACACGACCTCGGGCTTGCGGCTGTCGTCGGCGTAGCTGTCGGCGCGGAACGTGGTGATCTCCACGACCCACTCGGTGCCGTCGTCCTCGCGGATCCGGGCCGCGATCGTGCCGAACTCCCGGCCCACGTCCCAGACCGCGCCGGTCACCTTCCTCACCAGCGCCTCGATCTCGTCGGGACGGGCGGAGGTCGTGTAGTCGAGGTCGTTGCCGAGCCGGCCCATCAGCGCGTCCCGCACCGAACCGCCGACCAGGTAGAACTCGTGGCCGGCCTGCTCGAAGTGCCGCGCGAGCCTCCGCACGCGGGGACCCGCGGCCAGCACGCTCGCCAGGGCGGCGCGCTGCGCATCGGTCAGGCTGGGCACGACCGCATACTCTACCGGGACGCTGCGGGGGTGGCGCGGACGGGCAGGAGTGCACGTCCCCGTACCATGGGACGGTGATCGGCGGCTCCTGGCACAGGCATCGTGCGCTGGCCTTCCTGCTGGCCTGGGTGGCGGCCGTCGCGGGGCTGTCCGCGTGGGCGCCGTCCCCCGCACGGGCCGCCGACCTGCAGGTCACCTTCACCATGACCTCGTTGACGGTCTCCGGGTACAAGCCCAAGGACACCGTCACCCTCGTCGGGACGGTCACCAACACCGGCGCAGTGGACGCGTACGGCGTCCAGGTGATCCTGTGGCGTTCCCGGGACGCGATCCAGAGCCTCGCCAGCCTGCGCCAGGCCGACAACAACAACATCCTCGGCCAGCGACTGCCGATCGACGCCGACCACTACCAGGTGGTGACCACCTCCTCGGAGGCGTTCCTGCCCGGCCAGACCAGCCAGGTGACGCTGCGGGCGACGATCGCCGACCTCGGCTTCGACACCCGGGGGGCCGCGTTCGCCTTCGGCGCGGACGTGATCGCGCGCAACAACGCCACCAGCGACGACCGGGCGGTCGGCCAGTTGCGCACGTTCGTGCCGATCCCCGGCAAGCAGCCGGTGCCGATCACCCCGATCGTGCTGCTCACCGCCCCGCCCACGAAGCTGGTCGACAACCTGTTCCGCAACGACTCGCTGAGCGACGAGCTCACCGGACGGCTGTCCACCCTGCTGGACGCGGCCGCGCGGCCGGGCATGAGCTGGCTGATCGACCCCGCGCTGCTCGACGAGGTGCGCGACATGGCCGACGGCTACGAGGTGCAGACCGGGGACGGCACCCAGCCCGGCACCGGCGAGGAGGTGGCCGAGCAGTGGCTGCAGCGGTTCGAGGCCCTCGACCGCGACGCGGGCGGGCGCACGCTGTTCGCGAACCCGGACGTGAACGGCGCCCGGCTGGCCGGCGACGACCTCGTGGTGAGCCGCGCCGAGCAGGCCGCGGCGGACGTGAACGGCCTCGACGACCTGCCGGTGGTCGCCGTCCCCGCCGACGAGGTACTCAGCGATGCGACCGACTCGTTCCTCGCCGATTCCGGCGTGGACGCGGTGCTCGTCCGCAACGCCGAGCGGGCCGGGGCCCTGCAGACCGGTTCCGGCGCCCTGGTGCTGGCCGCCTCCGACGCCGTTCCCGGCGATCCGGAGACCCCCCAGAACCTGCGCACCCAGCTCGCCCTGGCCACCACCGTGATCGCCGGCGACCGCGGCGAGGTCCGCCTCCTCACCAGCGCCTCCGACGTCGAACAGGATCAGGCGGCCACCACCTCGTGGATGGCCACGCGAACGCTGAAGTCGCTGCTCGCCACGACGCCCAACAACCGCCGGGCGAGCTACACGACGGTCAAGCCGGACCGGCTCACCAGCACCCAGTTCGAGACGCTCGGCCAGCTGGAGAGCGACTTCACCGCGTACGCGGAGCTCGCGCCCGACTCCACGCTGCCCGACCAGTCGGACGCGGCCGTCACGCGCGGCGCATCGTCCGCCTGGGTCTCCGACTCCCGTGGCTTCGACGAGCAGCTCGAGGGGATGAACCGGATCGTCGGCATGCCGGAGGTGGGCAAGTCCGTGACGCTGGACGCGAGCGCCCGGTTCGTGATGTCGTCGCGCACCAACGAGTTCCCGGTCACCGTGACCAACAACCTCACCGAGCCGATCGAGGTGAAGGTCGTCGTGCGGTCGAACAACCCGCAGCGGCTGACCGTGCCGCCGTCGGAGGTCGTCACCGTCCAGCCCCACCAGAGCGTCACGGTGAACATCCGGCCGCAGGCGACGTCCAACGGCCTGGTCACCGCCCAGGCCTACGCGGCCACCGAGAGCGGACGCCGGATCACCCCGGACACCCCCATCACGATCGAGGTCACCGACCTCGGGGTCGTGGCCTGGATCATCGTCGGGGTCTCCGGCCTGGTCCTGGTCGGCGCGACCGCGTGGCGGATCCGGCAGGTGCGACGCCGCACCGCCGCCGGCGGACCAGCGAAGGGCGGAGCATGAGCACCCCACGACCCTCCCCTCCACCGTCGGGCTCCCGCGGGGGCCCCCGATGACCGACGTCCACGCCGGCGGGCGCCGGCTGATCAACGCGACGGCGGTGATGGCCTCCGGCACCATGGTCTCGCGGATCCTCGGCCTGGTCCGGGCCATGCTGATCGCGTTCGTGCTCGGCAACGGCACCCGGCAGGTGGAGGCGTTCAACTACGCCAACACCGTGCCGACCACCCTGTACCTGCTGCTCGCGGGCGGCACCCTGAACAACGTCCTCGTGCCGCAGATCGTGCGGGCGGTGACCCACGACGAGGACGGCGGCAGGGCGTTCGTCGACCGGATCATCACCGCGTTCGTGCTGGCCCTCGGAGCACTCACCGTCGTGGTGACGGTGACGACGCCCCTGGTGATGAGCCTGTTCGCCCGCGCGTGGACCGCCCCGGACATGGCCGACCACTGGGCGTCCCTGCTGCTGATGAGCTACATCTGCATGCCGCAGCTGTTCTTCTACGGGGTGTTCTTCCTGATCGGGCAGGTGCTGAACGCGCGGGACAAGTTCGGCCCGATGATGTGGGCCCCGATCGCCAACAACGTGGTCTCGATCGGCGTGTTCGCCTTGTACCTGGGCATCTGGGGCAACCAGACCGCCCTCACCGGCCAGCCGTTCACCGTGCCCCAGGCCTGGCTGCTGGCCGGCGGCTCGACGCTCGGCATCATCGTCCAGACGATCGTGCTGGTGCCGTTCCTGAAGCGGGCGGGCTTCGACTACCACCCCCGGTTCGACCTGAAGGGGACCGGGCTGGGCCGCACCTTCCACGTGGCCAAGTGGATGGTCGGCTACGTGGCGCTGACCACCCTCGTCCAGATGCTCGTCGCGAACCTGGCCTCGCAGGCGACCAGCACGACCGACCAGGGCGCCGGCTGGACGGTCTACCAGAACGCCTACCTGATCTGGATCCTGCCGCACTCGCTGCTCACGGTCTCGCTGGCCACCGCGATGCTGCCCAGCGCGTCCCGCTACGCCGTGGCGGGGGACCGCTCCGGCGTCGCCGCGGAGACCAACCGGGCACTGCGCCTGGCCACCACGTTCCTCCTGCCCGCCAGCGTCGGCCTGCTCGTGCTCGCCGACCCGATCACCCGGCTCGCGTTCGGCAACGGCACCGGCGCCAGCGACTACATCTACATCGCGTGGGCGCTGATGGCCTTCGCGATCGGCCTGGTGCCGTTCACCATCCAGTACCTGTACCTGCGGGCGTTCTTCGCGATGGACAACACCCGTACGCCGTTCATGCTGCAGATCTGGATCAGCGGCGCGAACGCGGTGGCCGCGCTCGCGCTGGCGCTGCCGTGGACCGACCCGACGACGGTCGCGGCCCGGCTGGCGCTCGCGTACAGCCTGTCGTACTTCGTCGGCGTGTTCATCACGCACTTCGTGCTGCGCCGGCGGCTGCCGGAGCTGCCGGGCGTCGAGACCGTCAGGCACCTGGCCCGCCTGCTGATCGCCACCGTGCCGGCCGCGGTGCTGGCCTTCGGCATCACGTGGTGGACCGAGCGGTACCCGAACCTGCTGATCCGGCTCGCCGGGCTGGCCGTGGGCGGCGTCGCCGCGGTCCTGGTGTTCTTCTTCACCGCCAAGCGCCTGCGGATCCCGGAGACCACGGCGCTGCTGGAGCAGTTGCGCCGGGCCAAGGGGGACGACGGCCAGACCGACGCCGCCGAGGCGATCGCCGACGTCGAGGCGGGCGGGACCGAGGACGGACCGGTCGGAGCGCCGTCCGAGCCGGTGCCCGACGCCGACGGGGTGGGCGTGTTCGTGCCCGTCACCCCGCCCCCGCCGCCCGCGTCCGCGCTGCTCGTGCTGCCGGCACCGCCGATCGCGGGGACGCCGGAGGCCGAGGCTTCCGCCGGAGGCCGTGTCCTGGGTGAGCGGTACCGGCTCGCCGCGCAACTGGCGGCGCACAACCGGGCCCAGACCTGGCGCGCCGACGACCTCGTGCTCGGCCGTGCGGTCCTGGTGCACCTGCTGGATGGCGAGGACCCGGCGACCGCCGAGGTGCTGGAGTCCTCCCGCGAGGCGGCCCTGGCCACCGACTCCCGGTTCCTCCGCGTGCTCGACGTGGTCGAGTCCGAGCCCGGGGTGGGGCCCTACCTCGTCTACGAGTACGCGCCCGGGCAGACGCTCGAGAGGGTGCTCCGGGCCGGGCCGCTCACCGGCGTCGAGGCGGCGTGGATCGTCCGCGAGGTGGCGGACGGCCTGATCGGCCTGCACGCGCAGGGGCACTACCACCGGCACCTGAGCCCGGCCACGCTGCTGATCACGTCCACCGGGAACGTGAAGGTGCTCGGCAGCGCCCTCACCGCCTCCCCCGAGGCCGCGACACACCTCTCCGGCGAGGCCGAGGACGTCCGCGCGCTCGGACAGTTGCTGTACGCCTGCCTGGTCGCCCGCTGGCCGGGCGGCGACCAGTACGGGCTGGAGGCGGCCCCGGTCGTCGAGGGTCGCTGGGTGCTGCCCAGCCAGGTCCGCAGCGGGGTGGCGCCCGCGGTCGACCAGGTGGTCGACCGGCTGCTGTCGGCCGTCCCGCGCGGGCACGCGTCCCGCCTGGCCACCGCCCAGGCCGTGACCACCCAGCTCTCCCTCGTGCTGGGCCCGATGGGGGCGGCGAACGACCTGCGTGCCCGGCTGCGCCCGGACGTCGAGGAGGACGCGCCCGCGGTCATCTCGATGGTCGCTCCCCCCGTGCCGACGCCGGCATCCGCGAGCCGGTTCGCCGTCCGGGCGGTCGTCGAGGACGAGCCGTCGGCGCCCTCCCCCCAGGAGCAGGCGGTACCGCCGGAGCCGGAGGCCCGGCCGGTCTCCCCTCCCGCCGACGGAGCCCCGCCCGAGCCGGAGCCCCGGCCGGTCTCCCCGCCCGCCGAGGAGGTCCTGGAGCCGGTCGCCTCCGAGCCGGCCCCGCCGGAGCCGGTCGCTCCTCCTGTCGACGAGGAACCGCCGCAGGAGCAGGTCGCCCCCGTGGAGGAGGCCGACGAGTTCGAGTACCCGGGCGAGTACCACTACACGAACGCGGAACTGTACGGGGAACCCGACGAGCCGGGCGACGAGACCCAGCCCTTCGTCGACGGGGCGCTGAGCCGCAGCGACTCGTTCACCCCGGTGCCGCCGCCCGCGGGCGTCCGTCCGCCGTCCGGGGAGGAGCCGGCGCAGAAGTCCCGCATGCTCAGCGTCCTGTTCGGCGTGCTGTCCCTGGTCGTGGTGGTGGGCATCATCGCCGTCGTGGCGATGAACGTCCGCGAGCCCACCCCGTCCACCGGGTCCGCCACAACGGTCAAGATCGTGGAAGCGACCGCGTTCGACCCCCGTTCGGACGGCGGCGACGCGTCCGAGAACGACGACCGGGCCGCACGAGCCATCGACGGCGACCCGTCCACCGCGTGGCGGACCGAGAAGTACGGTACGGCGAAGTTCGACGGCCGCAAGCCCGGTGTCGGGCTGGTGCTCGACCTCGGCGAGACCCGCACCGTGGTCAGCGTCGAGCTCACGCTGGAGGACGCCGGCGCCAGCGTGGCGCTCGAGGTGCCGGCCAAGCCGGGGGACGCCGCGCCGTCGAAGTCGATCGACCAGTGGGAGTCGGTGGCGGGGTCGAAGGACGCCCCGAAGGCGCTGACGCTCACCCCGGAGCAGCCGGTGGCGACCCGCTACCTGCTGGTCTACCTCACCGTCCTGCCGGAGATCGCCGCCGACGCCTACCGCGGCGGCATCGCCGAGGTGTCCGTCACCGCGGAGTAGCGGCACCGGCGGCGGGGCGGCGGAGCGCCACCACTCCCGCGCTCACGGCCGGAACCGTCGGCCTGCCCGGGACCGGCTACCACGACGCGTCCCGTCCTCCCGGCCGGGGCACGCTACACCAACCGGTGGGCCAATCCGGCCGACACGCTGCGGACGCCCTGAGAATCGCCTAAACTCGGCCGAAGTAGTTTCCGGCGCTTCGGGGGGGAGCCTTGACGAAACTGCACGGGGGGGCACTTTTCTGTGGGCTGACGCTCGCCGTGCTCAGTGTGGTGCAAGCGGTTCCGGCGCACGCCGAGACCGTCGTCGCTGCTGCGCCCGCGTCCGCCCCGGCCACCCCGGAGGCCCAGCCCTCCGCCAGCGCGTCACCGAAGGCCAGCGCGTCACCGAAGGCCTCCGCCGCACCGACAGCCTCCGCCGCACCGACGACCTCGACCACCCCCGAACCGCACCCGGGCGCGACCACCACCCCGTCGCCGACCGCAACCACCACCCCGAGCGGCGATCCGACGCCGTCGGAGGAGCCCACGCCCACCTCGTCGGTGGAGCCGACGCCGGAACCCACCGCTACCCCGACCGGCCTGGCCGCCACGCCCGACGGTCCGGCGGCCACCTACATCGTGGGCTTCCGCACGGAGGCCGGCCAGGCGGACGGCACGCTGGGAGAGCGCAGCGCCCGCGCGGTCGACGGGCTCGACGCCGTGGTCACCGAACTCACCCGGGACGAGGCGGGCACGCTGGCCGACGACCCGACCGTCGCCTACGTCCAGAAGGACACGCGGGTGCACGTCGCGGACACCCAGGTCTACCCGCCGTGGGGGCTGGACCGGATCGACCAGGCCGACCTGCCCCTCGACGATCGCTACACGGCCAACCAGACCGGCGCCGGAGTCACCGTCTACGTGGTCGACACCGGGATCACCGCGAGCAGCGCCGAGTTCGGCGGACGAGTCGCCGACGGCGCCTCGTTCGTTCCGGACGGGCTGGGCACGAACGACTGCCACGGGCACGGCACCGCCGTGGCCGGCATCGTCGGCAGCAGCACCTACGGGGTGGCGAAGCAGGCGACCATCGTGCCCGTGCGGGTGCTCGGCTGCGACGGCTCGGGCGACTCGGCCTGGACGGTGTACGGACTGAACTGGGTGCTCGAACAGCACCACCGCGGCGACCCCGCGGTCGTGAACCTCAGCCTCACCGGCCCGTACAACAAGGCCGAGAACGACGCCGTGAAGCGGCTCACGGCGGAGGGCGTGACCGTCGTCGTGGCGGCCGGCAACGACGATGCGAACGCCTGCAACTACTCGCCCGCCTCGGCGAAGAGCGCCCTCACCGCGGCCGCCTCGACGAAGACCGACCTGCGCTGGACGGGCTCGAACTACGGCTCCTGCGTGGACCTGTACGCGCCCGGGGCCTCGATCGAGTCGGTGTCGGCGTTCGGGTCGACGCCGGTGACCCTGACCGGCACCTCGATGGCGAGTCCGCACGTGGCCGGCGTGGCCGCCCTGGTACTCGCCGACCACCGCTCGTGGGGGGCGACGAAGGTGGCCGCCCGGGTGCTCGACCTGACCCTCGCCGACCGGATCGACGGGAACCCGTCCGGCACTCCCAACCGGTTGCTGAACATCGCCCCGTACGTGACGTCGGTGAGCCCCACGGCCGGCAGGCTGTCCGGCGGCCAGCGGATCACCGTCACCGGGGGCAACTTCCGGGGGGTCACGCAGGTCCTGGTCGACGGCGTGCCGGCGAAGGGCGTGGACGTCGTCTCGGCGTCGACGATCCGCGTGAGCACGCCGTCACGCGACACGACCGGCGAGGTACCGGTCCAGGTGGTCACCGAACTGTCCGACTCCAACACCGACGTCGTCTTCGACTACCGTCCCGGGCCCACCGTCTGCTCGCTCTCCGCCGACGCCGGGCCGACCGGCGGTGGCACGCCCGTGACGATCACGGGCACCCACCTCGGCAACGCCACGGCGGTGTGGTTCGGCTCCCGGAAAGCCCGGTCGGTCACCGTCGTGTCCGAGACCGAGCTCCAGGTGGTCGCACCCTCCCACTCCCGCGGCACCGTGTACGTCCGCGTGACGACCCCGTCCGGCACGGCGGCGAAGGTGTCCACCGGCCGGTTCACCTACGGGCTCCTGGCGACGGTGAAGAAGCTCTCGTCCCGGCAAGGCCTCAGCATCGGCGGCACGCGGGTGAGGATCACCGGCACGCACCTGCGCCACGTGACGGCGGTCGACTTCGGCGGGGCCCTGGGCACCGACCTGCGGGCAGCCTCGTCGAAGCGCCTCTACGTCACCGTTCCGGCCCACGCCGAGGGACGGGTCGACGTCCGGCTGGAGAACCGGTACGGATCCTCGTCGGTGCGCTCGAAGGCCAGCTTCACGTTCACCGTCGCACCGGCCCCGACGGTGGCCGGCGTGAGTCCCGGGTCCGGCTGGGGTGTGGGCGGCACCCTGGTCACGATCACCGGCAACAACTTCCACGGCATCACGGCGGTCACCTTCGGCGACCGGACGGCGGACATCGTCTCGGCCTGCTCCACCCGGCTCGTCGTGACCGCGCCGCCGCACGCGGCCGGCCAGGTGAACGTGCGGGTGTCCGGTGCGTACGGGGCGTCCTCCGCCTCCGGCCCTGTCTTCAGCTACGACGAGACCCCGGCGCCCGAGGTCACCACGGTGAGCCCGACCGGCGGGACCACGACCGGCGGGACGCGGGTCACGATCATCGGCCAGAACTTCTTCGTGGTCAGCGAGGTCGACTTCGGCGCCCTCGCCGGCTCGGACCTGACCATCCTCTCCACCACGAAACTCCAGGTGACCGCGCCGCCGCAGGCGGCCGGAACCGTCGACGTCGTGGTGGTCGCCAACCCGTACCTGGTCTCCGCGCTCTCGACCGGGGCCCGGTTCACCTACGCCTGACCCGCCCGGACCGGATCGGGGACGGTTCCTGTTTCGGTCCATCCGCCTGCGTCAGGGGATACGGGTCACGCTCGCCCCGGCCCGCACGCACCGGGGGATCTCGGCGACGTCGTCCACCCGGCGCAGCAGCTCGTCACGGGACGCGTCGTCCAGGGCCGCGTCCAGTTCCACCCGGTACTCGACTCCCGTGGACGCCCAGGCGTCGTCGAAGCCGCCCCACGCCATCACCCGCACGCCGGCGAGCGTGAGGCCCAGTTGCGCGGCCTCCCGGTACAGGTCGTTCAGGACGCAGCCCGCGACCGCCGTGTGCAGCAGGTGCGCGCCCGTGAAGGCGGTCGACACCTCCACCCCCGCCTCGGTCCAGCGATGCGGGAAGCGGGTGGTGTCCGCGTCCCCGG
The DNA here is from genome assembly GCA_040774965.1 of Propionicimonas sp. Taxonomy (GTDB): domain Bacteria; phylum Actinomycetota; class Actinomycetes; order Propionibacteriales; family Propionibacteriaceae; genus Propionicimonas. The sequence continues at coordinate 177 of JAXGTK010000050.1, read as the reverse complement.
TGTGCAGGGTGCCGGCCGCGCACACCACCCGATAGGTCTCCATGCTGGCCAGCGTGCCGGACGCGGGCCCCGCGCCGACACGCGAACTGTTGCTGAGGCCGGGTGGACCGGAACAGGAACCGCCCCCGCCCCGGTCCGCGGACCAGGTCGGGGACGGTTCCTGTCCGGGTCCCGGAG
>JAXGTK010000049.1:0-15037 GCA_040774965.1 Propionicimonas sp. | reverse complement strand
TCGATGTGGCCGAGCACGGCGCCGAGGTCGTCCTCCGCCGCCAGGTAGAGCCCCTCGACCACCGCCGACGTGCGCTCGGCCCGCAGCCGCACCTGCGCGGCCGACTCCTCGGCCGAGACGTAGAGCGTGCGCCGGCCCGTCCGTGCCCACCGATTGGCCACCTCGAGCAGCAGGGTGGACTTGCCCACGCCCGGCTCGCCGGCGAGCAGCACGGCGGCACCCGGCGTGATGCCGGTGCCGAGCACGCGATCGAGCTCCCCGATCCGGGTGGGGATCGCCCGTGCCGCGTCGAGCGGCACCCGGCTGATCGGCAGCGCGGGCTCGAGCGGGGCGGTCGAACTCACCCGGCGCGCGGGCGCTGCGCCCTGCGCGACGCTGCCCCAGGCCTGGCACTCGCCGCACCGGCCGACCCAGCGGGACGTCGTCCAGCCACACTCGGAACAGCGGTACGGGTTCGTGGATGCCTTGGCCATGGCAGCAACCTAGGAGCCGCCTCTGACAGTGGACCGAGGGCCCTTCGTGACGCAGCCCCGTCCCTCGGCTGCTCCTCAGGGACCGGTGGGATCCGGCGCCGACCGCCGCGGACGCATCAGCTGCCGGCGAAGGCGGGAGTCCTGACGAGCGGTGCGGGGCGAACCGCGGGGATCAGATCTTGATCTTGCCGTTCGGGGTGACGAACGTGGCCGAGAGGATGCCGGGCTGGCCGTACTCGGAACTGAACTTGATCCGCACACCGTCCAGTTCGTCGCCGATCTCCTGGCCGAGCCAGTCCTCGACGCGGGCGCGGGTGCCGGAGATCTCGAGCCGGTCGAGCCGGATGTCTCCCTCCAGCGCACTGGGGCGCACCGACGGCTCGGACTCCCACTTGATGAAGTACGGCAGCTGCGGGTCGGCGATCAGGCCCTTGACCCCGATCTGCTGCCACTCCAGCAGTCGGCCGTCCGGGAAGTGCCGGGAACCCTGCACGGCCTCGCGCTCGAGGCGCTCCTCGTACGGGTGCAGGTCGTCGACGGACACGACCCAGCCGAGCCAGCCGCCGCCCATCTCCGAACGTGCGCGCACGGCCTGGCCGAACGGCGCCTTCTCCGCGGCCGGGTGCTCCAGCACCTCGACCACCTCCAGGTAGCGGCCCTCGGTCAGCGGCAGGATGTGGTTGCGGGTGCCGAACCGGGGGTGGAAGCCGCCGTCGCGGAACCGCTCGCCGAGCAGGGCACCGAGTCGGTCCGACTCCGCCTTGAGCCCGGCCGATCCCACCGCGAACGTCAGATGATCGACATGCATGTCACCCATTGTGGCGATCTGGTGTTACAGACGCGAATCGGGCCCTTCCCGCCGGGGCTGCTGCAGCCGTGGCCGCGGCGCCTACGATGGTGACGTGCACCCAGGACCAGGCGACGCCCCCCGGGTGGTGCTCTCGACCTCCTCGGTCTACCCGGAGTCCACCGCGGCCGGCTTCAGCCTCGCCCGCGAACTGGGCTACGACGGCATCGAGGTGATGGTCGGCGTCGACCCCGCGTCCGCCGACGTGGACGCCGTGGAGCGGCTCAGCGAGTACCACGAGGTGCCGGTCTGCGCGGTGCACGCGCCCACGCTCCTGCTGACCCAGCGTGTCTGGGGGCCCGACCCGTGGGAGAAGCTCGATCGCGCCGCGATGGCCGCGCACCAGCTCGGCGCGGACGTGGTGGTCGTGCACCCGCCGTTCCGGTGGCAGCGCAGCTACGCGTCCGGCTTCACCGAGGGGTTGCGGCGGCTGGAGGAGACCACGGGACTCACCTTCGCCGTCGAGAACATGTACCCGTGGCGCGGCCCGGGGGGCGGTGAGGTGCGGGCCTATTCGCCCAGCTGGGACTGCGCGCTCCTCGACGTCGCCCACCTCACCCTCGACCTGTCCCACGCAGCCACCGCCCGGCAGTCGTCGGTGTCCCTCGTCCGGGACTGGGGCGAGCGGCTCGCGCACGTCCACCTCACCGACGGCACGAACGGCGTCACGGACGAGCACCTGCTGCCCGGACAGGGCGACCAGGACGCGGCCGGCGTGCTCGCCGAACTGGTCGCGATGCGCTACACCGGCCACGTGTCGCTGGAGGTGAAGACCCGCGGCATGTCCCGCGCCGAGCGGGAGGAGGCGCTGGCCGCGAGCCTCGGCTTCGCCCGCACGCACCTCGCCGCCCCGGTGGAGAACCGCGCCCCATGACCGCGCCCGTCCCGGCGGAGCCGGAAGGCCCCGTCCCGTCCGCGACGCTGCCCGGACCCGACAGGGTGCGTCCGGGCATCGAGCTGTGGCTGGTGTTGGGCGTGTCGCTGGGCCAGTCCGCGGTGTACTCGATCCTCTCGATCGTCGAGAAGCTCACCCGGAACGTGCCGTTGAACCAGCAGACCACGACGATCAACAACTCGGTGACACCGGACCGGCCGTGGCTCGACCTGTCCTACCAGGTCGCCGCCGTCGTGTTCCCCCTGGTGCCCGCGCTGCTCGCGCTCTACCTGCTGCAGCGCACCGGTGACCGCCGCGGCATCGGGTTCGACCTGCGCCGCCCCCGCTTCGACATCGGGTGGGGGTTCGTGCTGGCCGCCGGCATCGGCGTCCCCGGCCTCGCCTTCTACCTGGCCGCGCGGGCGCTCGGGTTCAACACCAACGTGTCGCCGGCGAACCTCGCCGCGAACTGGTGGACGGTGCCGGTGCTGATCGCGCTCGCGGCGATGAACGGCATCCTCGAGGAGGTCGTGATGATCGGCTTCTGGTTCACCCGCGGCCGGCAGCTGAACTGGCCGGTGTGGGTGGTGCTGGTCTCCTCCGCGGTGGTGCGGGGCAGCTACCACCTCTACCAGGGCTTCGGCGGCTTCGTCGGCAACATCGTGATGGGGCTGGTGTTCGGGCTGGTCTACCTGAAGGTGAAACGCGTGGGCCCGCTCGTGGTCGCCCACTTCCTGCTCGACTTCGTCTCGTTCGTCGGGTACGCGCTGGTCGCCCCGTACCTCTCCTGGCTGTAGGGATCCGTCCGTACATCGGGGTGGCGACGGGCGCGGTGGGGGTCACGTGGACGGACGGTTTAGGCTTGCGCCCATGCGTGTTGGTGTGTTTGGGGCGACCGGTCAGGTCGGCGGCGTGATGCGGACGCTGCTCGCCGAGCGGAACTTCCCCGTCGATGAGATCCGGTTCTTCTCCTCCGCCCGCTCGGCCGGCCAGGCGCTGGCGTGGGGTGGCGGCGAGGTGATCGTGGAGGACACCGCCACCGCCGACTTCGCCGGGCTCGACCTGGCGCTGTTCTCGGCGGGGGCGACGATGTCGCGCGAGTTCGCGCCCCGGGTGGCCGCGGCCGGCGCGATCGTCGTGGACAACTCCTCGGCGTGGCGCCGGGACGCCGACGTCCCGCTGGTGGTCTCGGAGGTGAACCCCGAGGACGCGCTGAACCCGCCGAAGGGGATCATCGCCAACCCGAACTGCACCACGATGGCCGCGATGCCGGTGCTCAAGCCTCTGCACGACGCGGCCGGCCTGCAGCGCCTCGTCGTGGCGACCTACCAGGCCGTCTCCGGTTCGGGCATCAAGGGCGTCCAGGCGCTGGCCGGCCAGACCGCTGCCGTGGACGAGCCGGCCCAGCTCGCGCTGGACGGCAGCGCGGTGCCGGCGGGCGATCCGGCGCCCTACGTGGCGCCGATCGCGTTCAACGTGGTTCCGCTGGCCGGTTCGATCGTCGACGACGGCAGCCTGGAGACCGACGAGGAGCAGAAGCTCCGCAACGAGTCGCGCAAGATCCTGCACCTGCCCGACCTGCTGGTCGCGGGCACCTGCGTGCGGGTGCCGGTGTTCACCGGGCACAGCCTCAGCATCCACGCCGAGTTCTCCGAGGAGATCAGCGTCGCCCGGGCCACCGGCCTGCTGGCCACCGCGCCCGGCGTCGAACTGGCGGACGTGCCGACGCCGCGGGTCGCCGCAGGGACCGACGCCTGCTACGTGGGCCGGATCCGCAGCGACCAGTCGGTGCCGGGCGGGCACGGGCTGGTCCTGTTCGTGGCCAGCGACAACCTGCGCAAGGGCGCGGCGCTGAACGCGGTCCAGATCGCCGAACTGGTGGCCGCGCGATGACGAGGCTCGCCGTGATCGGCGCCGGCGTGATGGGCGAGACCCTGATCGCCGGCCTGCTGCGCGCCGGCTGGGCCGCCGACGCGATCACCGCCGCCGACCGGCACGCGCCGCGGCTGGTCGAGCTGGAGGGCCGGCACGGCATCCACACCGCCGACACGCACGACGCGGCGGCGGGCGCCGACACGGTCGTGATCGTCGTGAAGCCGCAGGACGCCGGCGAGGTGCTGCCCGTGGTCGGGGCGGCGATCCGTCCCGGCACCCTGGTGGTGTCGCTGTGCGCCGGCCTGTCCACGCACCGGATCGAGGCCGCGATGCCCGACGGCACGGCGGTCGTCCGCGTGATGCCCAACACCCCGGCGCAGGTGGACGAGGGCATGGCCGCGATCTCGGCGGGCTCCGCCGCGACCCCGGAGCACCTCGAGCACGTCACCGAGCTGCTGTCCGCGGTCGGCAAGGTCGTGACCGTCCCGGAGAAGTACCAGGACGCGGTCACCGCGATCTCCGGCTCCGGGCCGGCGTACCTGTTCTTCGTGGTCGAGGCCATGATCGACGCCGGTGTGATGCTCGGCCTGCCCCGCGACATCTCCACCACCCTGGTGGTGCAGACGATGTACGGCTCGGCCAAGCTGCTGGCCGACTCCGGCGAGCACCCGACCGTGCTGCGGGAGCGGGTCACCTCGCCCGGGGGAACGACCGCGGCCGCGTTGCGGGAACTGGAGGACCACCGGGTCAAGGCGGCGTTCATGACCGCCATGGAGGCGGCGAGGGACCGCAGCCGCGCGCTCGCCCCGTCCTGACCAATGGGTGCTGCGCTGGCCGGGCAGGTCCGGCCGAACTGGCTGTCGGTGTTCCTGGACTTCGCGCCGGCCGAGTTCGAGGCCGGCGTGGGCTTCTGGCGGTCGGCCACCGGGTACGCGCTGTCCGGTCGCCGCGGCGTGGCGGAGGAGTTCGCCACCCTGGTGCCGGCCGACGGCAGCGACTACCTGCGCGTGCAACGGCTCGGTGACGGCCTCACCCGGCTGCACCTCGACGTGCACGTGGACGAGCCGTGGCCCGCGGCCGAGATCGCGGTGGCGCTGGGCGCGGAACTCGTCGACGCCCCCGAGCACGGGTACTTCGTGATGCGTTCGCCCGCAGGAGTGGTGTTCTGCCTGGTCGGGCCCGCGTCCCCGGAGGTGCCGCAGATCACGCCGTGGCCCGACGGGCACCAGAGCCGGGTGGGGCAGGTGTGCTTCGACGTTCCGGGCGCGGGCTACGACCGGGAGGTCCGCTTCTGGAGCGACCTGCTCGGCGGTGACTGGGTCCAGCCCGACCCCGCGGACCCGCTGGTCATCCGCGGGGCCGGGGAGTTCGCCGTCGACCTGCGGCTGCAGCCGAGCAGGTTCGCGTCCCACCCCCTGGGGCACCTGCACATCATCACCGACGACCGGGTCGCGGAGGTCGACCGGCTCGTCGGGGCGGGGGCGGTGATCCGGGCCGCGCGGGAGGCCGCGACCGTGCTGGAACCCCCGGGCGGCATCCCGGTGTGCGTGGTGGACCTGCAGCGCGGCGGCATGACGTGCCAGGCGTGAGCCCGTCCGGGCTGTTCGCGGGGCTGGCCACGCTCGACGTGGTGCAGCTGGTGGAGCGTCCGCCCGCCCGCAACGAGAAGACCACCGCGCAGCAGACCTGGCTGGCCGCCGGGGGACCCGCGGCCGTCGCAGCGATCACGTTCGCCGCGCTGGGCGGACGGGCGCGGCTGTGGACGGCGCTGGGCGACTCCGCGGCCGCGCGGGTCGTCGCCGCCGACCTGGCCGCCGCCGGAGTGGAGGTGCTGGACGCCGCACCGCCCGGCTTCGAGCTCGCGGCGTCGGTGGTGCTGCTGGACGCGGCGTCCGGCGAGCGGGCGGTGGTCAGCGGTTCGGGGCACACGCCGGTGTTCGGCGCGATCGGGGCGCCCGACGTCGCCGGCGTCGACGTCGTGCTCCTGGACGGCCACCACCCGGCGCTCGCGCGGGCCGCGCTACGGCTGGTCGAGCCTGTCGGGACCCCGCGCGTTCCCGTCGTCGTGGACGCCGGCTCGCACAAGCCGGTCCTCGACGAGCTGTTCGCCGGGGTCACCGACGTGATCTGCTCCGGGGACTACGTGCACCCGTCCCTGGCGCCGCGCGAGCTGCTGGGCCTCGGTCCGGACCTGGTCGCGGTGTCCCACGGCGGGGCGCCGCTGGAGTGGTGGACGCCGACCGCCTCCGGGACCGTCACCCCGGAACCGGTGGAGGCGGTCGACACGGTCGGCGCCGGCGACGTCCTGCACGGTGCGTACTGCCACGCGCTGGCGTCCGGACTCGACCGTCCGGACGCCCTCCGCCGGGCCGCCGCCGTCGCGACCGAGCGCGTCCGGCACCTCGGCCCGTTCGCCTGGCGCGCCGCCATCTCCTGAATGTGGACCGTAACAGGAACCGTCCCCAATCCGGGCCGGACCGAATCGGGGACGGTTCCTGTTACGGTCCACCCCGGCGGCTCAGCGACCGCCGGTGATCTTCCGGTGGCGCTGCTGGACGCCCAGCTCGCCGTAGGGGTAGTCCGGCAGCACCGGGGCGCTCACCGCGTCGAGGCGGGCGGTGTGCTCCGGGTCGAGGTGCAACTCGCCGACCTGCAGGGACGCGGCCAGTTGCCCGGTCGTCCGGTTGCCGAGGATCGGGGCGGTCACCTGCGGCCGGTCGGCCAGCCAGGCGAGTGCGACCTGCGCCATGGTCAGGCCGGTCTCGTCCGCGACCTGCGCGACCGTTTCCAGCACCGTCCACGTCGACTCGGTGTTGCGGCGGTCGTAGTCCTCCATGCCGCGGTTCGGCTTCTCACCGAGCCGGGTCGCCCCGGACGGCAGCTCGTCGGGACGGTACTTGCCGCTCAGCCAGCCGCCCGCGAGCGGGCTCCACGGCATCACGCCCAGCCCGTACTCGGCGGCCGCGGGCACGATCTCGAGCTCGATGTAGCGGGTGAGGAGGTTGTACTGGGGCTGCAGGGACACCGGGGCGGTCCAGTTGTGGGCGCGGGCCCGCTCGACCACGGCGGTGAGCTGCCAGCCGGTGAAGTTCGACAGCCCGAAGTAGTGGATCTTGCCCTTGCCCACCGCGTCGTCGATGAATCGCAGGTACTCCTCGATCGGCGTCAGCGCGTCCCAGGCGTGCAACTGGTAGAGGTCGATCGCATCGACGCCGAGGCGGCGCAGGCTCGCGTCGAGGGCGTCCGAGAGGTGCCGGCGGGACAGGCCCACGCCGTTGGGGTAATTGTTCGTCGGGAAGCGGCCCTTGGTGGCGAGCACCACCTGGTCGCGGACGCCGGGACGCTCGGCCAGCCAGCCCCCGACGATCTCCTCCGAGACACCGTGCGTGTACACGTCCGCGGTGTCGATGAAGGTGCCGCCGGCCTCGATGAACGCGTCCAGCTGCGCGAACGCCCCCTCGCGGTCGGTCTCGTTGCCGAAGGTCATGGTGCCCAGGCAGAGCCGGGACACGACCAGGCCGCTGGCACCAAGGAGTCGGTATTCCATGGGTGGATCATCTCCGATCGTCGGGTTCGGCCCCAGCCTGACACCCGGGGCGCCCCCCGGGTCAAGCCCTCCGGCCCGGGCTGAGGCGGCGGCCCGTCATTCGCCGGGACGCTGCCACTCGGTGTTCGCCACCGGTACCGGGACCGGTTCGGACGCCGGCACGCGCAGGAAGAACGCGCGCAGCCCGAACCGGCGTAGCGCGTACCAGAGGAGGTTGAACAACCCCACGAACCAGGTCGTGGACACCGCGATGATCGTCCCCGAGTCGTGCACCAGGAAGGCCCAGGCGCCCCACAGCGTGAGGTTGGCGAAGCCCAGGACGAGTGAGGCGGGTGACACCCCGCGCACGTGCTCGGAGCGGACCAGCTCGACCGACTGGGCCGCCGTGATCGCGATCCCGGGGAAGATCGCGACGATGCCGTAGGCCGCCGAGCCGAGGAACACGTCCACCGCGATCATCACCGCGGCGACGGCGATCGCCGGCAGTACCGTCGCCACGACACCACGCCCGAGTTCGTGCGCCATCATGACCAGGATCGGCACGGTGGAGAACAGCGCCAGGGAACTGCTCAGGATCTGGGGGAGCTGGCCGATGCTGATCCCGTGCGCCGTCCACGCCAGGTTCAGCACGAGCGCGGTCTGCCAGCCGACGAGCGAGAGCCCCTCGATGTTGCGGGTGCGGGCGAGACGCACCAGCTGGGGCAGCGCGAGCACCGTGCCCACGACGGTCGCGACCCAGCCGAGCAGGTCAACAGGGGTCATCGCCGTCCTTCCGTGAGAGCGCTCCCATGCGAGGCCATCATCGAGCCCTCGTCGTGATGGGGTGCGCCCAGCGTAGCCCGGTACGAGGCGTCCAGGCCCCGCCGGGAGGCGGTTCGGCCTGCCCAATGGTTCACCGATCGGCGTCCGGTGTTGATCCGGATCAAGCGGCGCCCGGCGTGGATGATTGACAACTTCGTCACATTCGTTCCACAGGGGGCTTCGGGCCACTAAGGTGACGAGAAGCGGCTGTCGCTGGGACAGCCCTCGGAGGGGGACAGGTAGGACGATGAGCGACCCGGTGACACCGTTGGGAACGGTTCGGTTTCTGAAGGTGGCCGAGGTTGCCGCAGCGCTGCGGGTGTCGCGGATGTCGGTGTACCGGTTGATCCACGCGGGCGACCTGGAGGCCGTCCGGTTCGGCCGCAACTTCCGGGTTCCCGAGCATGCCGTCGACGCGTACCTGCGCGAATCGTTCTACCACGCGGGCTGACGCGGCCGGATTTCACCCGCGCCGACAAGGCCGGTAAGATCCTGTGCTTGGCTGGGTCGTCCAGCCGGGTCCTGCATGGCTGGCAACAGCCTGAACTTCGTACCTGCCGTCCCGGTGGGACGGTCATCGAGAGGTCTGATTCGTGGGTTCGGTCATCAAGAAGCGCCGCAAGCGGATGGCGAAGAAGAAGCACCGCAAGCTGCTGAAGCGCACGCGCATCCAGCGTCGCCGCGCCGGCAAGTAAGCCACTCCTCCGCCCGAGCCGACTGATGACAGACGCCCGGGTCGTGCTGTTGGTCCGCGACGGCTGCCACCTCTGTGACGAGGCGGTCGCCGTCGTGAGTGCTGTCTGCGCCGAGACCGGCGCCACCTGGGCCACCCGCGACGTGGACGCCGACCCGGCGCTGCGTGCGGAGTTCTCCGACCACGTCCCGGTCACCTTCGTCGACGGCGCACGCCACGCCATCTGGCACGTGGACGCCGACGCGCTGCGTCGCGCCCTCACCCCTTGACCCTGACACCGGGAGAGGCATGACAAAGGAGTCATGTTGAAGATCGGAGACTTCGCCAGGATCGGCGGGGTGTCGGTACGGATGCTCCGCAACTACGACGAGCTGGGGTTGCTCGTGCCCGCGCACGTGGACCCCTGGACGAGCTATCGCAGCTACACCGCCGACCAGCTGGCCCGGCTGAACCGGATCGTCGCCCTGCGCGGCCTCGGGTTCGGCCTGGACGCGATCGGGAAGCTGCTCGACGAGAACCTGAGCGTCGAGCGGCTCCAGGGCATGCTGACGCTGCGCCGCGCCGAGCTCGCCGCGCAGTTGCAGGCCACGTCCGACCAGCTCCGCGCCGTCGAGGCGAGGCTCCGCCTGATCGAAGGAGAAGGCATGGACCGGGAGTTCGTGGTGAAGGCGCTGCCCGCGGTGCGGGTGGCGGAGAAGTCGTTCCGGGTCGCGGGACCCGAGGAGATCGGTCCGCGGGTCGGGCCGCTGTTCGGGCAGGTGTACCGGGCGGTCGCGTCCGCGGGCGGCCGTCCCGGGCCGGGGATCAGCTACTACCGGACGGACTCCGAGGGACTGGAGTGCCACGCGGGCTGCCTGTGGAACGGCGACGCGTTGCCGGGCGTGGACGTGGTCGACCTGCCCGCCGTCGCCGAGGCCGTCACGCAGGTGCACCTCGGCCCGATGGCGACGATCGGGGAGTCCTGGCAGGCGTTCGGCGCCTGGCTGGAGGAGAACGGCGCCGAGCCCGCCGGCCCGAGCCGCGAGGTCTACCTGGGGACCCCGCCCGGCGACGAGGACGCCTGGGTCACCGAGCTCCAGATGCCCTTCGTCCGCCGCTGATTCCGTCCGACCCCGCACAGACGCTCCCGGAATGGCCGTTCGCTCCCGCCATTTCGGGAGCGTCCCGCCGTTTCGGGAGCTTCTGGGGTGGAAACCGGGGTGAGAGCGGACAGCTGCGCTGCGTATTGTGGGGGGACGATCGAGCGAGGAGACCGATGAACGTCGTCCATGTGGTGCGGCACGGCCAGGTGCACAACCCCGAGGGTGTGCTGTACGGCCGCGCCCCCGGCTACGGACTCTCCGAGCTCGGGCAGCAGATGGCGCAGCGGCTCGGCGAGTACTTCGCGGACGCACCGCTGGTGTACCTGGTCAGCTCCCCGCTGCAGCGGGCGCAGGAGACGATGGCTCCGATCGCCGCCCGACACCCCGGGCTCGAGGTGCACATCGACGATCGCGTGATCGAGGCGGCGAACGTCTTCGAGGGCAGGAGCTTCGGCAAGCGCAACGAGATCCTGCTCCGGCCCTCCAGCTGGTGGCACCTGCGCAACCCGCTGCAGCCGTCGTGGGGCGAGTCCTACACCTCCATCGTCGCGCGGATGCGGGAGGCGATCACGGACGCCGCGTCCCACGCCGTCGACGGGGAGGCGCTGATCGTCGCCCACGAACTGCCGATCTGGATGGCGCGCAGCTGGGCCGAGGGACGCCCGCTCGTGCACGACCCGCGCAAGCGCCAGGCGCGGCTGGCCAGCGTGACCACATTCACCTACGACGGCACCCACCTGGTGCGGGTCGACTACGCCGAGCCGTGCGCGGACCTCGTGCCGGCGAAGGCGAAGAAGTTCCGTCCGGGAGCCTGATGCCGTCGTTCCGCTCCGTCCGCCCGTCGGGGACGCGCCTGGCCGGCGTCGTCCTCGCCCTCGGCCTGCTCCTGGCCGGGTGCGGCTCCGGCCCGACCAGCACGTCCGGCTTCGTGGGCGGGGACGGGACCCTCACGGTGCTGCCCGCCGACCAGCGTCCAACCGCCCCCGTGATCGAGGGCACCACCCTCGACGGCACGGCCTGGACCAGCGCCGACACCGCCGGCAAGGTCGTCGTCTACAACGTGTGGGGCTCCTGGTGCGCTCCCTGCCGGGCCGAGGCGCCCGCCCTCGTCTCGGCCAGCAAGCGCGCCGGCGACACCGCGGTCTTCGTCGGGCTGAACACCCGTGACCTCGACGAGGCCGCGCCGAAGGCGTTCGTGCGCACGTTCGACGTGCCGTACGTGAACCTCTACGACCCCGACGGCGCCCTGCTGCTGACCTTCTCCGGCCAGCTGCCGGCCAGTGCGATCCCCAGCACCCTGCTGGTCGACCCGAGCGGACGCGTGGCCGTCCGGGTGATCGGCGAGGTCACCGAGACCACCCTGGTCGACCTGATCGACGATCTGGCGGCCGGCAAGTGAGCGAGTGGATCCAGCAGGCGATCGGCGGTTCGGTGCTGCTGGCCCTGCCGGTGGCGCTCCTCGCCGGGCTCGTCTCCTTCTTCTCCCCGTGCGTGCTGCCGCTGCTGCCGGGCTACCTCTCCTACGCCACGGGCCTGGGCGCGGCCGAGATCACCTCCGGCGAGATCGGACGGCAGCGGCGTCGCGTGCTCGCCGGGACGCTCGGCTTCGTGGCCGGGCTGGCGCTGGTCTTCGTCGCCACCGGGGCCCTGGCCGGCACGGTCGGTTCCGCCCTGGTGACGTGGCAGCGTCCGCTGTCGGTGGTGGCCGGGCTGGTCGCCATCGCGCTCGGCCTGGTCTTCACGGGCTGGCTGCCGTTCCAGGCCACCTGGCGGCCCAACGTGGCGCCGAAGCTGGGCGTCGCCGCGTCCCCGCTGCTGGGGATCGTGTTCGCGCTCGGCTGGACGCCCTGCATCGGCCCGGCGCTGTCCGTGGTGCTCTCCCTGGCGCTGAACGAGGGGACGGCGCTGCGCGGCGGCGTGCTGGCCTTCGTCTACGCGCTCGGGCTCGGCCTGCCGTTCGTCGTCGCCGGGCTGGCGTTCGACCGGTTCGCCGGCACCCTGGAGTGGGTGAAGCGCCACCACCGCGGCGTCCAGGTGTTCGGCGGGGTGACGATGATGCTGGTCGGCGTCCTGCTCGTCACCGGCTGGTGGGACGCCCTGATGTCCGGCGTGCAGCAGTGGGCGGCCGGTTTCGGGGCGGTGGTCTGATGAAGGCGGTCGTCGGCTGGCTCCGGTTCGCGTGGGCCACGCTCACCTCGATGCGCACCGCGCTCGTCCTGCTGGCGGTCCTCGGCGTCGCCGCCATGCCCGGCTCGCTGCTGCCGCAGCGCCCGACCAACCCGGTGGGCGTGTCCGACTACCTCAAGGCGCACCCCGACATCGGCCCGTGGCTGGACCGGCTGGGCTTCTTCGACGTCTTCGGCTCTGCGTGGTTCGCCGCCATCTACCTGCTGCTGTTCATCAGCCTGATCGGCTGCATCCTGCCGCGCACCGCCACCTACCTGCGCGAGGTGCGGGCGCAGCCGTCCCCGGCGCCGGGGAGGCTGACCCGGCTGCCCGGCCACGCGTCCGCGGTGCTCGAGACCGACGCCGCGGCGGTCCTGGACGCCGCCGAGGCCCACCTCCGCGCCCGGAGGTACCGGGTGCGCCGGGACGCCGACAGCGTCTCCGCCGAGCGCGGCTACCTGCGCGAGACCGGCAACCTCGTCTTCCACATCTGCCTCGTCACGATGCTGATCGGGCTCGCGTGGGGCTCGCTGTTCCAGTTCAAGGGCACCGCGATCGTCGTCGAGGGGCAGGCGTTCTCGAACACGCTCACCCAGTACGACGACTTCGGGGCCGGGGCGGCGTTCCACTCGTCCCAGCTGACCCCGTTCACCATCAGGCTCGACGCCTTCGACGTCCGCTTCGAGACCGGCCCGGTGCAGACCGGCGCGGCCCGCGAGTTCAACGCCCACGTCACCGTGAGCCGGCCAGGGCAGGACGACGTGACCGAGAGCCTGCAGGTGAACGCTCCGCTCCAGCTCGGCGGCGAACAGGTGAGCCTGCTCGGCCACGGCTACGCGCCCGTGGTGACGGTGAAGGACGGCAACGGCGACGTGGCCTTCTCCGGGCCGGTCGTGTTCCTGCCCCAGGACGCGAACTTCCTCTCCGACGGGGTGATCAAGGCTCCGGACGCCCGGCCCGAACGGCTGGCCTTCCAGGGAGTATTCCTACCTACTGCTGTTTCGGGCGGTGCGTCCGGGATGGTCTCGGCGTTCCCGGACGCGCTGAACCCCGAACTGCTGCTCAACGTGTGGAGCGGGCCGCCCAAGCAGGAGACCGGCGCGCCCGAGAACGTGTACGCCCTCGACCCGACCGGCCTCACCCAGCTGACCCAGGCCGACGGCAGCCCGGTCAGCGTCGCCCTCACGCCGGGTACCGGCTACAAACTGCCGGACGGCAAGGGCTCGATCACGTTCGACGGCTGGAAACGCTGGACGAAGCTGCAGGTGTCGAGCACTCCCGGCGGCTGGCTCGTGCTCGGTTCGGTGATGCTCGCCGTCCTCGGCATGGCGCTGTCGCTCACCGTGAAGCCGCGCCGGTTGTTCGTCCGGGTGGCCGGGCCCGCCGCGACCTCCCCGGGACCCGAGGGACCCGACCAGCCGGCTGAAGCCGTCGGAACCACCGTCTCCGTGGCCGGCCTCGACCGGGTGGACGGCCGCGGCGGTCTCATCGAGGAGGTGACGGCACTGGCGGAGGCCTGTGGGGTGGACGCTACGCTGACCCCCGCCGAGGACGACGAGGCCGCCGAGCCTCCAACCGACGAGGAGGAGCGTTGATCGCCTACTACTCCAGCCTGGCGATGGTCACCTCAGCGGTGCTCTACCTGCTCGCGATGACCATGCACGCCGCCGAGTGGGCGAGCGCGCGCACCGCGAAGGTGGCCGAGCCCGAACTGGTCGCCGTGGGTGCCGGTGCGCCGGTCGCGTCCGAGCTGTCCGCGACGCCGCCGGAGTCCGGGCGGACGGCACCCAGCGCCCGCACCGAGGCCCTGGGCCGCGCCGGGCTGGCGATCACCATGGTCGCCGCGGTCACCCACATCGTCGGGGTGGTGCTGCGCGGGATCGCCGCCGAGCGTGCGCCGTGGGGCAACATGTACGAGTTCATCACCACGTCGCTGGCGATCGCGGTGATCGTCTACCTGGTGCTCGCGCTGAAGTTCGGCATGCGCTGGCTGGGCCTGCCGGTCACGCTGCTGCTCACCATCGGCCAGGGGCTGGCTGTGACGGTCTTCTACGTCGCGGTCTCCGAGCTGATGCCGGCACTGCACTCGGTCTGGTTCGTGATCCACATCATCGCAGCCGCCACCGCGGGCGCCGCGTTCAACATCGGCGCGATCGCGGCGATCCTGTACCTGGTCCGCAGCCGGGCGGAGGAGCGCGGTGAGGTTCGCGGCTACCTGGCCCGGATCCCGTCCGCGGAGACCCTCGACCGGGTCAGTTACCGGTTCCACGCGTTCGCGTTCCCGCTGTGGACGTTCACCATCGCCGCGGGGGCGATCTGGGCCCAGTACGCCTGGGGCCGGTTCTGGGGCTGGGACCCGAAGGAGACCTGGTCGCTGGTCACGTGGATCATCTACGCGGTCTACCTGCACGCCCGGGCCACCGTGGGCTGGAAGGGCCACCGGGCGGCCGTCGTCGCGATCATCGGCGTGGCGAGCTTCTGGTTCAACTTCATCGGCATCAACCTGCTCGTCTCCGGCCTGCACTCCTACGCCGGGATCTAGCCGTGGCGGTGATCCGGACGGCCGTGCCGGGTGACCACGCGTCCGTCGTGGGCGTGATCGACGAGTGGTGGGGACGCCCGCTGCACACGCTCGTCCAGCCGTTGTTCCTGGAGCACTTCGCGGACACCAGCCTGAT